>JAFZQE010000039.1 GCA_017552325.1 Oscillospiraceae bacterium
CGGATGCCCGAACAGCGCCTGCGCCAGCAGCACCTTGACCTTCAGCCGCGGGTCGAGCTCGCGCATCAGGCTCTCGTGCAGCGCGACGTCCACGCCGAGTCCCTGCAGGATGCGCCCCGCGTCGGATTCTGCCTCCCAGCCGCCGAGCTCGGCGTACTCCTCCTCGAGCTGCGCGGCGCGGATGCCGTCCTCGTCGGAGAAGTCCTCCTTTTCGTAGATCGCCTCGCGCTCGATGCCGCAGTCAAAGAGCCGCTGGTGCCCCATGATGACGGTGTTGAGCACTGTGCAGTCGTCGTAGAGGCTCTGGTTCTGCTTGAGGACCGACATGCGGCGCTTCGGGTCGAGCACCACGCTGCCGCTCGTCGGCTCGAGCTCGCCGGAGAGGATCTTGATGAAGGTGGATTTGCCCGCGCCGTTGGCGCCGATGATGCCGTAGCAGTTGCCGGCGGTGAACTGCAGGTCGACCTTCGAAAACAGCACCGAGGGCCCGAACTGCATGGACAGATCGTTGACGGTAAGCATGGGGGATACCTCCTGTGAATTCGGAATGAGGAATGAAGAATTCGGAATGAAGAATGATTCGTAGGGGAGGGGCTTGCCCCTCCCGATAATCCGCGCGGGACCGGTCCTTATTCGATCAGGCCCTCGGCGCGGGAGCGGGCAAGCGAGCGGGCGATCGAATCCTCCAGCTCCTGCTCGGCATGGTAGTAGCGGGCGATCTTTGCCAGCTCCACCATGGCCTGCCGGATCTCGTTGGCGAGATCCTCCTTCCTGGGCTCGCCGTGCTTTTGCCGCTTGAGGCCGGAGCCCTCCCAGAGGTTGACCTCGGCCGCGACCTCGCCGCACTCCTCCATCAGGCGCGTGACCATCTGAAAGGGCTCGACACCCTCGGGAAAGCGCCGGTTCGACGCCTCGACCATCTGAAAAAAGCGTTCCATAGTCTGCTCCTTGTTCACAGCTCTTTTTTCATGTACCGCGGGGCGTATTCGGCGTAGCCGTGCTTCGGATAGAAGGCGTAGGACTCGAACCACTGCTCCCGCGGCTCGCCGAGGTGCACATGGGCGGTTTTGACCCCGGCGTCCCGCATGTGAGACTCCGCGGTTTCCAGCAGCGCGGAGCCTACGCCCTGTCTCTTGCGGGAGGCCCTGACGTACAGCCGGTGCAGGAAGGCCTCGCCCGTTTCCGGCTTTCGGCTCCAGCCGACGCAGCCGACGACGCGGCCGTCCCCGTCGAGCGCGAGCCAGAAGCCGAAGCCCCGGTCGAGGTAGTTCTCCTTCACATCGAGCAGATCCTCGTTCAGGCGCGGCTCGCGCCCGAGCGCGGCCTTGGCCTCCAGCACCATGGCGATCATGTCGCCGCGGTATCTGTCGTCATAGAGGATGATGGTCATAGCTTCACAGCTCCATCGTCATCCGGACGCCCCTGACCGGGGCGCCGAGCACGATCTCTTTTTCCGCGCCGTCCAAGCGGAAGCCGACGCGCTTGTAAAAGCGGAGCGCCTTTCTGTTCTCCTTCAGCGCCCAGAGAACAACGACCCGGCAGCCCGCGAGCTCGTCCAGCGCCCGCCGCATCAGCGCGTAACCGACGCCGCGATGCTGGTACTCCTCCAGTACGTAGAGCGCGAAGACCTCGCCCGCGCCTTCTTCGCCGCGGGCTTTGCCGTATCCGACGAAGCCGACGACGCGCGCGCCGTCCTTCGCGACAAAGATGTTGTCGCGCCAGCGGAAGGCCTTTTCCTCGCAGCCTTCCAGCGTCATCCGCGCCAAATAATCCGCGTCGACCATCCCGGCGTAGCTCTCCTGCCAGCTTTTCCAGTGCACATAGGCCTTGCCGCGGATCTCGTCCCCGGTCTCCATCGGCTTGATGATGATGTCCATGCGCAAATCTCCTTTGCTCGCAGCACCGGGAACGGCTCAGCGCTGCTCGTCGTTCCGGTATTTTTCAACCAAGGCCTGGAAGGTCGCGATATATTGATCTAAACGCGCCTGCTGTTCCGGGAGCTTCAATCCCGGTTTTTTACTGCCGCACACACGCACGTCGGACAGAGTCGCCTCTTCTTTGCTGTATGCACATAATGAGCAGCCAGCCAGATGAGGATATTTCGCGACGATCCACGCAATCTCCTCCGTGCTCAGCATCCCGGCGTCAAAATCAAACCGTTCCAGCTTGGGAAGGGTTCGGAGAAAGTCCGGCTTTCTATCCTTCAGACGGATGAGGCGAATGCGAAGGTGCTCCAGATCCGGCATGTTTGCAAAGATGTCCAGGGACTCCATCGGGTGATTTTCCCACATTCCGCCTACGATAAAAACATTCCGCAGGGCTGGCGCTGTGCGAAGTCTGTCGGGACAAAGCGTCATTTTTTTACAGTCAGTCATGAGAAAACTGTGCAGCGACAGATTGCGGGTAAAGTCCCAAAGCCTGTTGCTGCGGATATTCCAGCGGATTTGAACGCTTTCCAACTGCGGCAGATCTTCCAGCGGCGAGAAATCGGAAATCATTTGGCAATGAAAAAAACTGAGAAAGCGATAGCCTCCGCCATAATGCCGGACAAAATGCTCCAGGCCATCCTGATTCATGCCGCAAATTTCAAGGATTTCGGGATTCTTTCCGAACTGCATTTCATAATCCACATCGTCCGCACCCATACAGCAGGGGGAAAGAGATTTGGATTTGATTCGGTCGTGCCGCGTCATATAGAGCCGTTTATCCTCCATGCTGGTATGGATAAAAAACTCCTCGTTATCAATCTCGTACATTTTTTCTCCCATAGCGCAGAGGCTTTTCGATCCCGAAATACTTTTCGGCAAACTCAACCTTCTCCGCGCGGAATTCCCGGCCGGCGTAAGCCGTAGATGCCTCCCATGAACGCCGAGCAATGCTCGGCGCCCCGTTGAGTGTTTATCAAAGGACTTGGTCTATTGTAAAAATCTTGTTCAGCCCGAAATACTTCTCGGCAAATTCGACCTTCTCCACTCGGAATTCCTTCCCGCGCAGGTAGTTCAAAATCCCCGCGTCGGTGGGGAAGTCGAAGCGCAGGCGATACGAATACAGCGCCTGACCCTTTTCGTCATAGTCCCTGTTGAAGCGCTCGCTGCCGTATTTCCCGTCGCCGAGGAGCGGCCAGCCGGCATACGCCATCTGCACGCGGATCTGGTGGGTGCGCCCGGTCAGCAGGCGGCACTCGACCAGCGAGAGCGGCCCCTTCGCGCAGAGCGTGCGGTACTCGGTGACGGCGGTGCGCGCGCCGGGCTCCGGCCTCTTCTTTACAAAAACCTGGTTTTTCTGCGCGTCCTTGAACAGGTAGTTTTCCAGCCGTCCCTCCGGGGGCTTCGGCCGCCCCTGCACGGCGCAGAGGTAGTATTTCTCGATCTCCCGGTCGCGGATCTTGTCGTTGAGGATGCGCAGGGCCTCGGCGTTTTTCGCCGCGATGACGATGCCGCCTGTGTTGCGGTCGATGCGGTTGCACAGGGCGGGGGTGAAGGCGTTTTCCTCCTTCGGCCGCCACTCGCCTTTCTGCGCGAGATAGGCTTGCACGTTGGCGATCAGCGTGTTATAATCCCAGACGCCCGCGCTGTGGCAGAGGACGCCGGGCTTTTTGTCGGCCAGCAGGATGTTCTCGTCCTCGTAGACGATGCTCAGCCGGGGCGTGCCGACCTTGAGCCAGGAATTTTCCTCCCGCGGCTTTTCGAAAAACTCGTCGTTAATGTAGAGCTGGATGCGGTCGCCCTCGCAGAGGCGATCGTCCCGCTTCGCGCCCTTCCCGTTGCGCTTGATGCGCTTGAGGCGGATATATTTCTGCAGCAGCGACTCCGGCAGCAGCGGCACGGCCTTGCCGATGAAGCGGTCGAGGCGCTGTCCGGCGTCGTTTGCTCTGATCTCCAGTTCCTTCATGGGCATATCCCCCAAAAAAGCCTCGAAAAAATCGTTCTTTTTGGATTATACACGATAAAATTTCTGTTGACAAGACCCGTCGAAGCAACTATAATACTAAAGCGATTGTTTGAGGTGAGCCTATGCGTCTGAATCTGAGCGCGATCATCGACATCCCCGGCGGCTCCGTCCCCTTCGAGACAGAGCTGGATCCCGAGGGCCTCGAGTTCCCGGCTATCCGGGCGTATCTGTCCCGTCCCCATGCGGTCGGCCGCGTTGTGAACGAGGCGGGCGTCCTCCGTGTGGAGGGCGAGCTGAAGGCGGAGCTGCTCTGTGTCTGCGACCGCTGCGGCGCCGAGTTCGAGAGCACGAAGGTCACGCCTCTGCACGCCACGATCGTGGACGTGGACGACGGCGAAAATCCGGAGCTCTTCCTGCTTCAGGGCACCGAGATCGACCTGGACGAGATCCTCGTCACGAACTTCGTGCTGGACATGGAGACCAAGTTCCTCTGCCGCGAGGACTGCAGGGGTCTCTGCATGAAATGCGGCAAAAACCTCAATCTCGGCCCCTGCGGGTGCGGGAAAGAAATCGATCCAAGATTTGCTGTGCTTGAGCAGCTTTTGGATAAATAATCTTCATTACATTATGCTGCTCAGAACAGCGGAGATCAGGAGGTGTCATCATGGCGGTCCCGAAAGGAAAAGTATCGAGAGCAAGACGTGACAAGAGACGTTCTTCCCACTGGAAGCTCGAAGCTCCCGGCATCATCAAGTGCCCCAACTGCGGCGAATTCTGCATGCCTCACCGTGTCTGCAAGAAGTGCGGCCAGTACAAAGGCCGTGTCGTCATCAACGTTGAGGAAGACAAGTAAGAATGCTTGAGGAAGAGAGGCTGCCGCCTTTCTTCCTTTTGCTTTGTATTGGGGAGACGCCGAACCCGGCGCCGCCCTGCCCGACGGCTGATTTTCCGTCCGGCTTTGTCTCAAAAGCTTGAAATACACAAAGTATACCTGCGCTTTTTCGCCTTCTCCGGGCGAAAAATCCGCTTGCCGGTCCCGGCGCGCCGCCGGATCCGGCGTCCCCCGGAGAGAAGCCTGAAGGAATTTGATTATGAAGAACGTCATCAAATCCATCGACCATACGAGCCCCCTGCGTCACCGGGCCGAGCCGGGCGACGAGCTGCTGAGCATCAACGGCAAGCGCATCATCGACGTGCTGGACTACAAGTTCTACGCCTATGACCGCGAGCTGCTCGTCCGTCTGCGGCGGCCGGACGGCACGGAGTACGAGCTGCAGCTGCATAAAGGCGAGGGCGGCGACCTCGGGCTCGACTTCGAGAGCTATCTGATGGATTCGCCCCGCTCCTGCGCCAACGCCTGCGTCTTCTGCTTCATCGACCAGCTCCCGCCGGGCATGCGGCCGACGATGTATTTCAAGGACGACGACGCGCGGCTGAGCTTTCTGCTCGGCAACTACATCACGCTCACGAACCTCTCGAAGCGCGAGATCGAGCGCATCATCGCCCTGCACATCAGCCCGATCAACGTCTCCGTCCACACGACGAACCCCGAGCTTCGCTGCCGCATGCTGCGAAACAAGCGGGCGGGGGAGACGATCGAGGTGATGCGCCGCTTCGCTGAAAACGGCGTCGTGATGAACTGCCAGATCGTCTGCTGCCCCGGCTGGAACGACGGGGACGAACTGCTGCGCACGATGCGCGAGCTCGAGGAGATGTACCCCGGCGTGCACAGCGTGTCGATCGTGCCGGTCGGCCTGACGAAGTACCGCGAGGGCCTTGAGAAGCTCACGCCCTTCATCCCGGAGCACGCGGCCGAGACCCTGGACATGGTCACCGCTTTCGGCGACGAGTGCCTGAAAAAGCACGGCACGCGCATCTTCTTCTGCGGGGACGAGATGTACCTGCTCGCCGGGCGCGAGCTGCCGCCGGACGAGTTCTACGAGGAGCACACCCAGCTCGAAAACGGCGTCGGGATGCTCCGACTGCTGGAAACGGAGTTCAAATCCGCGCTGCGGCTCTCGGACGAGCCGGACTGCGTGCCCTTCTCGATCGCCACGGGCGTCTCCGCCGCGCCTTATTTCCAGCGTCTGCTGGATCTGGCGAAGGAAAAATACCCGGGGCTGGACGGCCGGGTCTACGCGATCGTCAATGACTTCTTCGGCCACAGCATCAACGTCGCCGGGCTCATCACCGGGCAGGACCTGATCGCCCAGCTCAAGGGCAAAGAGCTCGGATGTCGCCTGCTGATCTCGCAGAACATGCTGCGCCGCCAGGAAATGGACTTCCTCGACGACGTGACGCTCGCCGAGGCATCAAAGGCGCTGGGCCTGCCGATCTACCCGGTCGAGCAGGACGGCTTCGCCCTCTGGGACGCTATGGCCGGCGAGCTGCCGATCCTCCGCCTGCCGCAGACGGGCGAGGACACCGAGTATTATCAGTACAATCAGAACTGAGAGCGCAGGCTATGAGTACGATGGGACAGGATATCTGCGTGCCCGTGGGCGACGGCCTTGTCAACGTCCGCGTCGGCGCGATCATCATGAAAAACGGCAGGGTCCTGATGGTGACGAACGAAAGCGCGGACTATTACTACACGGTCGGCGGCCGCATCCGGCTCGGGGAGAGCGCGGAGGAGGCGCTGCGCCGCGAGCTGCGCGAGGAGACCGGCCGCGAGCCGGAGATCGAGCGCCTCGGCTTCATCCACGAGGACTTTTTCTGGGGCGATTCGCCCAAAACGCTCGGGAAACTGATCCATGAGATCGGCTTTTATTTCTATGTGAAGACCCCGGCAGACTTCGAGCCCGACTATGAGAGCCTGAAGGCCGAGGGGCGGGGCGAGCACCTCGAGTGGGTCTCGCCCGACACGGAGAAGACCGTCTTCCCCGCCTTTTTCCGGACGGCGCTCGCCGAGCCCGTCCCCTTCGTCCGGCATTTCGTGACGGACAAAAGATAAAAACCTCCCCTGAAAGGGGAGGGGGACCGTGCTTGCGCGGTGGAAGGGTTTTTATTCTTCGCAAATCTTGGGAAACCCCTCAGTCCGGCTGACGCCGGACAGCTCCCCTGTTAGGGGAGCTAATAAGGAAGTGATACCTATGTCCAGACCTCTGGTGGCCATCGTCGGCCGCCCGAACGTGGGAAAATCCATGCTTTTTAACCGCTTTACCGGGCAGCGGCTCTCCATCGTGGAGGATACGCCCGGCGTGACCCGCGACCGCATCTATGCGCCCTGCGAGTGGTGCGGCCGGACCTTCGACATGGTCGACACCGGCGGCATCGAGCCGAGGACCGACAGCGAGATCCTGCTCTTTATGCGCGAGCAGGCCCAGATCGCGATCGACGCGGCCACGGTGATCGTTCTGGTCACCGATATCCGCACCGGCGTGACCGCGGCCGACAAGGACGTGGCGAACATGCTGCTGCGCGCGAAAAAGCCCGTGGTGCTCGCCGTCAACAAGGCCGACTCCACCGGTCCCGAGGACCCTGCCCTCTACGAGTTCTACGAGCTCGGCCTCGGCGATCCGATCGCCGTCTCGGCCATCCACGGCCACGGTACCGGCGAGGTGCTGGACGAGTGCCTGAAGCACTTTCCGCCCGCCGAGGAGGACGCCGAGGAGGACGACACGATCAAGGTCGCCGTCATCGGCAAGCCGAACGTCGGCAAGTCCTCGCTCGTCAACCGCATCCTGGGCGAAAAGCGCCTGATCGTCAGCGACGTGGCTGGCACGACCCGCGACGCGGTGGACACGCTGGTGGAAAATCAGTACGGCCGCTACACCTTCATCGACACCGCCGGCATCCGCCGCAAGTCGAAGGTGGAGGAGCGCGTGGAAAAGTTCTCCGTCATGCGCGCGCAGCTCGCCATCGAGCGGGCGGACGTCTGCCTGATCCTGATCGACGCGCGCGACGGCGTCACCGAGCAGGATACGAAGATCGCCGGCATGGCCCATGAGGCGGGCAAGGCCAGCATCGTCGTCGTCAACAAGTGGGATCTGGTCGAAAAGGAGACCGGCACGCTGGAGAAGATGCGTAAGGACATCATGCGCGACCTCAGCTTCATGAGCTACGCGCCCGTGCTCTTCATCTCCGCCCTGACCGGGCAGCGCATCGACCGCATCTTCGAGCTCGTCAACTTCGTTAACGACCAGAGCAGCATGCGCATCACCACCGGCATGCTCAACAACGTCCTGGCCGACGCGCAGGCGCGCGTGCAGCCACCCACGGACAAGGGCCGCCGCCTGAAGATCTACTACATGACGCAGACCGGCGTCAAGCCGCCCAACTTCGTCATCTTCTGCAACTCGAAGGAGCTCTTCCACTTCTCCTATCAGCGTTACCTCGAAAACCAGATCCGCGCGGTCTTCGGGCTGGAGGGCACGCCGATCCGCATCGTCATCCGTCAGAAAGGGGACAAGGAATGAAATACTGGGTCTTTTCCATCCTCACGGCCCTGCTGGCCTATGCTGCGGGCTGCCTGAAGAGCACCGTGCTGGCCTCCAACTTCATCTTTCACAAGAACCTCCGCCGTCTTGGCACGGGCAACACCTTCCTCTCCAATTTCCGCCGCATCTACGGCTGGAAGGGCGCGCTGAAGCTCGCGCTGACCGAGCTGGTGCTGGATCTTGTGCCGCTGGCCTTCGGCGCGCTGCTGTTCCGCTCCGGCGAGCACAGCATCATCGGCGCGGGGCTTGCGGGCTTCTGCCTGGTTCTCGGCCGCCTCTATCCGGCCTCCTACGTCTTCCGCGGCACGCACGCGCTGATCCCGCTGATCCTCCTGGGCTTCTTCATGGAGACCTCGATCGGCCTCGCGCTGCTGATCACGGCCATCATCCTGATCTGGCTCTCCCGCTACTACTCGCTGGCGGCGATCGCCTGCGCGCTGGTGCTGGGCGTCACGGTACTGCTGATGGTGGACGATCCGCTGGCGATCCGGCTGAGCCTGATGGCGGCCGGACTGGTGCTGCTGTTCCACATCCCCTCGATCCCGCGGATGCTCAAGGGCACCGAGTCCCGCCTCAGCTTCGAGCAGGACATCAGTTATAAATTCGATGAAAAGTTTTGAGTGATTTCGCGCAAAAAACTCCCGGAGACTTCAGTCTCCGGGAGTTTTTTGCCTGTGCGACCTGTCAGAAGGTCACTGTTCTCGGCGGCTCGCCGAAGGAATAGAAGGTCGCGGTCGCCTTGCGCAGGTACCAGACCTCGGTGTTGCCGTCGTCGGGGGAGTACATGGCCTGCAGAGAGGGATAGGCCTCCAGCATGCTCACGCGCGCCTCGCGGCGGTCGTCCAGCGCGGCGCTGGCCTCGACGCGCAGCCAGCGGCCGCCCTGCATCGCGCAGATCTCGATGCGGGGGTTTTCGTGCATCTGACGGGAGACGGCCTTGACCTTGCCGGTCTGGATATAGAGCTTCCCGTCGAAGAGGTTCACGGTGCCGAAGGGCCGCACCCGCGGCTGCCCGTCCTCATCGGTGGCGAGGTAATAGGTTCCCGCGGCCTTCAGAAATTCATAAACTTCCTGCATGTGTATGCTCCTTTCACGTGCCTTTGTCGGTGTTATTGTACCCGTTTTCCCGGATCTCTTTCAAAAAGCGGTCGATCTGCCGCTGATTTCTCAGCACGACGCACTTGTCGGCGCAGGCCCTCCGTTTCCGCTCGAAGCCTTCCCGCTTCGCTTTCACGCGGCCGCGCCACAGCACCCACCAGAGAAACTCCGCGTCAAGCTTCTCACTGCAGCCCTCAGCCATATCCGGGCGGCTCTTCCCGCGGTAGCGGCGGTAGCGCTTTGTGACGCGGGCGAGCGAGGCGAAGCGGTTGAAGAGCATCATCACGACCAGATCCGCTTCCTCCAGCCGCCGCGCCTGCAGCAGATTGGAGTAGTTCCCGTCGATGACCCAGGCCTCGTTTTCGTCCATGAAACGCTGCACGATCGCGAGCTGCTCGTCCTTTGGCCGTTCCTGCCAGTTCGGCAGGAACATCACCGTGTCCAGATGCAGCACCGGAACGCCGTAATGCTCGCCGAGGGCGCGCGCCAGTGTGGACTTGCCGGAGCCGGAATAGCCCATGACCGCGATCTTCACGGCGCGTCTCCGATCCCGAAGAGCCGCCTGCCGTTTTCCAGGCAGAGACGGGCGGCTGCTTCCGCCGTCATGCCCTTGAGCTCGCCGATCTTCTCCGCGACGTAGACGAGGTTTCGCGAGTCGTTTCGCTTCCCGCGCAGCGGTACCGGCGTGAGATAGGGGCTGTCCGTCTCCATCAGGATACGCTCGGGCGGGCAGAGCGCGAGCACCTCCAGCGCACGGCGGGCGTTTTTGTAGGTGATCGGCCCGTCAAAGCCCAGGTGCCAGCCGAGCGCGAGCAGCTCCTCCGCCATCTCGGGGCTGCCGGAGAAGCAGTGGAAGACGCCGCGCGCGCCGGGATAATCCTTCGCGATGGCCAGACAGTCGCCGTGCGCGTCCCGGTCATGGACGATGACGGGCTTGTCCATTTCCATCGCCAGCTCGATATGCGCGCGGAACAGCGCCTGCTGCTCACTCTTGTGCTCCCGGTCCCAGTAGTAGTCCAGCCCGACCTCGCCGATCGCAACGCACTTCGGGTGCTGCGCGAGCGCCCGGATCACGCCCAGGTCGCAGGGATCATGCTGCATTTCCTCCGGGTGGACTCCGACGGCGGCGTATATGAAGGGATAGCGCTCCGCGAGGGCGAGCGCGGCGCGGCTCGACGGCGTGTCGCAGCCCGGGTCGACGATCAGCTCAACCCCGGCCTCGAACAGTGCCGGCAGCAGCTCGTCCCGGTCGGAATCGAAGTGCCGGTCGTCGTAATGCGCGTGCGTGTCAAAAATCATGGCGGTCCTCTCCTGATAAGATGCCCCTATTATATGAGATATTCGCTCCGATTGCAATTCCGAATTCCGAACGTCGAATTCCGACTTGACCAAAGCGTCCGAGCGGGGTATATTAAGTTGTCAACAAAAGACGGGCATAACCCGCGACAGAACCGGGAGGGACTGGTTTGAATTTCATTTTGATCCTGCTGGCAGCAATCGTCGTACTGCTGCTCGGCTATCTGTTCTACGGCCGGTATCTGGCCAACAAGTGGGGGATCGACCCCTCGCGCGAGACGCCCTCGCAGGACTGCTTTGACGGCAAGGACTATGTGCCCACGCCGCCCGTCGTCGTGATGGGGCATCATTTCGCCTCGATCGCCGGGGCGGGGACGATCATCGGCACGGTCAAGGCCGCGGCCTTCGGCTGGCTCCCGGCCCTGCTGTGGATCCTCGTCGGCAGCGTGTTCTTCGCCGCCGCGCACGACTTCGGCGCGCTCTTCGCCTCGCTGCGCCACAAGGGCCGCTCCCTCGGGCGTGTGCTGCGCGAGCATGTGGGCGAAAAGGCGCAGCGGGTCTTCACGGTCTTTGCGCTGCTGGTGCTGGTGCTGCTGGTCGCCTGCTTCACCAACGTCGTCGCGAATACCTTCGCCTCCTCCGCCGAAAACGGGATCCTCTCGGTCGGCGCCGGGCAGGTGAGCGCGCAGGCCGGGGCGGGCGCTGCCTCGATCCTCTTCGTGCTGGTGGGGCTCCTGTTCGGCCTGCTGGTCTTCCGCAAGAACCTGCCGATGATCCCGATGACCATCCTCTGCCTGCTGCTGATGGCGGGCAGCGTCTGGGCGGGGCTGAACCTCGGCCTGAACCTGCCCTACGCGGTCTGGGTGGGGATCATTGCGGTCTATCTCGTCGCCGCGGCGCTCGCGCCGGTCTGGTCGCTGCTGCAGCCGCGGGACTATCTCAGCGCCTTCCTGCTTTGGGGCATGATGCTCTGCTGCCTCGTCGTGCTGCTGCTGCCGCATGAGATCACCGCTCCGCTGCCCGCGGTAAACCTTGAGGGTCAGAACCCGGTCTACGCGCTGCTGTCGGTGCTGGTCATCGGCGGGGCCGTGTCGGGCTATAACGCGCTGATCGCTTCCGGCACGACTTCCAAGCAGCTCGCGAACGAGAAACACGCCCGCGCGGTCAGCGTTGGCTCGGTGCTGCTCTGCGCGCTGCTCGCGCTGATCGTGCTGCTGGCGATGCGCGAGATCAATCTGTACGACTACAGCGCCTCTCCGCTGGATGAGTTTGCTCACCGCGTCGCCAACGCCGCCGGAAGCAAGCTCGCCTACAGCCTGATCCTTCTGACGGTCTCGGTCTTCGCGCTGACGACGCTCGACACCCTCACGCGCCTCGCGCGCTACCTTTTTGCCGAGCTCTTCAACCCCGACAACCGCCGCCTGAAAAAGCTCGAGGGCGCGCAGCGCTTCTTTGCCACGCCCGCCGTCGGTACGCTGATCGTCGTGCTGCTCGGCTGCGGCCTCGGCCTCGTGCGCGAGCTCGACCGGCTCTGGCCGCTCTTCGGCGCGGCGAATCTGCTGCTGGCGGGCCTTGCGATGATGAGCGCCGCGATCTGGCTTCGTTCCGAGGGCAAAAAGACCTGGATGCTCATCGTGCCGATGTTCGTCTCCCTGGCCGCAGCGCTGGCCTTCCTCGTGTGGAACGCCGTGCTCGCGGTGCTGAGTCCCGCTTCCTGGCTGGATTGGCTGACGCTCGGCTGCTCCGCGCTGCTGGCCGTTCCGGCCGTGATCCTGCTCGCGCAGGGCCTGCCCGCGCTCTTCGGCAAAAAGCAGGCGGAGCCGGAGGAGGAATAAGACGTGTACATCGACCCGACCCTGTACGCCGGCCGCCCCGCCGAGACGCGGGAAGAGAACGAGGAGCGCTGCTACGAGCTGCTCGACCGCCTGGGCGTGAGGTATTACCGCGTCGACCACGAGGCGGCGGAGAACATCCCGGACTGCGAGAAGGTCGAGGGCCTGCTCGGCTGCGGGATCTGCAAGAACCTCTTTCTTACGAACCGCCAGCAGACGGATTTTTACCTGCTGATCATGCCGGGCGAAAAGCCCTTCAAGACCAAGCTCCTGTCGAAGCAGATCGGCACGGCGCGTCTCTCCTTCGGCTCGCCGGCGGACATGGAGCGGCTGCTCGACCTCCATCCCGGCTCGGTGAGCGTGCTGGGGCTGATGAACGACCGCGAGGGAAAGGTGAGGCTTCTCGTCGACCGCGAGCTGCTGGAGGCGGAGAACTTCGGCTGCCACCCCTGCCGCAACACGACGAGCCTGCGCTTTTCGACCAGGGAGCTCTTCGACACGGTGCTGCCCGCCGTCGGCCACGCGCCGACCTGGGTCGAACTGCCCTGGACGGTAGATTAGTTTTTAGTTTCTGGTTTTTAGTTTTTAGAAATAAAAACAGGAACGGGAATGCGGCGCATTCCCGTTCCTGTTTTTATTCCCAGTCCTCGATTTCGACGAAGACGGCGACGCGGCCCTCGGAAATGAGCTCCGCGCGCAGCGGCCTCAGCTCATCGTCCAGCCACACCTGCACCCTGAGCTCGCCGTCCGACGAGAGCTCCCAGACGGTCTCGCCCCCTTCCTGCCAGGCGCTCTCCAGATGACCCTCCCGCAGCGCCCGCGTCAGCGCGGGCAGGGCGGACACGGGACTGAGCCCGTAGCGGTCGAGCGGCCCGGCGTCGAGGCTGATCCCGTCGAAGCGCAGCTGCGCGCCGTCCGGCTGCAGCCGTACGCCGACTCCGGCGATCTCCTCCGGCTCCAGCACCCGCAGTGTGCAGCCCTCTTCGTCCTCCTCAAAGGCCAGGCGGTATTCCACGGTCCTGTCCGCGTATTCGGCCCGGATCGCCGCCTCGAAGGACAGTTCCGGCCGCGCGCTCAGTTCTCCGGCCCATTGCTCGCGCCGCTCCGCCTCGCGGCTGCCGCCGCAGCCCGATAGCAGCAGCGCCAGGCACAGCAGGCACAGACACAGTCTTTTCATGGCATCCTCCCCAAACGACTCTGCCTCAGCCTATGCGCCGCGCGCCGGCGATATCCACCAGTACGAAAAATCGACCTTTTTCGCGGAAGGCGGTTGACGGCGGCGGGGGAGAAACGGTATAATCATACGGTCAAGGGTGGGGAGATAGCTGTCCATGAGCAACACGCAAGCCGCCACCCGCATGACGGAGGGGCCGATCGCCGGTCAGATGATCCGCTTCGCGCTGCCTCTGTTCATCGGGAATCTGTTTCAACAACTGTATAACACGGCAGACGCGCTGATCGTCGGCAACCTGATCGGCAGCGAGGCCCTGGCCGCCGTCAGCGCGACGGGCACGCTGGTCTTTCTGCTGGTGAGCCTGTTCGCGGGCATCGCCAGCGGCGCGGGCGTCGTCGTGTCGCGCTATTTCGGCGCGCGCGACCCGGACAGGATGCGCGCGGCGATCCACACGGTGCTGGCCCTCGATCTGATGACCGCCGCCCTGCTGACGCTGATCGGCACGACCCTGACTCCGGCCATCCTGCGTCTGATGGGCACGCCGGCGGACGTGATGGCCCGCTCGACGGCCTATATCCGCATTTATTTTGCCGGCAGCCTCGGCCTGGTGCTCTACAACAGCTGCCGCGGCATCATGCAGGCCGTGGGCGACAGCCGCCATCCGCTTTACTATCTGGTCACCTCCTCGGTGATCAACGTATTTCTGGATCTGCTGCTGATCGGCGTCTTTCACATGGATGTGGAGGGCGCGGCGCTGGCCACGATCCTCGCCCAGTTCGTCAGCGTGATCCTCTGCCTGCGCCGCCTGATGACGACGACGGAGGAATACCGCGTGCGCCTGCGGGAGATCCGCTGCGACTGGCAGATGCTGAAGCTGATCGTGCAGTACGGCCTGCCGGCCGGGCTGCAGAACTCGGTGATCGCGATCGCCAACGTCGTCGTGCAGGCCAACATCAACGCCTTCGGCACGATGGCCGTCGCCGGCTGCGGCGCCTACGGCAAGATCGAGGGCTTCGCCTTCCTGCCGATCACCAGCTTCACGATCGCGCTGACGACCTTCGTCGGGCAGAATCTGGGCGGCCGGGAGTACGAGCGGGCGAAAAAGGGCGCGGGCTTCGGCGTGATCTGCGCGATCCTGCTGTCCGAGACGATCGGCCTGCTGACCTGGCTCGGCGCGCCGGTGCTGATCCGCGCCTTCACGCAGGAGCCGGAGGCGATCGCCTTCGGCGTGGGCAAGGCCCGCATCTGCTCGCTGTTCTATTGCCTGCTGGCAGCCAGCCACGGGCTGTCGGCGGTGTTGCGCGGCGCGGGCAAGGCCGTGATCCCGATGGTCTCGATGCTCAGCTTCTGGTGCGTCGTGCGCGTGGCGATCCTTCACTTTGCGGTTCCGGTTTACCAAAGCATCAACACGGTCAACTGGGTCTATCCCATCACCTGGGCGCTCAGCACCGTCTTCCTGGCGATCTATTTCTTCCGCGCCGACTGGCTGCACAGCTTTGAACGGCAGAACTGAAACAAACAGGGAGGACAGACTATGGCTATCGTCGTGATCGGCAACGTATTTGTGGACATCAAGGGCTTTCCCGACGACGTGTACAGCCCGACCGGGCGCAACGCCGGGCGCGTGGAGATGGTGCACGGCGGCGTCGGCCGCAACGTGGCGGAGGATATCGCCAACGTCGAGCTGCGCCCGGTCTTCGTCAGCATGGTGGACGACACCGCGCAGGGCGAAGAAGTGCTGCGCAAGCTCCGCAGGCACAAGGTCAACACCGACTATGTGGTCAGCACGCCGGACGGCATGGGCGTCTGGCTCGCCGTCTTCGACAACACCGGCGACCTGGCCGGATCGATCTCCAAGCGGCCGGAGATGTGGCCGCTGATCGACCTGATCAACCGCAAGGGCGACGAGATCATCCGCGAGGCAGACAGCGTCGTCATCGAGATCGACATGGACAAGGAGATCGTCAAGCGCGTGCTCCAGCTCGCCGAGAAGTACGGCAAGAAGGTCTACGCCGTGGTCTCCAACATGGTCATCGCCTCCCAGCGGCGCGATTTCCTGCAGTCGACCGACTGCTTCGTCTGCAACCTGCTCGAGGCGGGCATCCTTTTCGTCGACGACTTCACGCAGATGGAGCCCGAGGAGCTGGCCGACGCGATCCAGGAGCGCATCGTCAAGGCCAACATCCCTTCGATGGTGGTGACGATGGGCAGCCGCGGCGCGATCTGGGCCTCGATGGACGGCGAGAAGGGCTATTACCCGCCGGAGTCGGTCAAAGTGCGCGACACCACCGGCGCGGGCGACGCCTTCTGCGCCGGCGTGGCCATCGGCCTGACCTACGGCAAGACGATGGAGGAGTCGATCCGCATCGGCACCCACCTGGCCGCCTCGGTCATCACCGTCAGCGAGAGCACCTGCCCGCGCTTCCTCCCGCGCGAGCTCGGCCTGGACATCGACGTGGAAGAGTAGATTATAGAATTTAGTTTTTAGTAAAAGAGACCGCCGGCATCTGCCGGCGGTCTCTTTCCGCTGTTTCGTTTCTTCTAAAAACTACAATCTACAAACTAAAAACTATTTCAGCACGACGCTGGTCTGGGCGTCGATGACGAGCGTGGTCCCGCTGAGCGAGGCCCCGCCCATGCCGATCGCCGCCCGCAGCTCGCTGAGGCCGAGGCCGCTGAGATCCACGGTCACGGCGCTGCGCGAGGGATTGTGCAGCACGAGGACCGTGCTCTTTTTGTAGGTGGCGAAGAAGCCGCCGACCTGGGTGCCGGGCACAGAGTAGGCCTTGTATGTGCCGCGCGCGATCTCGGGGTTGGCGTGCCGGATCATGAGGAGCTTTTTGTAGTAGGTGTACAGGCTGTCCGGGTCTTCGATCTGCTCGGCCACGCCCGTCGTGATCTGATCGTCAAAGGTGCTGCCGACGGGGTCTCGGACCGTGTCTCCGTCGTTCCAGACCATCGCCAGGCGGCGGTTGGCGTCCGTGTCCGACTCGCCGCGGTAGCCGCGCATGCCGAGCTCCTCCCCGTAATAGATAAAGGGCGAGCCGCTGTTGAGGATATAGAGGTTGGCAGCCATTTTGATCTGCCCGCCCGAAAGCGACAGATAGCCGGCGGAGCGGTCGGTGTCGTGATTGGAGAGGAAGGGGACGTAGAGCGCGTCGCCGTTGTAACGGTGGATCCGGTTGAGATAGTTCTCCACATACAGGGCGTAGACGCCGGCGCTGCCGCCCCGCGCGGTGGCGGAGATCAGACCGCCGTACTGGGAGGTCGTGAAGTTGAAGCAGTTGGTATGGGCGACGTAGAGGTCGGTGATGCTGTCGTTGGCCCAGACCTCGGACACCGCGTACATGTCGGGATATTCGGCGCGCAGCTCGCCCAGGTACCAGTCCATGAAGGCCGCGCTCCGGAGATTGTTGCCGTAGTAGATGTGCGGCACGGCGTCGAAGCGGAAGCCGTCCACGCCCATCTCCAGATAGTACTTTGCCACATCCAGCAGCGCCTGCCGCGCGATCTCGCTGTCCATGTTGTATTCCGGCAGGGTGTCGGCGAAGTTGCACTCGTAGGCGTCGCCGGTGCCGGGGATCGTCTGGTAGCGGTGGCCGCTCAGGGCGGGGCGGTCGGGGCCGCACCAGCTGTAGAAGTCGTAAAAGTCGCTTTCGGTGTCGCCCCGCTGGTGGGCGGCGACAAAATTGCTGAACCACTGGCAGCGGGAACCGCTGTGGTTGATGGTCAGGTCGAGGATCAGCTTGACGTTCCGCTCATGGCAGAGCGCGATCAGCTCGCGCAGATCGTCCATCGTGCCGAATTTGGGGTCGATGGTGTAGTAGTCGGTCACGCCGTACTTGTGATAGGAGGGCGATTTGAAGATCGGCGTCAGCCAGATGCCCTCCACGCCGAGGCTGCGGCCGGAGTCCGGGTCGCCGTCGTTGAGGTAGTCCATGCGGTTGATGATGCCCCGCAGGTCGCCGATGCCGTCGGCGTCGGAATCGGAGAAGGAGCCGACGAAGATCTCGTAGAAGACGCGCGCGTTGTCCTTCGTCTTCTTGCCGCTGCGCAGGGACGGGTCGTCCAGGACGTATTCCGCGTCCATGAAGGAGGGCGGCTTGGGCACGCCGGAAATGGAGTGGTAATGGGGATCGGCGGCGTTGGGCTGCAGCTGGTTCTCGGCGCCGGCTTCGGCCTCGGCCTCGGTCTCCGGCTGCTGCAGCGGCTCGGTCTCGGGCGCTTCGGCCTGCTTGGCACAGGCGCAGAGGAGGGACAGGAGCGTCAGCAGCGCCAGGATCAGACACAGGACTTTCTTCAATTCAGCACCCCCTTCCGCGGCCGATTTTCGACTGTAGGATACTCGCTCCGCGTCCCCTTGTCAAGGCGGGGGAGGCCCGGGAGAGGGCCTCCGGGCCGAAACGTAAGAATTATTAATAGACGCGGGAGGCCGCGGCCGGGGAACGCCCCCGCCCGGCCCGCCGCCTTTCGACTTGCAGAAAGCCAAGAAGCTCCACCCGCCGTCGCGCAGAACGGAAACGTCTGGCTCACCACTTTTCGACTTGCAGATAACTAAGTAGTTCTACCCGCCGTTGCGCAGAACAGGACAGCCCGGCCCGCCGCCTTCCGGTTTGCGAAAGACCAAGAGGCTCTGCCCGCCGTTCCATAGAACATCAACGCCGGACTATTTAACAATGTCCGTTTGGGCAAGCATAAAAAAACTCCCCCGGATAAACCGGGGGAGCATCCCGCAGATGCCGTGTCGGCCCAATGATAACCTGCACGATAGAGCAGGTGGGTTGCCTAAGTTCTGTTTCGCTGCTTCCAACGTCCGGCTTTTGGCCGGGAGGCCTGCAATCCGCAGATTCAAATCGGCATCCCTTATAAGTGATGTGGGTTTATTGGGCCGCAGTGGTCATAATGACGACACGCACACAGCAGGACTGAAGTTCTTGCCGCTGCGGGACACGCTTCAGCCTATGCCCTCCGGGGAGGGCTTATGCCTCGCCGTCCTCTTCCTCGTCGTCGAACAGCAGCAGCATAAAGTGGTTGTACACGTCCTGCAGCTGCTCGTCGTCGTCGATCGACTCGTAGATGTTCTCGCCGTCCTCATCCTGCACCACGCGCAGGATGATCATGCCGTAGTCCGGGTCGCTCTCGTCCATGTCGGCCGGCAGAAAGGCCGTATAGACCTCGCCGTTGTAGTCCATCGTGTCGAGCACTTCGAGCTCGAATTCCTGGCCGTCGTCGTCGATGATCGTGATAAAATCGCCGCCGTATGCTTCGCTCATTTTGTCTTCCTCCGTTCCTGTTGTGCTTCCATTGTAGCGCAGATCGGGGGAGAAATCAACAGTTTTATGAACCCAGATCCTCCAGCAGCAGGAGCAGGCTCCGCCGGTCGGCGGCGGGGATGCCGCGCCGGAGCATGGCGCGGTCGGCGGAACGGAGCGTGCTCAGCTCAATGGCCGTCAGCTCCCGCGCCTCGCCGCGTCCGGCGGGACAGACCGCGACGCGGCCGTCCTGCGCGCGCAGGACATAGGCGGGGCTCCCGGCCCGCTGCCGCAGCGCCTCGTAGATCTCCGCCGGCAGCTCGCTCTCCAACGGCGCGCGGATGCTCTCCACGGCGCCCAGCGCCGTGCGCCCGGCCGCCGCGACCAGGCACATCAGAAGAAAGGCCCGGATCCGGTTTCCCATGCGATCACCCCTTTTTGTTACAGCATGCCCCTCGTTTCCGTTATTATACCCGGACGGCCCAAATGTTAAGCATCCTTAAAATATCATAAAAGTGCTACCGCTCCTTGACAGGATGTGATATAATTGCCAACATCGGATAATATAGAATCACATTGTCCCGCATTTTTTGCACGCAGCCAGCCGTACAGGGAGGTGCAGGCGCTTCCATGAGCAAACGAGAGAAGAGCAAACAGGAAAAGAACAGGCAGGAAAAGAGCAGGAAACAGCCGCCGCTCGCGGCGAGAGTCGCCAGGGCGACCGTAACGGTGACGGCGGATACCGTGTCCGGCGTGATCATGACCGTTTTCAAGATCGTCGGCTCCGTCGTGCTCTGCCTGCTGCTGGCCGGACTGATGTTTGCCATTATATTCGCCTATTACGTCAAGACCAGCCTCGCGCCCACGCTCTCCGTGTCGCTGGAGGATTATCAGCTCTGCGAATCCGGCGCGATCTATTACCAGGATTCCACCGGCATCTGGCAGGAGCTGGCCCAGCTCCCGGCCGACCAGAACCGTATCTGGGTGGACTATGAGGAATTCCCCTGGTACCTGGAGAAGGCGGTCGTCGCGATCGAGGACAAGCGCTTCTACGAGCACAAGGGCGTCGACTGGTACCGCACGGCGGGCGCCTTCGTGCACATGTTCGCCCAGATGGACAACAACTTCGGCGGCTCCACCGTGACCCAGCAGCTGATCAAAAACCTGACCGGGCACGACGACGTGACCGTGCAGCGCAAGCTCGCGGAGATCTTTTCCGCACTCGAGCTGGAAAAGAAGTACGACAAGCAGGAGATCATGGAGTGGTACCTCAACGCGGTCTACTTCGGGGAGGGCTGCTACGGCGTGCAGACTGCCGCGCACACCTACTTCGGCAAGGACATCCAGGACCTGACCCTGGCCCAGGCCGCGGCCATCGTCGGCATCACCAACCAGCCGACCCGCTATGACCCCTTCTATGACGAGCAGGCCAACAAGGAGCGGCAGGAGACCATCCTGCACGAGATGTACGACCAGGGCTACATCGACTACGACACCTATATCGCAGCGGTCAACGAGGACATCGCCAGCACCTTCGTCCGCAGCCCCGGCGAGACGCGCCAGCAGGTGATCTACAGCTACTATACCGAGGTCGTCATCAGCGACGTGATCAACGACCTGATGACCGAAAAGCAGATCAGCCGCGAGACGGCCAGATATCTGCTCTACAACGGCGGCTACCACGTCTACTGCTGCCTCGACCCGAACATCCAGGCCATCGTCGACTCGGTCTATGAGGACCCCGAGCAGATCCCCTATACCTGGGGCTCGAACCAGCAGCTGCAGAGCTCGATCGTCATTATGGAGCCCTACACCGGCAAGATCGTCGCGCTCAGCGGCGGCGTCGGCGAGAAGAACGCGAACTTCGCCCTCAACCGCGTCTATTCCCAGCGCGCGCCGGGCTCCTCCTTCAAGGCGATCTCCGCCTACGGGCCGGCCGTGGAGCTGCTGGGCATGACGCCCAACACCCTCGTCGACGACGACGAGAAGATGCACCTGAGCGGCACGAGCTGGTACCCGCACAACGACAGCTATCAGCACATGGGCGTCATCACAATCCTCGACGCGCTGACCAACTCCCTCAACACCGTCGCCGCCCAGATCGTCGACAAGCTCGGGCCCGAGACCTGCTACAACTACCTGATCGACAAGCTCGGCGTGACGAGCCTCGTGCCGGACGACGCGTCCTACGCGCCGATGGCGCTGGGGCAGCTGACCAACGGCATCACTACGCGCGAGATGGCCCAGGCCTATTCCTCCTTCGTCAACGACGGCATCTTCACCTACGCCCGCACCTACACCCTCGTGACCGACAGCTACGGCGGCGTGGTGCTGGACAATCAGCCCCGCACGATCGTGGCCTTCTCTCCCAACACGGCCCACGTCATGACCTATATGCTGCAGTGCGCGGCCAAGTGGGGCACCGGCTACGAGGCCTGGATCGGCAACATGCCGGTCGCCGGCAAGACGGGCACCTCCGAGAGCAGCTACGACCGCTGGTTCGTCGGCGTGTCTCCGTACTACACCTGCGCGATCTGGACCGGCTACGACATGCCGGAGCGCATCAACGTCAACGGCAACCCGGCCTCCCAGCTCTTCAAGAAGATCATGACTCCCATCCACGAGGGTCTGGCCTGGCGCGACTTCGCCTGGCCCTATATCGGCGGCGACAACTATATGTTCGGCGACCTGCATGAAAAGCTGAAGGAGCAGGAAGAGGAGAAGGAGCGCAAGCGGAAGGAAGAGGAAGAGAAGAAGAAGGGACAGAACGCCGCGGAGGCGGCGGAAAACGCCGTGCCGGAGCTCGTCTGGACGGAGCCCGAGCCCTGATCCTCCCGGTCAATATGCCGGAGAAAGGCCCTCCGCCGTCCCGGAAATCTTAATTTTTCGCCAAATTCTTCCTTTGAAAGGGAAGAAAGGCAGCTTCAACTTGACAAAAAAGACTCATTGTGTTACATTTTGATTACATTACCGGAGGTGCGCCATGGCAAAAGCATTGGAGTTCAAGGAATATAAGGGACATCCGCTCCAAAGGAAGGACAACATCATCTATTACGGCAGTTTTGCGGACAAATACATCATCATGATCCAGATCCTGGACACGAAGAAGGTGAAGGACCTGGACGTGGCGACGAAGGTTTCCGTGCAGCTCCAGCTGACGGATCCGTCCATCAAATCGCGCGACCGCGTGGTCAAGAAGAGCGAAAAGGACAGCCTGTATTCCGCGATCGACGTTGCCGTCGTCTGGCTCGAGCGCGCGCTTGCCTCCCGCTGAGAGCTGTTATTCGGACAGCTCTTGAAAATAGAGAAAAAGGATCTGTTTCATATGCGAAAGAACCTGATCTGCCTGCTCCTGATCGCGGGCCTGCTGTTTTCGCTGGCCGCCGTACCGGCCTCGGCCGAGGATAAGGCGGTCCTGACCGGAGACGGCGTGAACCTGCGCTCCGGCCCGGGCTTCCAGTACGAGGTGCTCGGCTGTTACGCGGAGGGGACCGAGGTCCTCATCATCGACCGCTCCAACGCGGAATGGTACGCCGTCACGGTCGAGGGCACCCGGGGCTTCATGCACTCCTCCTATCTCCGCCTGGTCGGGGAGGAGCCTGCTGAACCGGCTGAGACCGAAGAGCCCGAGCCCATCGTCGTCGTGACCGAGCCGCCCGCCGCTCCGACCGGCGAGGCCGGCTACATCAACGCGATGTACGTCCGCCTGCGCTCCGGCGCCTCGCTGGACGCGACGATCCTCGGCGAGTATAACCGCGGCGCTGCGCTGACCATCACCGGCACCGCCGGCGAGTGGACGGCCGTCGTCATCAACGGCGTCAGCGGCTATGTCTACAGCAGCTTCGTCAGCCGCGGCACCGCCGCCCCGGAGACGACGCCCGCGCCCGAGGCCACGCCCGAGCCCGCCCCGGAGCCCGGGGACGAGACCAACGCCGTTCTGATCAAGGACGACGCCTGCCTCTTTGAAGAGCCCTCCTTTTACAGCACCATCAAGGGCTCCTTCAACAAGGGCGAGCGGCTGACCGTCACCGGCGAAGCCGGAGACTTCTACGTGGTCAACATCTACGGCTACCTCGGCTACATCCACAAGGACAACGTTTCGAAGGACGAGGCCGGCGGCCCGATCGTGATTGTCACCCCGGCCCCGACGCCCGCGCCGACTCCGGAGCCGACCCCGGCTCCGACGCCCGCCCCGACTCCCGAGCCGACCCCGGCTCCCACCCCGGCGATCGAGGACGAGACCAACGCGGTACTGATCAAGGACGACGCCTGCCTCTTCGAGGAGCCCTCCTTTTACAGCACCATCAAGGGCTCCTTCAACAAGGGCGAGCGGCTGACCGTCACCGGCGAGGCCGGAGACTTCTATGTGGTCAACATTTACGGCTACCCCGGCTACATCCACAAGGACAACGTCCTGAAGGACGTGGACGCGCCCGAGGCTACGCCTGAGCCGACGCCCGCGCCCACCGCGACTCCCGTGACGCCGGAATCCAAGACCGGCTACGTCAACGCCGATCATGTGCATCTGCGCAGCGAGCCTTCCACCAGCAGCGCGATCAAGGCCGTGTTCGACAAGAACACCCGCCTGACCGTCACCGGCCGTTCCGGCGAATGGCTGGCGGTGAGCATCCAGGGCTATGAGGGCTACATGCACGGCGACTATGTGACGCTGGACGAAACGCCCGAACCGACCCCGGAGCCCACGCCCGAGCCGACGCCCGAGCCGACCGACGGCGAGGAGGGCTATGTCAAGGGCAACAGCGTGAATCTGCGCTCCGAGCCCTCGATGAACGGCCAGATCCTCGGCACCTACAACTCCGGCACGAAGCTTACGATCCTCAGCGTGGACGGCGACTGGACGAAAGTCATCATCAACGGCATCCGCGGCTATGTCTTCAGCAGCTACGTCGGCCGCGGCGAGATCATTGAGACCCCGCCCGATCCCTCGGACGAGGGCGTGCAGATGGCGCAGTTCGCGCTGCAGTACGTCGGCTACCCCTACGTCTGGGGCGGCAAGAGTCCGGACACCGGCTTCGACTGCTCCGGCCTGGCCTACTACACCTACACCCACTTCGGCTACAGCATGTACCGCGTGGCCAATGACCAGACCCGCAACGGCGTGCACGTCGACGCCAGCGACCTGCAGCCCGGCGACCTGCTCTGCTTCTACTCCGGCGGCAGCTACGTCGGCCACGTCGGCATCTACATTGGCGGCGGCAAGTTCGTCCACGCCTCGACCTACACGACCGGCGTCATCATCTCCGAGCTGAGCGGCTACTACACGCAGCGCGGCTTCGAGGCCCGCCGCATCGCCGGCACGAGCAAGGGCGGCCCCGGCGACTGATGATCCCAACATAAACAACAAAAATCACCCCCGCGGGGGTGATTTTTTGTTCGGCGAAAACGCCCTGCCGCATGCACGAAGCGGCCTGAAAAGGCCGCTTCGCACGAGGTCGGGGCAAGGCGGCGCGTTCCGGGGAACGAGCCGCCGGAAAAAACAAAAATTTATTTATTTTGCTGCAACCCGGAAGCGGTCTGAAACGTTATCATAGTGTCAAGACAGAAACCGTACAGACAGAAAGGGGGGAGAAAGGCGTGGATCATACCAAAATCCGCACGGAGATGAACCTGCAGACGCTCTATCAGCGCTATCTGTCTTCGGTCTACCGCGCGGCCTATTCCTTCCTGCACAACAGCTACGACAGCGAGGACGCGGCGCAGGAGGCCTTTCTCCGCCTGGCCCGCTTCCGCGGGACATTCACGGATGAGCGGCAGATCAAGGCCTGGCTGATCGTCACGGTGACGAATATCAGCAAGGACATGCTGCGGCGCAGGCATCGGCGGGACGCGGATCTCGGGGACTGCCAGGAGCTGGCCGCCGCGCCGGAGAGCGGCGGGGAAGTGCTGGAGGCTGTCCGCCGTCTGCCCGACCACTATAAAACGGTGGTCTTCCTCTTCTACTACGAGGGCTATACCGTGGAAGAGATCGCCGCCGCGCTTCACCGTCCCGAGGGGACGGTGAAGGCCTGGCTCCATCGGGCGCGCCGCCTGCTGAAGCAGAGCCTGGAGGTGAATGACGATGTTTGACGATCAGATCAAAAATGCATTTAACGACGTCCGTCTGGAGCCCGGGGCCGAGCAGCGGATCAGGCAGAAGATCGAGGCGGAGCTTGGCCGCTCGCCGACGGCGATCAACGATCGGATCAAGCCCGCATACAAAGCCGTCTGCCTTCAGCCCGGAGCCGAGGAACGGATCCAGCAGAATCTCGAAGAGGAACTGGGCCGGTCGCTGGACGACTGCAGCGTCACGGTCAAACCACGGCGCAACCCGCTTCCGAAGATCCTGGCCGCAGCGGCGATGCTGGCGATCGTGATCGGAGGCTCCGTTCTGATACTCTGGCCGCTGATCCGCCAGACCTATGAACGGACCCACGAGCCCCTGCCCCTGAGCGCGGCTGAGGCGCCGCCCCCTGTGCCCGCTGCGGAGCCGGAGCCGGGGGAAACCGAGCCGATCCAAGTGCTGGAGACGCCCGAGGCGCCTGAGGAACCCGAACCCACGCCGGAGCCTTATCAACTCGGCGCGATCGTGGACGAGGGGACCGTGACCGCGGAAAACGGAAACACGCTGAGCTGGGCGGTGGATGAAAACGGCCTGCTGCTCATCACCGGAAGCGGGAAGATGGACGATTTCCTCGGAAACTACGGGTGGCAGACCTCGAGCAGCGATCAGTATCCCTGGACAGGCTATCTCACAAGTGTTCGGACGGTGATCGTGGAGCCGGGGCTGAGCTCGATCGGGGAACGCGCTTTTCTTGATTTCCGTTATTTGACAAAAGCGGTGATCCCCGAGGGCGTGACGTCCATCGGATACCGGGCGTTTCACAGATGCACCGAACTGGAAGAGCTGTCGATCCCCGTGGGAATGCAGACAATCGGAGATTATGCGTTTTACGACTGCAAGTCACTGAAAAGCATTCCGATTCCGGCCGGCGTGACGTCGATCGGGACGAAAGCGTTTTCCCACTGTCCGCTGACCGGTGTGGAGATTCCCGGCAGCGTGGCGGGTATCGGGGAATATGCTTTTGAGTATTGCCAGTCGCTGCGCAGCGTGAAGATCGGGGAAGGCGTGCAGGCGATCGGCAACTATGCGTTTTATCTTTGCGAGGACATGACGGTCATCGCGATCCCGGCCAGCGTCACGGAGATCGGAACGGGCGCTTTCGTCGGCTGCGGCAACCTGGTCGAGATATACTACGCCGGTAGCGAGGAGCAGTGGCAGCAGATCGAGGTCGGAAGCGGCAACGACAGCCTGCTGAGCGCGGAGATCTATTATGAAACCATCCCTGAAAGTCTTTCGGCGGATGATTTGCCGGCTTATCAGCTCGGCGCGATCGTGGACGAGGGGACCGTCACCGCAGAAAACGGGAACAAGCTGAGCTGGACGCTGGACGAAAAAGGCCTGCTGGTCATCAGCGGCGTCGGCGATATGGAGGATTTCTATCCCTTTATCGGAGGCAAACACTATGATCCGTCCACCGGAGGGCTGGTTAATGATTCAAAACCGGCCTATCCGTGGCTGAAATATCTCAACAGCATTCGGACCGTGCTCATCGAGCCCGGCCTGAGCTCGATCGGCGACAACGCGTTTTCCAATGCTGCCTCGTTGATAAGAGTACAGATCCCGGAGACCGTGACAAGGATCGGGACGGCAGCTTTCTCAAACTGCGGGCTTGAGAGCGTCACGATCCCCGATGGCGTGACCTCGATCGGGGAATATGCCTTTTCCAATTGCCGCTCGCTGACAAGCATTTCGATTTCCGACAGCGTGACCTCGATCGGGGAGTGGGCCTTCACTTATACCGGGCTGGAGAGCGTGACGATCCCGGGCAGTGTGGAGATCATAGGGGACAATGCGTTCAACAATTGCCGCTCGCTGAAAAGTGTGACCATTTTGGACGGGGTCCGGGAGATCGGCGGGAAGGCGTTCTTTTACTGCGATAGTCTGGCGGAGCTTTCGATCCCGGGAAGCGTCACGAAGATCGGGTATGGCGCATTTTACTGGTGCGGCAGCCTTGAGAGCGTGGTGATCCCCGAAGGCGTGACGGAGATAGGGAACGAATGCTTCAGCAACTGCACCGCCTTGAAAAACGTCTGGCTGCCGGCCAGCCTCAGCTCGATCAGCTACGGCCATTTTGAAAACTGCATCAGCCTGAGCGACATCTATTATGCCGGCAGCGCGGAGCAGTGGGATCAGATCATGGAAGCGTTTGCCAAAGGGCTCCTGGCCCGCGTGACGATCCACTATGAGGCGGCCGATGAGACGGCCGCTCAGGCATCGGGCGAAGCTCCGGACGCGATCGCGGATCAGGGCTCCTGCGGCGAAAACCTGAGCTGGGAGCTGCATGCGGACGGAAGGCTGCTTGTTTGGGGCAGGGGGCCGATGGACTGCGGGAGTGGCACGCCATGGACGGGCCGGGAGGACGCGATCCGCAGCGTCGAGATCCAAAACGGCGTGACAACGATCGATGCCTGGGCTTTTGCGCGCTGCGGCTATCTGACGGAGGCGAGGATCTCCGACAGCGTGACGGAGATCGGCACCGGCGCCTTTTCCGACTGCGGCAGCCTGAAGGATTTGACGATCGGGGAGGGCGTGACCGGGATCGGGGATTGGGCCTTCGCCGATTGCGGCAGTTTGGAGCGCGTGACGATCCCCGGCAGCGTAAAAACGATCGGAGAATTAGCCTTTGTGAACTGCAAAAACCTGACGGACCTCAGGCTTTCGGAGGGGCTGGAAGAGATCGGGCTTGAGGCCTTCGCCGGCTGTTACGGTCTGACAGACCTGACGATCCCGGAGAGCGTGACCGAGATCGTCAAAAGCGCCTTTGAAGAAAGCGGTCTGACGAGCGTGACGATCCCGGCGGGCGTGAAATGGATCGGAGAATATGCCTTCTCTTTCTGCCCCCGGCTGGAGGCATTCCATGTGGCGGAGGACAATCCGACCTACAGCGCGGTAAACGGCGTGCTCTACAACAAGGATCAGACGGTCCTGCTGTGTGTGCCGGGCGGGATGGATGTCCATGATTTCCGGATCCCCGCGAGCGTGAAAGAAATCGACGCCGCCTTCTGCGGCTGCGAAAGCCTGACGGAGATCACGATCCCGGGCACGGTGGAGATCATCGGCCTCAACGCGTTTTACTCCTGCTGGAATCTGGAACGCGTGACGATCGAAGAGGGTACGACGACGATCCAGTATGTCGCGTTCGCATACTGTCAGAAGCTGACGAGCGTTTCGATCCCGGCCAGCGTGACGTCGATCGGAGAGAGCAACTTCCACGACTCGGAATCTCTGACCGATATTTACTACGCCGGAACAGAGGAACAGTGGAATCAGATCGAGATCGGGAAATACAACGAGAAGCTGCTGGAAGCGACGATCCATTTCAACAGCGAGTCCTGAGCCTTGCTCCGACGGAAAACCGGAGGATACGCGTCCGCGTATCCTCCGGTCTTTTTCATTCCGAATTCAGAAGAGGCTCGTCTGTTCGTATTTCTCCGGGAAGTCCCGCAGATAGGCAAAGCAGGCCTCCGCGCCCTCGAGCATGCCGTGCGCGGCGCAGCTTTCCCGGATGATCCGCCGCAGGGCAGCGTCGTTCGGGCTCGGCAGCTCGTAGCTCAGGCCGTAGCGTTCGATATATTTCGCCTTCAATCCCGGAAAATGCCGGTCGAGCGCGGCAAAATAATACTCCCGGTCGCCCTCGCGCAGCGTCAGCCCCAGGCCGAAGTGGATCACGCCCTTCACGCCCGCCTCGACGCAGAGCTCCATCAGCCCGCGGATATTCTCCTCGCTGTCGTTGATAAAGGGCAGGATCGGCGTCAGCCACACGACCGTCGGGATGCCCTCGTCGCGCAGGATGCGCAGCGCCCGCGCCCGCTCGGCCGTCGTCTCTACATGCGGCTCGACGATGCGGCAGAGCGCCTCGTCGCAGGTCGTCAGCGTCATCTGCACGACGGCCTTCGTCTTTTTGTTGATCGATTTGAGCAGCTCAAGGTCGCGCAGCACGCGGGTCGACTTGGTCTGCACCGTCACACCGAAGCCGTAGCGCTCGATCAGCTCGAGGCAGCGCCGGGTCAGGCCGAGCTGCAGCTCCAGCGGCTGATAGGGGTCGCTCATCGCGCCGGTGGCGATCATGCAGGGCCGCCGTTTGCTTTTGAGCGCCTGCTCCAGCAGCGCCGGGGCGTTTTCCTTGACCTCGACGTCCTCGAACTCGTGGGTGAAGCCGTAGCATTTGCTGCGGCTGTCGCAGTAGATGCAGCCGTGGGTGCAGCCGCGGTAAATATTCATGCCGTTCTGCGCCGACAGGATGCCCTTTGCCTGAACGAAATGCACGCGCCTCGCCTCCCGGAGCCTATTATACGCTGAAAAACCGCGGCGGACAAGACGATTTTGCTGGCTTTTTCGCGCAGATCGTGCTAAAATAACTCTGTTACGCACCAAAGGAGGGACGGCCATGGAAGCGGAGAGCATCAA
Source organism: Oscillospiraceae bacterium (assembly GCA_017552325.1). GTDB lineage: Bacteria > Bacillota > Clostridia > Oscillospirales > Oscillospiraceae > Limivicinus. Next base: position 29,511 of record JAFZQE010000039.1, read on the forward strand.
AAGGACCAATCAGCTCGTGCTGGAGCGCTTCGGCATCCGGTATCTGCGCGTGGAGAACGGCGAGGCGGAGGCGGAGCTGGAGCTGCAGGGGCCGGATTTCAACGCGATGGGGCTGCCCTTCGGCGGTATCCTCTTCAACCTGGCCGACTGCACCGCGGGCGCCGCGCACCGGAGCCTCGGCTGCATCGGCATGACGATCTGCGGCGAGTCCCGCTTCCTGCGCGGCTCGCGCGAGGTCAGGAAGCTGCGCTGCGTCGCGAAGGAGCGCAAGGGCGGAAAGAGCCTCGGCTTTGTCGACGCCTCGGTGACCGACGAGCAGGGGACGGAGCTGGCGGCCTTCAGCTTCACCTTCGTCAACTACCATGGCAGCCTTTGAGGAGATCGACGTCCACGGCATGACGCGGCAGCAGGCGATCGCGGCCGTCGACGCAAAGCTCCGGCGCTGCCGGGGCGAGGTCTACCGCCTGCGCGTCATCCACGGCTTTCACGGCGGTACGGCGCTGCGAGACGCGGTGCGGAAGCATTGCGCCGGGCATGAGAAGGTGCTGCGGATCGAGCTGGGCCTGAATCCCGGCGAGACCGATCTGATCCTGCGGGAACTGTAAAGGAGAAAAGGATGGACCTGAGAGAAAGAAGAGGCGTCCCCGGCAGCGTGCTCAAGTGGGTCGCCATCATCACGATGTTCATCGACCACGCGGCCGTCGTGCTGGTCTACGGCTGGGCAAAATACAATCACGCCTGGGGCCCGGGGATCGAGAGCGTGAAGTTCTACTATGTCCTGCGCGGGATCGGCCGCCTGGGCTTTCCGCTCTTCTGCTTCCTGCTGGTCGAGGGCTTTTTCCACACGCGCAGCCGCTGGAAGTATCTGCTGCGCCTCTTCCTCTTCGCGCTGTTCTCGGAAATCCCCTTCGACCTCGCTTTCCAGGAGACCTGGAAGAACCTGAAGGAACCGGGGGCGTCCTTCTGGACGCGCATCGGCTTGGAATTCGGCGATCAGAACGTGTTCTTCACGCTGGCCCTCGGCCTGCTGGCGGTGATCCTCTGGGATCTGCTGACAAGGGGCGGGGAAGAGGACTGCGGCAGCTGGCGCGGCCTGGCCGCGATCGTCTGCGCGCTCGCCCTCGGCACGGCGGCGCATTATATGGAGACGGACTACGGCGCGATGGGCGTCGCGCTGATCCTCATGATGTACCTGCTGCACGACCGGCCCTGGAGCCGCGATCTGGCGGCCGGCGGCGTGCTGGCGGCGATGATCCCCTTCGGCTCGCACTGGATCGAGCTTTTCGGCGCGCTGGCCTTCCCGCTCTTCCATCTCTACAACGGGAAGCGTGGCCGCCAGATGAAGTACTTTTTCTATATCTTTTACCCGGCCCACCTGCTTCTGCTGACGCTGATCGGACGCCTGTGCCTCCGCCCCGGCCCGGCCGAGCATATCCAGAGTCTGATCGACGCCGTGAACCGCTTTTTCGGTTTTTGAAAACAAGGGAAAATTTCAATTTTATTCACAAAAATCGTTGACAGTTTTTGTGAACTATGCTATTATCCAATATTGCGTGGCATTATTAAGGCATAAGTGCGCCCATTTGCCAAAATTCAATAAAAAAGCAGCGTTTCTGCGGCTTTTTTATATATGAAATGACTGAAGAAAGGAGGAAAACAATGCCCACTTTTAACCAGCTGGTAAGGAAAGGCAGAGAGCAGGTCAGCTACAAGTCCACGTCTCCCGCGCTGCAGAAGGGAATGAACACCCTGAAGAACCGCGAGACCGATCTGAGCTCCCCCCAGAAGAGAGGCGTCTGCACGGC
>JAFZQE010000040.1 GCA_017552325.1 Oscillospiraceae bacterium
CCGACCTGCACCGAGGCAGGCAAGACGGTGTACACGGCTTACGTGTCCGAGGATGATAGCCTTGTCGACGCTGAGCACAGCGCAGAGAAGACCGTTACGATCGCGGCTACGGGCCACGAGTGGGAGTTCGCCGGCTTCACCTGGACGGGGAACGACACCGACGGCTACACCGCAGCAGTTGCGAACTACAAGTGCAAGAACGACGAGACGCACACCACGACCGTCGAGGCGACCGTGACGAGCAAGACGACCGATCTGACCTGCACCGAGGCAGGCAAGACGGTGTACACGGCTTACGTGTCCGAGGATGATAGCCTTGACGACGCTGAGCACAGCGAAGAGAAGACTGTTACGATCGCGGCGACCGGCCACGATTGGGAGTTCACCGGCTTCACCTGGACGGGCGACGACGAGAACGGCTACACCGCCGCTGTCGCGAGCTACAAGTGCAAGAACGACGAGACCCACACCGACGCCGTGACCGTGACCGTGACGAGCGAGACGACGCCCGCGACCACCGAGGCGGAAGGCAAGATCGTCTACACCGCTACCGTGACGGCCAAGGAGTCCCTGGACGGCGAGGAGCACACCGAGACCAAGGAGGTCACGCTCCCGATGATCGGGCACTTCATCCATGTGACCGACTACACCAAGGGCGGCGCGACGACCAGCCTGGTCGAAGGTCAGCGCTATGACGGCGAGGTCGACTTCACGGTCAGCGCCGATCTGGCCTGCTCTGTCGGCATCCTCAATAAGGACGGCAGCGTCACCCGTGTGGAGTGCGTCGACAAGGACGGCGAGCATCACTTCAAGGTCACCGTGACCGATGAGGACCTCGACCTGGTCCTGGTGTACAAGGGCGACGCCGACCTGAACGCGAAGATCGAGCTGAAGGACAGCACCCGCATCAAGCGGACGATGGTCCAGCTGATGGAGATGACTGAAGTCGAGCAGTTCGCGGCCGACGCCGACAGCGACGGCAGCATGCTGAGCAAGGATGCGACTCTGATCGCCCAGTACATGGTCGAAACGGCCGAGATCCTGTGGACCAACGGCTCCAGGCGCATAGCATGATCACGAAACACGCCGCTTGACGGCGTGAGCAGATCCCGAATAAACAGGTGCAGGACCCGCAAGGGTCCCGCACCTGTTTTTCTTTCGCCGGCGACCAAGGCCGGCCTTGCAGCTTATTCGCGCTTGTAAAAGCGAAAAAAATATGAGATAATAGCGAAAAACCGACAGCGAGGTGCCGAATGATGAAAATGAGAGTCGTTCTGGACGAGGGCGCGAAAATGCCCCTGCGCGCCCATCCCTTTGACGCGGGGCTGGATCTTTTTTCGAGGGAGGACACCGTCGTCCCGGCCCGGGGCGGCGCGGTCTTCGACACCGGGGTACACGTGGAGATCCCGGAGGGCTATGCGGGCTTCATCAAAAGCAAAAGCGGCCTGAACGTAAAGAAGAACATCCAGGCCGAGGGCGTGATCGACGCGGGCTACACCGGGCCGATCGTCGTCAAGGTCTATAACCACGGCGACGAGGACGTGCTGATCCGCGCGGGAGACAAGCTGACGCAGCTCGTGATCCTGCCGGTGCTGCTGCCGGAGCTGGAGCTGTCCGAGAGCCTCACGGAGACCGAGCGCGGCGCGGGCGGCTTCGGCAGCACGGGGCGCTGAGCGCGATGGAGCGCATGAAAAAAGCCCTCCGGCCGGAGGGCTCGCTGAAAGCATCGGAGCTGCTGCTCCTGCTGCAGAAGGCGGCCGCCGAGGACGCGGATCGCCGCGGCGGCGGGCAGGAGCTGCTGCTGAGCCGGGACTGCACCTGGGTGCTGGTCAAGAACCGGGTGGAGATCGCCCGCTGGCCGCAGCCGGGCGAGGCGCTGGAGCTGACGACCTGGCCGGTCAGGGGGCGCTTCGGCCTCTACCCCCGCATCATCGAGCTGTACGACGCGGCGGGGGAGCGTATCGTCCGGACGGAAAACCTCTGGGCGATCATGGACGTGCACAGCCGCAGCATGCTGCCGGGCGAGGAGCGCGGCATCGAAATGCTCGGCGTCGAGGAGGGCCGCCTGCGCCCGCAGCGCCGGATCGCGCTGCCCGAGGGCGGGCTTTTCCATGATCTGATGCCGGAGGCCTCTCAGATCGACGAGAACGGCCATATGAACAACGCCGCCTATCTCGACGCGGTCGAGCCCATGCTGCCGGAAACGCTGCGTGGGCGCGTCCTGCGCGCGATCGCGGTGGATTACGAGCACGAGATCCTCGCCGGACACAGCGCGCGGGTGCGCGTCGTCCCGGCGGAAAACGCCTGCTTTTTCGAGGGCAGCGCGGAAGGGAAGGTCTGCTTCCGCTTACGGGAGGACTTTGCCGTTTAATACGGCCTCGACCAGCCTGTCGCCCCGATAGCGCAGCTTGAGCGAGAAGAAGGGCGCCTCCTCGTCGATCAGGCGCAGGAAGATCCTGTCGCCCTCCCAGATCGGCAGCTGCGGCAGGCTCGCCCAGGGCAGCCACTCAAGCACACCCTCCTCACAGTCCTTCAGCTCGCCGTGAAAGGCCTCCGAGGTGAACAGGTGCATGTATTCCGTGCCCCACTCGTCGGAGACGAAGGTGACGATGCCGCGGTAGCGCCAGCTCTCGAGCGTCAGCCCGGTCTCCTCGCGCACCTCGCGCAGCAGGCAGTCCTCCGGACTTTCGCCGGGCTCGAATTTTCCACCGATGCCGATCCACTTGTCGCGGTTCTCGTCGACGGCCTTTTTGACGCGGTGCAGCATCAGCACCCGGTCGCCGCGGCGGATATAGCAAAGGGTCGTGTTTCTCATCAGGGATCGCCTCCGGTGATCATTATAACATAGAAAAGACCGCAAGGGAACAGAAAAGCCTTGTAAAAGCAATAAAATGTGGTATAATGATCGGGCTGACCGCAAATTTGAAGGATAATCGTTTTTTTGGCTTAACGGATTTACAGGTTTTACTGACATGGATACAAAGCAGACAATCAATAAAGGCAATGCGTCGCTGATCTGGCGTTTTCTCCGCGGCAGCAAGCGTTTCTTCGCCGTGGCGATCCTCTCCGCGGCGATCAACTCGCTGGCGGAGATGATCAACCCCCAGATCATCCGCATCGCGCTGGACCAGGTGATCGGCGGACGCCCGGCCGATTCGCTCGCCGCGCCCGTGCGCGCGCTTATCGAGCGCGTGGGCGGCTTTGCCTGGCTGCGCGGGAATCTCTGGATCCTGGCGATCGCCATCGTGATCGTGGCCTTTTTCGGCGTGATCGGCCAGTATCTGTTCCGCGTCTGCAACACCAAGGGCGCGGAAACGCTGGTCAAAACGATGCGCGACAGGCTCTATGCGCACATCGCGCGCCTGCCCTTCGGCTGGCACATGAAGAACCGCACCGGCGACATCATCCAGCGCTGCACCTCGGACATCGACACGCTCAAGCGCTTTGTGGCCGAGCAGCTGACCTCGCTGTTCAGGATCACGATCCTGCTGATCCTGTCGCTGAGCTTCATGCTCAGCATGAACCCGCTGCTGACGCTGATCGCCTTCGTGCCGATGCCCTTCATCATCATCTATTCCCTGCGCTTCCACAGGATCATCGGCAAGGGCTTCCTCGACTGCGACGAGAACGAGGGCAAGCTCTCGGCCATGGCGCAGGAGAACCTGACCGGCGTGCGCGTCGTGCGCGCCTTCGGACGCGAGCGCTATGAGAAGGACCGCTTCGAGGCGCACAACGAGTATTACACCGGCCTCTGGGTCAAGCTCTCCAAGGTCATGAGCACCTACTGGAGCTCCGCGGACGTATTCTCCGGCCTGCAGGTGATGCTGGTCGTCGTGTTCGGCGCGGTCTTCTGCCTGAACGACCGGATGATCCCGGGCGAATACGTGGCCTTCCTGTCCTATAACCAGATGCTGGTCTGGCCGATCCGCATGCTGGGCCGCATGATCTCGGAGATGAGCAAGGCCGGCGTGTCGATCGACCGCATCGCCTACATCATGAACTCCGAAGAGGAGAAGGACGAGCCGGGCGCCGAAGACGCCGACATGACGGGGGATATCCGCTTCGAGCACGTCAGCTTCGGCTACGAGAACAGCCCGCAGATGCTCTTCGACGTCGACTTCACGATCCCCGCCGGCACGACGCTGGGCATCCTCGGCGGCACGGGCAGCGGGAAATCCACGATGATGGCGCTGCTGGACAAGCTCTACGCGGTCGAGCCCGACAAGGGCCGCATCACGATCGGCGGCGTCGACATCCGGAAGATCCGCACCGAGCACCTGCGCCGCAACATCGGCATGGTGCTGCAGGAGCCCTATCTTTTCTCCCGCACCCTGGAGGAGAACATCGCCATCACCCGTCCGGAGCTGAGCCGGGACGAGGTGCGCGAGGCGGCGCAGGCCGCCTGCCTCGACGAGACGATCGAGGGCTTTGCCAAGGGCTACGAGACCTTCGTGGGCGAGCGCGGCGTGACCCTGTCCGGCGGCCAGAAGCAGCGGGCGGCGATCGCGCGGATGCTGACCCGCCCCACGCCCATCATGATCTTTGACGATTCCCTTTCCGCCGTGGACACGGAGACGGACGCGCGGATCCGCAAGGAGCTGGAAAAACGCTTCGGCTCCGCCACGATCATCCTGATCTCCCACCGCATCAC
>JAFZQE010000041.1 GCA_017552325.1 Oscillospiraceae bacterium
CTGGCGCTGGGCGTCGGTGAAGTAAGCGGGGACGGTGATGACCGCCTCGGTGACGGTCTGGCCCAGATAGGCCTCGGCGTCGGCCTTCAGCTTCTGCAGCACCATTGCGGAGATCTCCTGCGGGGTGTAGGCCTTGCCGTCGACGGTCACGCGGTAGTTGGAGCCCATCTCGCGCTTGATCGAGGAGATGGTGCGGTCGGGGTTGGTGATGGCCTGGCGCTTGGCGACCTGGCCGACCATGCGCTCGCCGTTCTTGGCGAAAGCCACGACGGACGGGGTGGTGCGGGCGCCCTCGGCGTTGGCGATGACGACGGCCTCGCCGCCCTCCATAACGGCAACACAGCTGTTGGTGGTGCCAAGATCGATTCCTATGATTTTACCCATGATGATTGCCTCCTGTATATCGAAAAATTTTTATAAACAAATCCATATAGGCTCCCCTGAAAGGGGAAGATTCCCCCGGCGGGGGAAATGTCCGCGAAGCGGACAAAAGGGGGGGCGGACGCTGTCCGGCCGCAGGCCGGACTGAGGGGTTTGACCCTTCCACCGCGCAAGCGCGGTCCCCCTCCCCTTTCAGGGGAGGCTGTGCCTAATTCACGACCTTGACCATGGCGAAGCGGATGACCTTTTCGCCGATCATGAAGCCCTCCTGGAAGACCTCGACGATCTCGTTCTCGCCCTTTTCCTCATCCTCCGCGTGCATTACGGCGTTGTGGAGCTTCGGATCAAAGGTCTTTCCCAGGCTCTCGATCTTCGTGACGCCGAGCTTCTCGAGCGTCGCGCAGAACTGGGTCATGATCATCTCCACGCCCTTGCGGTAGGCCTCGTCCTCGGTGCTCTGGGCCAGGGCCCGCGACAGATTGTCGTACACCGGCAGGAATTTCCCGACCACGTCGGCGCGGATGTCGCCGTAGAGGGCGTCCTTTTCCTTCTGGCTGCGCTTCCGGTAATTGTCGTACTCGGCCAGCAGGCGGAGATAGCGGTCGTTGGCGCCGTTGAGCTCGGCCTTGTAATCCGGCTCCTTCGGCTCGTCCTTTTTCTCCTTTTTGGCCTTTTTCTCTTCCTTTTTCTTTTCCTTTTCGGACTTGACGGGCTCCTGCGGAGCCTCCGCCTCCTCCTTGATTTCCTCCTCAGCCGGGGAGGTCTCGTTCTTTTCCTTATCTGTTGCCACTGGAGTCATCTCCCTTGATGATCAACTTGTTGTGCATCCCGGCCGGCGGGGCATCGCCCCCGCCCAGGCGGCGGCTGAGACCGGCGGCCAGGAAGCTGAGCTTCGCGGCCACGGCCGAGTAGTCCATGCGCGTCGGCCCGACCACGCCGATCAGGCCGCGGGTATTGTCGCCGGCGTCGTAGCTGGCGATGACCACGCTCGAGTCCTTCAGCTCCTCGGCCACGTTCTCCGGGCCGATCAGCACCCTTACCTCGTCGCTGCCGCCGAAGCTCTCCGCCGCCGGGAGGATGTGCCCGCCGCCGGAGAGGTAGCTCATCAGGCGGTGCGCCTTGTCCGGGTCGCGGAACTCCGGCTGCCCCAGCAGGCGGTTCTCGCCGCTGACGGCGGCGGTGGGCGCGCTGCTCTCGCTGAGCACCTCGATGGCGAAGGCCGCGATCACGGAGCTGAGCCCCATGCTGTCGTCCGCGGCGCGCTCGGTGCTGTTGATGAGCAGCGGCGTGATCTGATCCTCGGTGATGTTCGTGAAGCTCGCGTTGAACAGGCTGCTCAGGCGCTGGATCATTTTCTGGTCCACCGAGATCGGCAGGCGCACCAGCTTGTTGCGCACGCTGTTGTTCGAGAGCATCACGACGAGGATGAAGGTATTGGCGTCGACGTAGATGATGTCGAAGCGCCGGATCGTCACGGCGCTCTGCGTCGTGAGCGCGAGGGCCGGATAGTCGGTCAGCTGCGAGGCGAGGCGGCTGACGTTGTCGATCGTGTCGTCCAGCTCCTGCAGCTTCGCGTTCAGGCGGCGGTTGATGTCCTCCGTCTCCTCCAGCGAGAGCTTCTGCTTTTCCATCAGCTCGTTGACGTACATCCGGTAGCCCATCGGGGTGGGCACGCGCCCGGCGGAGGTATGCGGCTGCTCGAGGTAGCCCATGTTCACCAGCTCCGCCAGCTCGTTGCGGATCGTCGCGGAGGAGCAGCCCAGACCGGCGCTCTGCGCGATGGCCTTGCTGCCGACGGGCTCGGCCGTGCGGATGTATTCGTCCACGACCGCGGCCAGGATCTTCTTTTTTCTTTCACTGATTCCCATACGCACACCCTGCCGCGATTAGCACTCTCGCCCTTCGACTGTTGGCACTCTCGTCTTCCGAGTGCTAATATAGCATCGGCCTCTGTCTTTGTCAATAGTTTCGCCGCCTCCGGCCGGAAAATTCACAAATGATTCACGAAGGAGAGTGCTTAGTGCGTAGGTGCGCGGACGTGGGGGCGGGGCTTGCCCCGCCCGTGTCCATCATGCGCCGCAGGGGCGATTCATGAATCACCCGTCAAACGAAAACGGTTCGCGCGGGAGGGGCAAGCCCCTCCCCTACGCGGAAAACGGGCCGTCAGGGAGCCCATGGCCGGGCCCCTGCGCATTTCATTCCGAATACCTTATTCCGCATTTCGAATTGTCTTGACCCTTTTCGGGGAATGCGGTATATTTAATATGTTAAAGTGCCAAAAGCGGATAAGGATTCAAAAATCAAGGAGGATGCGATATGAAACGACTGCTTGCCCTGCTCCTGTGCCTCGTGATGGCGCTGTCGCTGATCCCGGCGGCGGCCGCCGAGGACATCGAGATCGTCGAGCCGGCGGAGGAAGAAGAGGAGGCGCCCATCAGCGTCATCGACCCGGAGGCCGCCGCGGAGGAACCTGCCGCGCCCGCGGGCGAGCTTGTCACCAACGGCAGCTGCGGAGAGAACATGAGCTGGTCGCTCACCAGCGACGGCCACGGCCTGGTCATCAGCGGCAGCGGCCTGATGGACGATTACGGCTGGGGCGGCGCGCCCTGGTATTACAAGCGCGACGATATCACGACGATCTCCGTCAACCGCGGCGTGCGGAGCATCGGCAAGAACGCTTTCTCCGGATTGCGCAAGGTCCAGACGGTTTCGCTCCCGGTCGAGCTGGAGGTGATCGCAGACGACGCGTTCTATGAGTGCACGGAGCTGAAAGCGGTGGCGCTGCCTCTCGGCCTGCTGGCCCTTGGAAATCGCTCGTTTGCTTACTGCTACAAGCTTGAAAGCGTCTCGTTCCCGGTCACGCTGCAGACGATCGGGGGCTATGCCTTCACGGGATGCAGTTCGCTGCAGAGCGTGGAGATCCCCTCGACCGTGACCAAAATCGAAGGCGGCGCCTTCAGCGGCTGCGATCAGCTTTCCTCGATCAGCGTCGTCTCGGGCAGCAGCACCTATAAAAGCATCAACGGCGTGCTCTTCTCCGCCGACGGCAAGACGCTGGTCTGCTACCCCGCGGGCAAAAGCGCCTCCTCCTACACGGTGCCCACCGCCGTGAAGGAGCTCGGGGATCAGTGCTTCAAGGGCTGCGCGTCGCTGACGTCGATCAAGCTGCCCTCGGGGCTGACGCGTATCGGCGGCGACGCCATGCAGGAATGCGGCCTTACTACGGTGACGATCCCGAAAAACGTGACGGAGATCGGAGCCGGCGCCTTCCGCGGCTGCAATTCGATGACGGAGATCCTGGTCGACGCGGACAACGCCAGCTTTAAAAGCGTCGGCGGCGCGCTGCTGAGCAAGGACGGCACGCTGTTCCACAGCTATCCCTGCGGCTTGTCGGCGAGCTCGTACAAGATCCCCTCCGGCGTACAGAAGATCAAGATGTTCGCTTTCTATTACCCCAACCTGAGCAAGGTTACGATCCCGGACAGCGTCACAGAGCTTGAGACCTGGGCCTTCATCTCCTGGGAGAGCTCCGATCTGAAGGAGATCGTCTTCCAGGGCTCCGCGCCCGGCTTCGATGGCGAGTACTCCATGCAGGGCGTAGGCGCGATGGTCTACTACCCCGCGGGCGACGCGAGCTGGACAGGCATTGCCGGCATCGGCGACCATCTGACCTGGGTCGCCGTGAACAAGGCGACGGTCACGACCCAGCCCGCGAGCGTCGGCACGCTGGCGGATCAGACCGTGAAGTTTACGGTCAAGGCGACCGGCGACAACCTGAGCTACCAGTGGCAGTACCGCACGAGCAGCTCCGGCACCTGGAAGAGCACCACGCTGAGCGGGAACAAGACCGCGACGCTGAGCGTGAAGGCCACCGAGGCGCGCAACGGCTACCAGTACCGCTGCAAGCTGACGAACAAGCTGGGCACGGTCTATTCCAAGGCGGCGACGCTGACGATCTGCGTCAAGCCCACGATCACGACCCAGCCCGCCAGCAAGACCGCCGCTGAGGGCAAGAGCGTCAAGTTCAGCGTCTCCGCGGAGGGCGGCGCGCTGAGCTATCAGTGGTACTACCGCACGAGCAGCACCGGCTCCTGGACGAAATCCAGCGGCACCGGCGCGACGACCAAAACGCTGACCGTTGAGGCCAAGAGCTTCCGCAGCGGCTATCAGTACCGCTGCAAGGTCTCGAACGCCGCGGGCTACAAGTACAGCTCGGCGGCCACGCTGACCGTGACCGGCAAGCCGACGATCACGACCCAGCCCGCGAGCAAGACGGCTTCCGTCGGCACGACCGTGAAGTTCACAGTCAAGGCGACAGGCGCGACGGCCTATCAGTGGTACTACCGCACGAGCTCGTCCGGCTCCTGGCAGAAGTGCAGCGGCACCGGCGCGACGACCGCGACGCTGAGCGTCGAGGCCAAGAGCTTCCGCAGCGGCTACCAGTACCGCTGCAAGGTCTCGAACGAGGCGGGCTATGTATACACCAGCGCCGCGACGCTCACGGTGAAGTGAGTGCGTAGTGCTTAGACACAGGACGCCCGGGAGTTTCCTCCCGGGCGTCCTGTGTCGTTCTCCTGAAAACTAAAAACTACAAACTAAAAACTCATCCGCCGCGGGCGCTTGCGGCGCTGCAGCTTTTCCGCCTCGATCAGAATGATGTCGCTGCCGACGCGCACGATGCTGCTCCAGGGCAGCACGTAGTCGTCCTCCCGCCCGAAGAGCCCGAACCAGCGGGCGCGGCCGGGCGTCACGAGCGAGCAGAGCCGCCCCTCGGCGTCGTCGAACTCCGCGTCGCAGACGTAGCCCAGGCGCAGTCCGCTGTGCACGTCGATGACCTCCTTGTAGCGCAGCTCGGAAAACAAACCGATCATATCATCACCGCCTCTGTGCAGCATATGTCGCAACAGCGGCCTTTATGTCTGTTCCCGTCCCTTCGGGATCGAGATCGTCAGGATCAGGGCATCCTCGGTCTCTCGGCGCTGCATCCCGGCTTCGATCCCGCCCTGCTTCATCAGCTCGATGCTGCGGCTGAGCGTGTTGAGAAAGACGCGCACGTCCTTCATCACGAAGCTCCGGCGCGGCGCGCTTTTTTCGCCGCGCGCCTCCTGCGCCGCCAGCAGCGTCTCGACGTAGGCGTCCGCCGCGGCGACGCTCAGCTGCCTGTCGACGAAGACGCGCAGCGCGGCGCGCTGGGCCTCGGCCTCGGGCAGGCGCAGCAGGGCGCGGCCGTGTCGCTCGGAGAGGCCGTTTTCCTTCAGCGCGTCCAATACGTCCGGCGGCAGGCGCAGCAGCCGCAGCTTGTTGGCCACGGCGGACTGGGATTTGCCGAGGCGGCGGGCGGCCTCCTCCTGGCTCATGCCGAACAGCAGGATCAGCTGGCGGATGCCCGCCGCCTCCTCGATAAAGTCCAGGTCCTGCCGCTGCAGGTTTTCCACCAGCGCCAGGAGGCTCGCGTCCTCCATGCTGGCCTCCACCGGCAGGCAGGGCACCTCGCTCAGCCCCGCCAGCCTCGCTGCGCGCAGGCGGCGCTCCCCCGCCACCAGCTCGTAGCGCCCGCCGCGCAGGCGCACGGTCAGGGGGTTGAGGATGCCGTAGCTGCGGATGCTCTCGCTCAGCTCGGCCAGGCTCTCGTCGTCAAAATGCCGCCGGGGCTGGACGGGATTCGGCGCGATCTCGTCCACGGACAGATATAAGATCCCGCCCCGCCGCAGCACGGGGCGGCTTTTCAGTGCTTGCATGCTTGTCCTCCTCGTTTGTCCGGATGGCCAAAGCATACACCGCCCGCCGCAAAAATCCCGGCGAAAGGCGGAGGGCCCGCCGCGGAGGGGGCCTTGCGTTTTTGCGGAAAAATGATAAAATTTCCCGGAAAGCATGAGATATCCGGCGCCCGATCCGTAGATATGGGGTGAGGCGGAAAGGAAGTGAGACCCTTGGAGGACAGTCAGATCGTGGCCCTGTTTCATGAGCGCTCGGAACAGGCCATCGCGGAGCTGGACCGCAAATACGGCGCGGCCGTGAGAAAAACGGCGGCAAACATCCTGAACGACCGGCAGGACGAGGAGGAATGCGTCAACGATACATACCTCGGCGTATGGAACAGCGTCCCGCCGCAGAAGCCGGACCCCCTGCTGAGCTACGTCTGCAAAATCGCGCGGAACCTCGCCGTGAAGAAATTCCACGCCCGGAGCGCGCAGAAGCGCAACAGCGCCTACGACCTCGCGCTCGACGAGCTGGAGGAATGTATCCCCTCGGCGCTCAGCGTCGAGGACGAGCTCGCAGCCAAAGAGCTGTCCGCGGCGATCGGCCGCTTTCTGGACACGCTCGGCTATGAGGACCGCTTCTGCTTCGTGCGGCGCTACTGGTACGCCGACGCCGTTTCGGATATCGCCGAAATGACGCACAGCGGCAGCCACCGGGTCTCCGTCCGTCTTTTCCGCACCCGTGAAAAACTGAACCGTTATCTGAAAGAGGAGGGTTTGCTGGCATGAAACGGGAACAGCTTTCAGACATCATCGGCAGCATCGACGACCGGCAGGTCGCCGAGGCCTATTCCTACGATCCCGCGCGCAGCGGCCGCTCCGCGGAAAGGATCGTACCCATGAAAAAGAAAAGAATCATCACCCTTGCGCTCGCCGCGGCGCTGATCCTCGCGCTGGGCGTCGGGGCTTACGCAAGCATCAACAGCCGCCGGGTGCAGGACCTCGTGCTGAAGCCCGCCGACACGGCCGGGCAGACCGACGACATCATCGACATCGTCGGCGAAGACGACGCGGACATCGTGATCATCGGCGAGGAGGAGCCTCTTCCCGCCGAGCCGGAGAGCGAAAGCTATGATCCCCTGCCCGGAGACGTCGACATGATCTCGCTGCAGGGCTTCGCCGGCAGCCCGGAGTATCAGGCCGCGCTGGCCTGGGCCGAGTTCGAGCACAGTTACGACCGCGACGGCAGCATCCTGGCCTCGGTCGGCAACGCGCCTACGCCCTGGGATGAGAAATATAATTTCAACGGCTACGACGTCTATTCGCAGGAGATGGCCGACAAGATCGACGAGATCGTCGCCGAATACGGGCTGAGCCTGCACAGCGGCGGGATCAATCCCGCGGACATGGGCGAGCTGTACGAACGCTTCGGCAGGTTCTGCACAACGAGCCGCTACAGCGGCTACTTTTACAGCGACGGCACCTTCCAGTGCGACTGCTCGTTCCGGGACGTCGACTTCCAGCTGCGCCGCTGCATGAAGGGCGTGCTGGACACCGTGTACCTGAATATCACGGACGCGGAGAGCTATGAGCAGTGGGAGTATGAGGCCGCCTGCGGCGAGACCGTTCTGCTGGCGCTCGGCCCCACCAAGGCGCTGATCCTGTCGGAGACCGAGCAGAGCTTCACCGTCGTCAACGTTCTTTCCGGCACGGACGGCGGTCTCTTCGGCGGCAGCATCTCCGCCGCAGAGCTGGAGGAGCTGGCCGACAGCATCGACTTCTCCATCCTGTAAAGCAAAACCGAACATAAGCGAACCAGCCCGCTGCTTTCTCAAGCGGCGGGCTGTTCCCTGTTAAGAAAGCTTAAGAGACCGCCTTGTGCCGGATATGGTATAATGGAGCAGAAGACGGGGGTAAAGGTATGGCTTCCTTAAAATACTATCTGCAGCTTGGCGGGAGGTACGTCTTCGCCGGGCTGTTCGGCGCGATCGTTTTATATCTGCTGTTCGTGCTCCGGCCGTGGAAAAAGCGCCCGCTCAGCAAAGAGTACCGCGCGCGGTGGATGCTGAGCCTCTGGTATCTCTGCACGCTCCTGTGCGTGACCTTCGCCGGGCGCTGGGCCGGCCGCCTCGCGCCCTTCACCGCGCTGTCGCTGCGGCCCTTCGCGGCGCTGTGCGAGGCGCTCGTCAGCCCGGATAAGCACGCGCAGAATCAGATGCTGCTCAACGCCCTGGCCTTTGTGCCGCTGGGGCTGCTGCTCGTCTGGCACGCGCAGAAGCGCGAGAAAGGCGCTCGGCTCTACTGGCTCGCGCTGCTGCTGCCGCTCGGGATCGAGCTGATCCAGTTTGCCACCGGCCTTGGCTTCTTTGATCTGGACGACTTACTGCTCAACTGTCTTGGCGGGGCCTGGGGGCTCTGCCTCGGTCTATGCTATGTAAGCCTAAAGAAGAGAAAATCCATCCTGTTTCCGGCAATCGGCGTGCTGTTGCCGGTCGCGGCGATCGCGGCGGGGCTGCTGTGGCTGTCCGCCCGTCCTTATGGCTTCGTGCCGCAGGATTTCAGCGATCCCGCGCACGGGAAGCCGCAGAGCGTCAGCGTGGACGCACTGGAGGGACAACTGCCGGGAACCGTCAGGGTCTATCGGATCGTCAGTCTGTCGGAAAACGAGGCGGAGCAGACGGCGGATCGCCTGTTCGCCGCGCTGGGTCTGACAAGAAACAGAAACCTTTCCGACATATACGATGATGTGGCGGTCTATTGGGCGGCCGAATCCAACGTCTACGTTTGGGTATATTACAACGGCGACTTTAATCTGCACGTTCCCAACGGACTGACAATCGAGGGAACGCCGGCGGAGACGGCGCTCGGCGTGCTGGAGCGGGCGGGCTATTCGTTGCCTGCGCCCGATGAAGCGGAGGACGATCGCATGGTCTGGCGCTTCTTCCCGGCAGACGGCCTGCTTTACGACGGAGAGATCCGCGTCAGAAGCAGCGCGTACAGCGGCGACGTTATCGAAGCGAGTCTGCGCCGCCTGCAGCCGGGCACGGCCTGCTATGCCTATGACACCGCGGCTCTGCGTGATGCGCTGCTGTCCGGTCGCTTCAGCATCCTCGACGGAAGCGGCGCGGAGCAAATCCGTCAACTTGTCTGTCAGAGCGCGGAGCTCACCTGGGTCATCGACGGCAAGGGCTGTTATCATCCGATCTATCGGATCGACGCACAGATCGACGGCGAGCCGGCCAAGATCCTCGCTCCGGCTTTTTGAAAAACACGCACATCGCCCGCCGCTCGTTTGAGCGGCGGGCTGTTTTTGTGCTCTTTCCAAAATATAAACAAAGCCGGGGAAGAACGCTTCCCCGGCTTCGTTCATGCCGCGAGCTCCGGCGCGGCGATGCCGGCCTCGGCCAGCATGTCGCCGATGGCGATGCCGTAGCCCCGGCAGGGATCGCTGACCAGCACGTGCGTCACCGCGCCGACGAGCCTGCCGTCCTGCAGGATCGGGCTGCCGCTCATGCCCTGGACAATGCCGCCCGAGAGCTCGCGCAGCAGCGGGTCGGTCACGGTCAGCAGCAGGCGGCGGGTGCCGTTTTCGGTGTAGACCCGGCTGATCTCCACGTCGTAGGCGCGTACGCGGCGGCCCTCGAGCGTCGTGAGGATGCTCGCCGGGCCGGGGGCGGGCTCGCCCACCTCGGCGCTGCCCTCGCCCAGCGCGACGCAGGCCTCGCCGAAGATGCCCCTCTCACAGTTTTTCTCCACCTCGCCCAGCACCGCGGCGCGGTCGGCGCAGCCGCTCAGCTCGCCCGGCACGCCGGGGCTGCCCGGCCGGACGTCCACGATCTGCGCGTCGGTGATCTGCCCGCCGCGGATCGGCAGGGTCTCTCCGCTCGTTTCGTCGGTCACGCCGTGGCCGAGCGCGCCGTAGACGCCGGTGGCCGGGTCGTAAAAGGTCAGGGTGCCGATGCCGGAGCTCTGATCGCGCAGCCAGAGCCCGAGCATCCAGCGCCCGTCCGCGGAGCGCGCGGGCTGCACGCACAGCGTCAGGCTCTCTCCGCCGCGCTTTACGCCGAGCTCGGCGCTCTCCCCCTCCAGTGCACCGACCGCGGCGATGAATTCCTCCGCCGACGAGAGCTCCCGCCCGCTGACCGAGACGATGCGGTCGCCCTCGCGCAGGCCCGCGTCCCGCGCCGGCGAGCGCGCGCCCTCCTCCGTCTCCACCTCGGCGAAGCCCGCCACCGTCAGGCCATCGGTCTGCAGCTCGATCCCCACTGGCTGCCCGCCGAGCGTCAGCTCCTGCGCCAGCGCGGCAGCCGGCAGCGCGCCCGTCAGAAGCAGCGCGCACAGCGCGCTCATCACCATTTTTCTCATGCCATGTCCCCTTCCGCGCAAAAAATGCAATCAAAATTGCAGATTTAATATGCGCGGCGGCGGGAATAATAATGGCGGATAAATCTTGTATCCCGGAAAAATGCGGCAAAAAACGGCCTCTGTCTGCCGACGGAGGCCGTTTTTTGAAATGATGTCCGGTTTTGTTTTATTTTTCCACAATGCGGACGTTGACGTTCTGGAAGCTCAGCTTGACGTCGTTGCGGGCGAAGCTCTCGCGCACACGCTCGTTCATGCCGAAGAACACGTCCCAGTAATCGGCGCTCTTGCACCAGACGCGGCAGACGTACTTGATCATGCTGCCCTCGTACTCGAAGATGCGCACGAAGGGGGCGGGATCCTGCAGGATCTTCTCGTCCTCGGCGGCTGCCTCGAGGATCGCGGCGCGGACCTTCTCGGTGTCCTCGGTGTAGGCGGCGCAGAAGTACTGGTCGACACGGCGCAGCTCCTCGCGGCTGTAGTTGTTGACGGAGGCGGCGGTCACGTCGCTGTTCGGGATGCTGACGGCGATGTTGTCGAGGCTGTTGAGACGGGTGTAGAACAGGCCGACCGTCTGGACGATGCCGGTCTTGCCAGCGATCTCGACGAAGTCACCGGAGGCAAAGGGCTTGGTGATCAGCAGCGTCAGGCCGGAGAAGAGGTTGGAGAGGATGTTCTGCACCGACAGGGACAGGGCCAGGCCGATGATGCCGACCACGGCGACCAGGGAGGCCGTGTCGATGCCGAGGGCGTTGGCCACGATGATCAGGGCGATGACCCACAGGGCCGCCTTGATCGCGGAGGTCACGAAGTGGCGCAGGGTGTTGTCGATCTTTTTGGACTTGTCCAGCGCTTTTTCGACGATCGTCGTGATGATCTTGATGATGATCGCGCAGATGACGAGGATCAGAAGAGCGGAGAGCAGGCCGGAGAGGGAGATGTTGCCGATCTGGAAGGCCTTGATGGTGTCGAAGAAAGACTGTTTGGTGGTTTCCGCAACAGCGGCAGCGCTGACTTCTTCAAGGAAAAGCATGGGTGATCACTCCTTTAAATTGATAAAAACATTATAAGCACTTCGCATCCGATTTGCAAGTCTTTTTACAGACTTCCGAGATATCCCTCGAGGATGAGGCTGGCGGCCACGGCATCGACGCTGCGGCGGTGGATCTTCTCCTTTTTGCCGTTGGCGTGCAGGATCGCGTGCGCCTCGATGCTGCTGCGCCGCTCGTCCCACAGCACGACCGGCAGGCCGCTCTCGGCGATCAGCAGCTCGCGGAAGGCGCGGCTTTTTTCGGCGCGCGGGCCCTCCGAGCCGTCCATGTTCTTCGGCAGCCCGAGCACCAGCGTGCCCACGTCGCGCTTCCCCGCCTCCCCGGCGATGCGCTTCGCGGCGCGCTCCATGTTCCATTCCTCCATCGTCCAGGCCTCGCCGCAGAACATCCCCAGCAGGTCGGACACCGCCAGGCCGATCCGCGCGTCTCCGTAATCGATCGCCATCGTACGCATTTGCTTTCTCCTATTCCTTACTTAATTCCAACAATACAACCGTCTTTTACTTGGATTCGGGCCGTAACGGCAACTGCTTTTTCGCCTGGTTTGGGCACAAAACTGTCTGCCGGTGTCGGTTTGGGCAACTCTTCATACCGCATGCCGTTCAACCATAAGGACAACGCATCCTTTGCCATATAGTCCGCCTGTTCTTCGGAGAAGGCACAGGATAAGCATCCGGGCAAATCCGGGAAACCTATGTTGATCCCGTCCTCTTCGAACTGATAAACCGCACAATAGGAGACGGAAATAAAATCATTCATCCTGTTTCTCCTTTCACGGGCAGGAACAAAGGACCCCTCCACCGCGCAGGCGCGGTCCCCCTCCCCTTTCAGGGGAGGCTTGGGAAGGGCTCCCCTGAAAGGGGAGCTGTCAGCGAAGCTGACTGAGGGGTTTTCTCAATTCCTCAGTCCGAATTCCGAATTCCGAATCGGATCAGTACATTCCCATGCAGTATCTGACCTCGCCGGCCATGTACAGCGAGCCGACGGCGCAGACCATCGCGTCGTCCCCGGCCTGCGCGAGCGCCTCGCTCACGCCCTCGGGGATGCCGCCGCAGGCCGTGACGGGCTTCCCGTATGGCCGCAGCAGCTCTGCCAGCTCCTCCGCGGGCAGAGCACGGGGGCTGTCCGGCGTGACGCAGACGAAGGCGTCCGCCGCCGGGGCCAGCACCGAGAGCATGCCGGCGACGTCCTTGTCGCGCAGCACGCCGATCAGCAGGACGCGCCGCTGATCCGGGAAATAGCGGCGGAGATTGTCCGCCACGGTCTCGGCGCACTGGACGTTGTGCCCGCCGTCGACGACGAAGGGCGGCTCCTCGCGCAGCAGCTCGAATCGCGCCGGCCAGCTCACGGCATAGAGCCCGTGCTCCAGCGCGTCCTGTTCGATGCGCCAGCCCTTTTCGCGCAGCGCCCCGACGGCCTCGACCGCGACGGCAGCGTTTTTGAGTTGGTGCGCGCCGAGCAGCGGGATCGCGTAGGGCTCGTTTTTGTATGTGAAGACCTGACCCTCAAGGCTGTCGAACTCCGGCCGGATCGCCGAGAAGTCCGCGATGCGCAGCGGCGCGCCGCGCTCGGCGCAGACCTGCCGCACGACATTTTCCACGCCCTCCGTCTGCTGATACAGCACGCAGGGACAGCCGGGCTTGACGATCCCGGCCTTCTCGAAGGCGATCTTTTCCGGCGTGTCGCCGAGGATCTCGGTGTGGTCGAGGCCGATGTTCATGATGACGCTCACTTCCGGCGCCTCGATGACGTTCGTCGCGTCGAAGCGGCCGCCGAGGCCGACCTCCAGCACGACGACGTCGCAGCCCGCCTCCGCGTACCAGAGCAGGGCCGCCGCGGTCATCATCTCGAACTCGGTCGGGTGGTCGGCCATCGCCTCGGCCTGCGGCTTCAGCCGGGCGGTGATTTCGGCGAGCGTGTCGTCGGCGATGGGCTCGCCGTTGAGCTGCATGCGCTCGTTGAAGCGCCAGAGGTAGGGCGAGGTGAAAAGCCCGGTGCGGTATCCGGCGGCGCGCAGCACCGAGGCGAGCATCGCCGCGCAGCTGCCCTTGCCGTTGGTGCCGGCGACGTGGACGAATTTCAGCTTTTTCTGCGGCTCGCCGAGGCGGCGCAGCAGCTCCGAGACGCGCTCGAGACCGGGCTTCGAGCCCAGCCAGCGCACGCCGTTGATGTATTCGATCGCTTCCCGATAGGTCACGGTAGGTATCATCTCCTGTCGGATTCAATATAGCACGCGGAAAAGCCTCCCGCAAGTGCAAAAAATCCTTGTTTTTCGGTGAAAAAATGCTTGACCTCGGGAAACGCTTGTGCTATAGTACATTTTACCTGTCGCAGGAGAGGTTTCTTTTTGCGCGCATTTTTTGCCGCAGACAGGGCTCTCTGCCATACAGGGAGGCAATGCCCGCGAGCCGCGGGTAAATAAAATAGGAGGTGCCGAAAGAATGGCTGCAGGCGCAAGAGTAAAAATCACACTCAGATGCGATGAATGCAAGCAGAGGAACTACAACACGGTCAAGAACAAGAAAAATACGTCCGACCGTTTGGAGCGCAGCAAATATTGCCCCTTCTGCAGAAAGCACACCAAGCATGTAGAGACCAAGTAACTTCGGAAAGGATGCGTGAAAATGGCTGAAGAAAAGAAAATGAACGCTGCTCCCGCAAAGGCCGTCACCGCCGTGAAGAAGGACGACACGAAGCTTGGCTTCTTCAAGAGGATCGCCAAGTGGTTCCGCGAGATGCGGAGCGAGCTGAAGAAGGTCGTATGGCCGACTCCCAAGCAGCTTCTCAACAACACGGTCGTGTCCGTCGTCGTGATGCTGATCTCCGCGCTGGGCGTGTGGGGCTTCGACCAGATCGCACAGCTGCTGGTCAAGGGTCTGCTCGCACTGAAGGGTTAATTCAGCATGGCTGAGGAAGCAAAATGGTACGTGGTTCATACCTATTCCGGGTATGAAAACGCGGTAGCGGCCGCTGTGATGAAAGCAGCGGAGAACCGCAAAATGACGGATCTGATCCGTGAGGTCAACATCCCCATGGAAACCGTCACCGAATTCACCGACAACGGTGAAAAGACCGTCGAACGCAAGGTGTTCCCCGGCTACGTCCTGGTCAAGATGATCATGACCGACGAC
>JAFZQE010000042.1 GCA_017552325.1 Oscillospiraceae bacterium
CGTCGATGACCTCGCGACGGTGGTGCGGCGGGAGATTCGTCGCCATGCCGACGGCAATACCGCTCGAGCCGTTGACCAGCAGGTTGGGAAAGCGGGAGGGCAGCACACGCGGCTCCTTCCGGCTTTCGTCTAAGTTCGGATCCCAGTCCACGGTCTCCTTGTCGATGTCCCGCAGCATCTCGTTCGAGATCTTCGAGAGCCGTGCCTCGGTATAGCGGTAGGCGGCCGGGGGATCGCCGTCCACGGAGCCGAAGTTGCCGTGGCCGTCGACGAGCATGTAGCGCATGGAAAAGTCCTGCGCCAGACGCACCATCGCGTCGTAGACGGAGGCGTCGCCGTGGGGATGGTAGTGGCCCAGCACGTCGCCGACGCAGGTGGCGGATTTCTTGAAGGGCTTGTCGCTCGTCAGGCCGCCCTCGTACATCGTATAGAGGATGCGCCGGTGCACGGGCTTGAGGCCGTCGCGCACGTCCGGCAGCGCGCGCCCGACGATGACCGACATGGCGTAGTCGATGTAGCTGGTCTGCATCTCCTGCACCAGCTCCGACTCGGTGATCACCTGATTCGGGAACGCGATATCCTCGGGCTTGTAATCTCGTTTATGTGCCATAGTTTCTGTCCTTCCTGTCATTCTGAGGAGCGAAGCGACGAAGAATCTTTCAAAGATCCTTCGCTTCGCTCAGGATGACATTGCTTTAGCTCCAGTCTTCCGATAAATCTTTCCATGCAGGATTTATCGTTTCAACCAATTCGTTTTTTCTTTCTCTGCGCCAGCCTTTCAGCTGCTTTTCTCTCTCAATCGCAGATTTCACATCCGTGGTCTGCTCAAAATATACGAGCTTATGGACATTGTATTTTGATGTAAATCCTTCAACTAAATGATGCCTATGCTCATACAGCCGTCTCTGCAGGTCGTTGGTAACGCCGATATACATGACCTGATCATTCCAGTTTGTGAGGATATACACATAGTAAGCGTTCATCATTGCTTTCCCTGTCATTCTGAGGAACAAAGCGACGAAGAATCTTTTATAAGATCCTTCGCTTCGCTCAGGATGACATTTGTTTTTTCATATATCCAGATTCACAACGTATTTCGCGTTGGTTTCGATCCATTCGCGGCGGGGTTCGACCTCCTCGCCCATCAGCACGGTGAAGATCTGGTCGGCCATGATGGCGTCCTTCAGCGTGATGCGGCGAAGACTGCGCTTTTCGGGGTCCATCGTCGTCTCCCAGAGCTCGTGCGGGTCCATTTCGCCCAGACCTTTGAAGCGGTTGATGTCCACCTTGACGTTCGGGTTGTCGCCGCGCATCTCGGCGCTGATGCGGTCGCGCTCCTCGTCGGAGTAGGCGACGCGCTGCTGCTTGCCGCGCTGCAGCTTGTACAGCGGCGGCACCGCCGAGTAGACGTAGCCGCGCTCGATCAGCGGGCGCATGTAGCGGAAGAAGAAGGTCAGCAGCAGGGTGCGGATATGGCTGCCGTCGACGTCCGCATCGGCCATGATGATGATCTTGTGATAGCGGAGCTTGTCGATGTTGAACTCGTCCCCGATGCCGGCGCCCAGCGCAACGATCAGCGGATAGAGCTTGTCGTTGCCGTAGATCTTGTCGGCGCGGGCCTTTTCGACGTTGAGCATCTTGCCCCACATCGCGAGGATCGCCTGGAAGCGGCTGTCGCGGCCCTGGATGGCCGAGCCCGCGGCGGAGTCGCCCTCGACGATATAGATCTCGCAGAGCGAGGGGTCGCGCTCGTTGCAGTCCTGCAGCTTGTCGGGCATCTGCCCGCTCTCCAGCCCGGTCTTGCGCCGGACGGACTCCTTGGCCTTGCGCGCGGCCTCGCGGGCGCGGTTGGCCATCATGGCCTTCTCCAGAATGGCCTTGGCCGCCTGGGGATGCTCCTCAAAGTAGGTCGCGAGCTGGTCGCTGACGATGTTGTCCACGAGGGTGCGGATGTAGGCGTTGCCGAGCTTCTGCTTGGTCTGTCCCTCGAACTGCGCCTCCGGCAGCTTGACGGAGATGACGGCGGAGATGCCCTCGCGCACGTCCTCGCCGGAGACCTTGTCCTCGCCCTTGATGATGTTGTTTTTCTGCCCGTAGGCGTTGATGACGCGGGTCAGGGCCGTTTTGAAGCCGGTCTCGTGCATGCCGCCCTCGGGCGTGTGGATGTCGTTGGCGAAGGAGACCAGGGTCTCGTTGTAGCCGTCGTTGTACTGCAGCGCGATCTCGGCCACAGCGTCGCCCTTCGCGCCGGAGAGGTAAATGACCTCGTCGTGCACCGGGGACTTGTGCCGGTTGAGCCAGCCGACGAACTCGCGGATGCCGCCCTGGTAGTAGAGCGTGTCCTCCTGCTCCTTCCCCTCGCGCTCGTCGCACAGGATGATGGTCAGGCCGCCGTTGAGGAAGGCCTGCTCGCGCATGCGGGTGTGCAGGATCTCGTAGTCGTAGACCACGTCGTCAAACATCTCGGGATCTGGCTTGAAGCGCACGGTGGTGCCGCTGCGGTCGGTCGTGCCGACGACATGGATGTCCTCGGTGATCTCGCCGCGCGCAAAGCGCATCTGATAGACCTTTCCCTCTTTGTGCACCCGCACTTCCAGCCATTCCGACAAGGCGTTGACCACGCTCGCGCCGACGCCGTGCAGGCCGCCGGAGACCTTGTAGCCCCCGCCGCCGAACTTGCCGCCGGCATGCAGCACCGTGAAGACGACCTCGAGGGCGCTCTTGCCGGTCTGCTCCTGGATGTCGACCGGGATGCCGCGGCCGTTGTCGCGCACGCGGATCACGTCGCCCTGCTCGATCGTCACCTCGATGGCCGTGCAGAAGCCGGCCAGAGCCTCGTCGATCGAGTTGTCGACGATCTCGTAGACCAGATGGTGCAGACCGGAGGAGGAGGTGGAGCCGATGTACATGCCGGGGCGCTTGCGCACGGCCTCCAGACCCTCGAGGACCTGGATCTGCGAAGCGTCGTATTCCTGTTTGACCTGTTCGATGTTGTCAGACATAGATTAAATTCCTTTCCTTACAGGCTCCCCTGAAAGGGGAGCTGCCTGCGCGCACGCGCGCAGACTGAGGGGTTATCCTTTCTTTACAGGCTCCCCTGAAAGGGGAGCTGTCTGCGCACGCTGCGCAGACTGAGGGGTCTTCTGGTTTTGAAAAGACCCTTCCACCGCGCTATGCGCGGTCCCCCTCCCCTAAAAGGGGAGGCTTATATCAAATCGCTTTCGCTTCTTTTCAGCAGCGTGGCGGAGGCCATCTGGCTGAGGATGACGCTCCTCTTTTTGCCGTCGAAGCAGACGACGAAGGACTTGGGAATATCCTCCGCCGCGTTGACGACCTCGCCGGCCTTCTCCGCCAAGTTCAGATATTTCCGCGTCAGATGGCTCTGACTGGTGACGTCCAGATCGAAAATGCCGACGACGTCCTTTTTCGGGACCACGGTCCCCTTGCCCAAATGAAGATACATAGACCATACTCATGTCATCCTGAGGCGCGAAGCGACGAAGGATCTTTTCCGCAGGATTCTTCGCTTCGCTCAGAATGACGTCATGCTTTGATTTTTCCCTTTTCGACGAACAGAACTTTGCCGCCGGTGCGGCGGGAGATGCCCTCGTCCTCGCAGCAGGTGATCAGCGTCTGCCCGCCGCCGATGCGGTTGAGCACGAACTCCTGCCGCCGCGTGTCGAGCTCGGACAGTACGTCGTCGAGCAGCAGGATCGGAGCCTCGCCGGTCTCGGCCATCAGGATCTCCCGCTCGGCCAGCTTGATCGAGAGCGCGGCCGTGCGCGTCTGTCCCTGGGAGGCGAAGCTCCGGGCCGGGCGGCCGTTGACGCCGATCTCCAGATCGTCCTTGTGCGCGCCGGTCAGGCACTGTCCGGCGTCCAGCTCGGCCTGCCGGTGCTTTTCCTGGTGCTCGCAGACGTCGTAATAGATCTCCCGGACGCTCGCGCCCGGATCCTTCACGGTGCTGACCGTGCTGTAGCGCAGGCTCAGCGCCTCGCCCTCGCCGGAAAATTCCCGGTGGATCGGCGCGGCCGCGGCGTTCAGACGCTCGGCGTAGGAGGCGCGGTAGCGGATCAGATGCGCGGAGGCGCGGGCCATCGCATCGGAAAACTCGTCAAGCGTGTCGAGCAGGGAGGGCTTTTCGCGCCAGTCCTTCAGGATGCGGCTCTTGTGCTCGTAGAGGCGGTTGAACTCCGCCAGGATCTCGGCGTAGCGGGGCCGGATCTGGCTGATGGCGTTGTCCAGCAGGCGACGGCGCACGGCGGCGCCCTCCTTGATGAGGTTCAGGTCGTCCGGGCAGAAGAGCACGGTGTTCAGTACGGCGCTCAGCTCGCCGGCGGACTTTTTCACGCCGTTGACCTGGATCTTCTTCGGCGCGCCCGGCTGCATCAGGATGCGGATGCTCTGCTGCCGCCCGTGGCTCTCGCACTCGGCGAGGATCTCCGCAGCGCTGAAGCCGAAGCCGATCAGCTCGCGGTCGAAGCGCGTGCGGAAGCCGCGCCCGGCCGAGAGCATGTACACGGCCTCGAGCAGGTTCGTCTTGCCCTGGGCGTTCGGCCCCGTGATCACGTTGGTGCCGGGACCGAAGTCCGCGGTCTCCCACTCGTAGTTGCGGAAGCCGTTCAGGGCGATCCTGTCGATCCTCATGCCTGCTGCACGTCCAGCTCGAAGCGGTCGAAGCGCACGCGGTCGCCGGCGCGGATCTTTTTGCCGCGCATCGTGCAGACCTCGCCGTTGACCGTGACCAGCCCATCGGCGATGACCGCCTTGGCCTCGCCGCCGGTGCCGACCAGCGCCGCGTATTTCAGCAGCGCGTCGAGCTTGATAAATTCGGTGTGGATGGTGATCGTTTCCATAGAAGCCTCTAAAAACTAAAAACTGAAAAATTATATTACGCCCTGAGACGCACGGGCAGGATCATGTAGGTGAAGTTCTTGCTGCCGTCGGCGGCCTCGATGACGCTGGGAGAGGCGGCGGTATTCAGGCAGAAGTGGAGCTTCTCCGTACCGGCGGCCTTCAGCGCGTCCATCAGATAGCGGTCGTTGAAGCCTATCTCCAGCTCGCTGCCGCTGCCCTCGCAGGAGCACTGATCCTCCGCCTTGCCGACCGGGGTCATGCAGCGGCAGTCGATCACGCCGTCGCCGAAGCACATGCGCACGGGGGAGGAGTTCTTCTCGCTGACGATCAGCGCGACGCGGTCGATGACGCTCATCATCTCGGCGCGGTCGATTTCGACCACATGGCGGAAATTCTCCGGGATCGACTTGCGGTAATTGAGGAATTCGCCCTCCAGCCGCCGCGTGACGACGGTGGTCTCGCCGATGACGAAGGAAATGTGCTTGTTGCCGACGGAGATCCGAACCTCGCCCTCCTCGTCGCTGCAGATGCGCTCGACGTCGCTGAGCGCCGTGCCGGGCACGACGAAGCTGCAGTTTTCCAGCTTGCCCTCTTCGATCTCCTCGCAGCGCTTGGCCAGGCGGAAGCCGTCGACGGACACCATCGTCAGCGTCTTGTCCTCGATCTCAAACAGCGTGCCGGTATAGATCGGCCGCACGTCGCTGGTCGCGACGGCGAAAATGGTCTGGTTGATCATGCTGCGCAGGGTCTTCTGCGGCAGCGTGATGTTGTTGACGCCGTCGACGCCGGGCATTTCCGGATAATCGGCGGCCGGGATGCCCATGAAGCGGAAGTCGCTGCGGCCGCATTTGACGTTGACGGTGTTGCTGCTGTCGGTGCTGACGGTGACGATCCCGTCCGGCAGGCGGCGGATCATTTCGCCGAAGAGGCGCGCGCCGACGACGACGGAGCCGGCCTCGGCCACGTCCGCGCCGATATTGGTGTAAATGCCCTCTTTCAGGTCGTAGCCGGTCACGCGCAGGTCGTTCATCGCCTGCAGCAGCAGGCCCTCCAGCGCGGGGATCGGGCTCTTGGAGGCTGCGGCGCGGGAGGCCGTGGCGACGGCGCTCTGGAGCAGATATTTTTCGCAGCTGAATTTCATCGGTGTTCCTCCTTAGAAAAGTTCTTTCTGTCTATAAGTATATAATATTTTTTTGTTGATTTTGTTGTAGTCGGCGGTTATTGTGGGAAAGGGGATTTTTCTCTGACGGCTGGCCTGTTTTCCGTGTGAAGAAATCGGTGGACAAATTTCGGCTTCTTCACAGGACGGAGAACAAAAATTTTTTCGACATTTCTCTTTTCGACAAGCCACAGAAATTTGTGGACAGTCAGGAGTTGATGTTGGAGATGATGTCGCGCACGATGCCGGACATGACCGGGTCCACCTTGAGCAGGTCTTCGATCTTGCGGATTGAGGCGAGGACGGTGGCGTGGTTGCGGTCCTGATACTCGGAGCCGATCTCCTGCAGGGAGAGGTTCGTCAGCGAGCGCATCAGATACATCGACACCTGACGGGCCTTGGCCACCTGCTTGGAGCGGTTCTGCCCGCGCAGATCCTCGCTGGTCAGCGAGAAGTAGCGCGCGGTCTCGCGGATGATGATCTCCGGCGTCGGAATGAAGCTTCCGGTGCGGATGACGTCCTTGATCGCGCGGTCGACCGATTCGGTGGTGATGATGTCGTTGATGATCTCCTTGTAGGCGGTCAGCTTGTTGATGACGCCCTCGATCTGGCGGATGTTGGAGGTGATCTTCTCGGCAATGTACTCGACGGCCTCGTTGGAGAGGATCAGCCCGCGCTGCGCGGCCTTGTGACGGGTGATCGCCATGCGGGTCTCCAGGTCGGGCGGCTGGATATCCGCCATCAGGCCGCCCTCAAAGCGGGTGCGCAGCCGGTCGTCCAGCACGCTCATTTCGATCGGCGGCCGGTCGGAGGTGATGACGATCTGATTGCCTGCTTCGAAGATGTTATTGAAAGTGTGGAAGAATTCCTCCTGGGTGGCGCGCTTTCCGGCAATGAACTGGATGTCGTCCACCAGAAACAGGTCGACGTTGCGGTATTTGCTGCGGAATTCCTCGCCGCTGCCCTCCCGGATGGCCTTGACCATCTGTACGGTGAAGTCGTCGCCCTTGATATAGGCGATCTTCTTCGTCGGATCCTTGTCCTGGATGTAATGGCCGATCGCCAGCAGCAGATGCGTCTTGCCGAGGCCGGAATTGCCGTAGATGAAGAGGGGATTATAGGAGGCGCCGGGATTTTCGGCCACGCTCATCGCGGCGGCGTGGGCAAACTTGTTGGAGCTGCCGACGATGAAGTTGTCGAAGGTATAGCCGGCCATCTCCGGGAGCATGTGTTCGGCTTTCTTTTTGACCTCATACTCCTTGATCTCGTCGCCGGAGAGCACCTGCAGGGTAAAATCCTGGGAGAAGAGGTCGCTCAGCGCCTTTTCGATGATGTCGCTGTAGCGCGTGGTAATGATGTCGCCCTTGAATTCGCTGGGGCTGTGCAGGACAAGGCTGTTGCCGTCCAGCCCCACGGGGGTGCAGTCGTTGAACCAGGTTGCCATGGCGGTGGGCGTCAGCTGCTGGGCCAAAACGTCCAGCACGCTCTGCCAGATATCGTTCAGAGAATTCATAAAAACACCTCTTTGGCGATAGTTTCCTTATCCTAACCATTATAGCAAAATCAGCCCTTTTTTGCAAGAGAATTCGGAAGATCTAAATATAAATAATGTAGACAATGTCAGCGATTCCTATACGGGAGCGCTGCCCCGTTTTTTATGATGAAAGGACGACCGCCCTCCCCGGACGGCCGTCCTTCTGAAAACTAAAAACTATAAACTAAAAACTATCCCCGCAGCAGGGGCTGCAGCTGAACGCCGCGGAGCGCGGCGGCGACGGTCTCGCCCAGCAGCGAAAAATCCGCCTGCAGCGAACAGGGCTTTCTGAGCGGGTCGTCCTGCCGGAAGGGCACGAAATACACATTTTTGCGGTTGAGCAGGCGGGCGATGTTCTCCGCCGAGCCGCTCAGAGCGTCGTTGGTCGAAAAGGCGATCACCAGCGGCCGCCCGTTGCGCAGATGGGCCTTCGCCGCCATCGCGACGGCGCTGTCCGTCAGGCCGTGGGCCAGCTTCCCGAGCGTGTTGCCGGTGCATGGCGCGATCAGCAGCGCGTCCATCGGCTCGGCGGGCCCGAGGGGCTCGGCCTCCGCGATGCTCGTCACGGGCTTTCGCCCGGTCAGCGCCTCCAGACGCCGCAGATGCTCCGCCGCGCTGCCGAAGCGCGTGTCGGTGCGCGCGGCGGTCTCGCTCATGATCGGGACCAGCTCGTAGTTCTCCCGCAGCCGCTCCGCCTCCGCGAAAACGGCCTCGTAAGTACAGTAGGAGCCGCAGAGGGCCCATCCCAGTTTCGGCTTCATTCCCTTTCCTCCTTCATCGCGGCGCGGATCTCCCGCAGCATCAGCGCCGCCGCGGCGCGCGGCGCGCTCCTCCCGGGCAGGCCGGGCGCCGCCAGACAGCGCAAGCCCAGGTTTTCCGCCAGGTTCCGGTCGAAGCCGCCCGGCGGCGAGGCCAGCTCCAGCAGCAGCGCCGTCTCCGGCAGGGCGCAGAGGAAGCCCTCGCCCAGCACGCGCTCCGGCACGGTGTTCACGACATAATCGAAGGCGCCGTGCAGGCCCTCGAAGTCCGTGACCTCGAAGCCCTCCGCCTCGGCCTCCGCGCGGCTCTCCGCCCGCCGCGCCGCGACCGTGACGCGCGCGCCCAGCGCCGCGAGCTTCCGCGCCGTCAGCCGCGCGACCCGGCCGAAGCCGCTCACCAGAGCGCGGCTGCCGGCGAGGCTCCCCTCGCTCTCCGTCAGCAGCAGGCCGGCCGCCCCCTCCGCCGTCAGCGCGGCGTTGCCCCAGACGAAGCCCGGCCGCCGCAGAAAATCCACCAGCGGCAGATAGCGCCCCGCCGCCGCGCGCTGGAAATCCGCCGGGAAGAGTCCCCCGAACACGGTCTGACCGGGCCAGAGCGCCTCCTGCAGCTCCAAAAGCGCGCAGGGCAGGCGCGCGTAAGGCGCGTTCAGCCAGCCGCCCCGCTCGACCGGCAGCGGCAGCACGGCCGCGTCCGCGCCGTAGAGCGCGCCCTGCAGGTGCTCCGCGCGCTCGACGCCCTCCGGCAGCTCCGCCCGCTCCATCGCGAAGCTGCGCAGTCGGTGGCCGTCCTCCAGCAGCATCCCGGCCAGCAGCACGGCGCGCCGGTCGCCGCCGATCAGTGCAATTTTCATCCGCATCACCCCCAGGCCATTGTATTCCCGCGGACAGGCGCCGGTGACTGCGAACGCCCGCCGGTTTGTGTGGACAAGCGCCGCTTCCTGTGGTAAAATAATTGAGTACGATTTCAAGCCAAGAGTTCAGGAGGAAATAATATGAGCAGAGCAGACGAAATCTTCATCCAAAACTGCAAGGATATTCTCGAAAACGGCGTCTGGGACACCGACCGCGAGGTTCGCCCCCGCTGGGAGGACGGCTCCCCCGCCCATACGGTCAAGAAATTCGGCGTCGTCAACCGCTACAACCTGGCCGAGGAGTTCCCGATCCTGACGATCCGCCGCACCTTCTGGAAGTCGGCGATCGACGAGCTGCTGTGGATCTGGCAGGCCAAGAGCAACAACGTCAAGGAGCTGCGCACCCGCGTGTGGGACGCCTGGGCTGACGAGAACGGCTCCATCGGCAAGGCCTACGGCTACCAGCTCGGCGTCAAGCACCACTATCCCGAGGGCGACATGGACCAGGTGGACAAGGTGCTCTGGGACCTCAAGCACAACCCGGCCTCCCGCCGCATCATGACCAATATCTACACCTTCGCCGATCTGAGCGAGATGGCGCTCTATCCCTGCGCCTATTCTATGACCTTCAACGTCAGCGGCAATAAGCTCAACGCGATCCTCAACCAGCGCAGCCAGGACATGCTGGCGGCCAACAACTGGAACGTCGTGCAGTACGCGGCGCTGACGATGATGATCGCGCAGGTCACCGGCTTCGAGCCGGGCGAGTTCATGCACGTCATCGCCGACTGCCACATCTACGACCGGCACGTGCCCGCGATCGAGGAGATCATCAAAAACGAGCCCAAGCCCGCGCCGAAGTTCATCATCGACCCGACGGTCGACGACTTCTACAAGTTCACCCGCGACAGCTTCAAAATGGAGGGCTACCAGTACTCCGACTTCAACGGGAAGATCCCGGTGGCGGTGTGAGCATGGAAGCGATCGTTGCGGTATACGCCGACTGGGGCATCGGCGACGGCGGCACCCAGCCCGTCGTGCTGAAGGCGGATCGGGCCCATTTCAGGGAAAAGACCGAGGGCCACGCGGTCCTCGTCGGCAGAAAGACCCTGGAGGATTTTCCGGGGAAAAAGCCCCTGCCGAACAGGGACAACCTCGTCCTCACGTCGCGGGACGTCGAGATCCCCGGCGCGCGCGTCGTGCACAGCGCGGAGGAAGCGCTGGCGGCGGCGAAGGACTACGACCGCTGCTTCGTCATCGGCGGGGCCAGCGTGTATAAACAGCTGTTTCCCTACATCGACCGCGTGTTCGTCACGCGTATCGACCTGCAGCCGCATTCGGACAGCTTCTTCCCGGATCTGGACAAAGAGCCGGGCTGGGTCTGCATGTCGCAGCGCGCCTGGGCCGAGGAGGACGGCGTGCGCTACCAGTTCTGCACCTACGAGAGGATCTGAATCTGTAGGGAAGGGGCAAATTAAGCTCTTTTTTGTTGAGATTGTATAAAAATCGAGGCCTGTTTCGAGTCATCTCACTCCGACAGGCCCCGTTTTTTTGTTGTTTTCTCGGATTTTTTCGCTCCGACCTATGCAGTTTGACGGAGAAAAACGAACTGAAATTTGACAAATCCCGCGCACGGTGGTAAAACTCCGGACAACATCACGGTGAAAGGAGGCTTTCCTATAAGCAACAACAAAACCATGATGCAGTATTTTGAATGGTATCTGCCGAATGACGGTTTCTGGTGGAAGCGATGCGCCGCAAAAGCGGACAGGCTTGCTGCCATCGGCATCAGTGAAGTTTGGCTTCCGCCGGCCTATAAAGGCACCTCTCAGGAGGACGTGGGCTACGGCGTTTACGATATGTACGATCTCGGAGAGTTCGATCAAAAGGGGACGATCCGGACCAAATACGGCACAAAAGAAGAATACACCGCGGCGATTCGCGCCTTTCATGAAGCGGGCATCCGCGTGTTCGGCGATATCGTGCTCAACCACCGCATGGGCGGTGACGGGACAGAAGAGGTCAGCGCCGTCGGCGACGATCCGGAGAATCGCCTGACGCAGCTCGACGAGGCGCGCAAGGTGCGCGTGTGGTCGAAGTTCACCTTCCCGGGCCGAAACGGGAAATACAGCGCCTTTACCTGGAACCATCGACATTTCACCGGCACAGACTGGGATGAAAAGACTCAGAGCAACGACCGCATTTATCGCTTTACCGGCAAACGCTGGGCCCCGGAGACTGACCGGGAGAAGGGCAACTTCGACTATCTGATGGGTATGAATGTCGATTTGTCGAACCAGACGGTCAGACGCGAGACGGAAAAGTGGCTGCGCTGGTATCTCAAGGAAACCGGCATCGACGGACTGCGGCTTGACGCAGTCAAACATATCAGCTTTCCCTTCTACCGGGAACTGCTCAAGCGTCTGCGCGAAGACGGTTTTCCGGAGCTTCCTGCCGTAGGAGAATACTGGAGCGGGGATCTGGGGCGGTTGCTGAACTATCTCGACGCGGTGGACAATGAGATGTCGCTGTTTGATGTTGCGCTGCATTACAATTTCTTCCACGCCTCCGAGCAGGGGGGCAGCTTCGACATGAGCCGCGTCTTTGAAAACACGCTTGTGGCGGAACGGCCCGCAAACGCCGTCACCTTTGTCGACAACCACGACACCCAGTACGGACAAAGCCTCGAGTCCTTCATCTCCGACTGGTTCAAGCCCCTGGCCTACACGCTCGTGCTGCTGCGGCAGGACGGCCTGCCCTGCGTATTCTATTCCGATTACTACGGAAACCCCGTGAAAAACCGTCCGCTCGTGCCGAATCTCGGGAAAATGATCAAGCTCCGCCGCCTCTATGCTTACGGCGAGCAGGAGGATTATTATGACGATCCCCACTGTATCGGATGGACACGCGGCGGCGACGGCGAGCATCCCGATTCCGCTCTTGCGGTCTTGATGTCGAATGCGGAGGGAAGCGAAAAACGAATGCGGGTCGGCGAGCGCTTCGCAGGCGAGAGCTTCTACGATGCGCTGGGCAAATGTCCTGAGCCCGTGACGATCGGCAAGGACGGCTGGGGCGTATTTCGCACGGAAAGCAGCAGCGTTTCTGTTTGGGTACGCGCCGGAGCCTTTGAGAACCTGGTCGTAAACGAATAAACAGGGTACAGCCTTTGAAAAAACACTCTAATGAGCGTTTGCATCAGTCCCTCCCCTAAGCGGTAAAAACCAACTCCGTGCCGGGATAGTAATGCGCGAGGATCTCGTCGTAGCTCGCGCCCTGCCCGGCCATGACCTTCGCGCCGTACTGGCTCATGCCGACGCCGTGGCCGAAGCCGGTGACGCTGAAGACGAAGAGCCCGCCGGTGTAGCGCAGCTCGAAGGCCGTCGAGCGCAGCGAAAAGAGCTGCCGCAGCTCGACGCCGGAAAAGGAAACGCCGCCGAGCACCGCCTCGGCCACCCGGCCGCTCCCGTCAAGGCGCAGCGTGCCGACCCAGGCGCTCTCGGGGCCGGAGAAATCCGCCTCCGGACGCAGGGAGAGCAGGGTGTCGCGGAAATCGGTCGGCCAGACGCTGACGCTGCTGAGGTATCCGGGCACGTCCTCCGCGGTCTCCGGGCTGGAGACGCTGACCAGATAGGGCCGCGGGTTCCAGATCGCGCCGCTGTCCTCGGTCGCGCCGGCGGAGGAGGAGTGGAAGGCGGCGAAGACCGGCTCGTCCCCGCAGCGCAGGATCTGACCGGCCGTGGCCTCCACCGCGGTTCGGATCTTTTCCGCGTTTTCGGCATAGCTTTTGCCCCAGCGCTCGCGCAGCGCCGCCTCGTCGAGCCAGGCCTGGCAGCAGCCGGGCTCGCTGCAGACCGCCGCCGCGCCGTGCTTGCCGGAGGCGGCGCAGGAGAGCGCATAGGTGCGCGCCGCGACGGCCTGCGCCTTCAGCGCCTCGAGCGGGAAGGAGGCGGGCATCTCGGCCGCCACGACGCCGCAGAGATAGTCCTCCAGCGGCAGCTCCCGCGTCCCTTCCCCGAGCTGCAGCGTGATCGTCGCCGGGAGCTCCGCCGTCGGCGCGGGCGTCGCCGGCGGTACAGTTTCGGCCGGGAGAGCGGAAACGACTGGGCCGTCCGCCGTCGGAACAGGTAACGAAGGCGCGGCTTCCGGCGCGGACGGGCAGCAGACCGTGAGGATAAAGGCCAGCAGCGACAGAAAAAAGGCTTTTTTCATGCGGCGAACTCCGGATCAGGCAATATAAAGGCTTTTTTCATGCGGCAAGCTCCGGATCGGGCAATAAAAAAGATTTCTTCATGCGAGCCTCCCTTGACGAATCGGTGAAAGAAAGGTAAAATACAGGCGCAGTCTATGGGACTTGCACTTTCATGCTATGGAATCGAGCGTGTGGATATGCAGAACAGACCTCTGGAAAATACGGTATTTGTGCTGGCGGCGGGCTTCTTCGGGGTTTTCCTCCGGTGGCTGCAGCTTCAGCTGGCCTTTGACGACAAGGGACTGTGCGGCCCGAGCATTTTCAACTACATCGTGCCGCTGTTCATCATCATCGCGGCCTGGGTGCTGCGCAGCCGCATCAAAAAGCTTCTGGGCGGCGAGCTGATCCTGCCCGCGGACTACCACGAGGCCCTGGCCAATCCCGGCCGCTTTTACGCCTTTCTCCGCTGGCTGCTCGGCCTGATGATGGCGGGCGGCGGCGCGCTGCTGATCCGCGGCAGCGAGGTGGAAAAGCACACGCTGATGCTCCGCCTGATCGGCGGCGCGGCGATCGCGGCGGGCCTGGCCTTCCCGCTGTACCTGGGCTGGGCGAACCGGAAGCTCAAGCGCTTCAGCCGCGAGCTGATCTGCCTGTTCGGCCTGCTGCCGATCGCCCTTTTCGGCATCTGGCTCGTCTATGACTACGTCAACAACGCCATCAACAGCGTGATCTGGGGCTTCCTGGTCGAGGTGCTGGCTGTGAGCGTGCTGATGCTGGCCTTCTTCCGGCTGGCCGGCTATGCCTACGGGACGGCCGAGCCGAAAAAAGCCCTGTTCTGGATCCAGTTCGGCGTTTTCATGAGCCTCACCGTGCTGGCGGACAGCCGCCGCACGGGCATGCAGGTCATTTTCCTCTCCGCGGGGCTGATGCTCACCCTGGCGGACTTCATCCTGCTCAAAAAGCTCCGCGAGAAGCCGGAAGAAAAGCCCCCCGAGGGCGAGGACGCGCCTCTTCCCAACGGCGGGATCGAAGAACTGTAAAGAAAAACCCCCGGATAAGGGTCTTCCTTATCCGGGGGTTTTGGATTCTGTTATCAGTCCGTTGCGAGGAGCTCTTCCTCCGGCAGCGCCGCGAGCAGCTCCAGCAGCGCGAGGATCTCCTCCTTCATCGCGCCGCCGCCGCGCAGGGCGTGGAGGAAAAAGCAGAGCTGCGGCCAGCCGGCCGCCAGCGCGATCCAGGTATAGCGGGCCATCGCCTGCCGTTCGGTCTCCGTCGCGTGATAGAGGCGCAGCAGGCGCGTCCGGAGGGCGCGGTATTCGTCCAGCGCGTGCCGCAGGCGGACTTCCGCGCCCTCCGGCGTCTGCGCTTCTTCGTCAAAGCCGCCGCCGAGGTTGGCGAGCTGGTTGACGACGACCTCGGTCCCGGCCAGATTGAAGTCGATCAGCCCGGCCATGTGCCCGTCCTCGACCAGCACGTTGCTGGCGTTCTCGTCGCCCTGGAAAAAGCAGCGAGGCAGCGAGCGGTGGACGGCCAGCAGCCACCGCCGCTCTTCGGCGTGCCGGGCCTCCAGCCGGTCGGCCGTGCCGTCCTGCCCGTCCTCGCGGAGGAAGCGGATCAGCCGGTTGAAATTCTGCTGCTTTTCGTCGACGCCGAAGGGCCGGTCGAAGGGATTCAGGTCAAAGAGGCTGTACATGCCCGGCGTATCGGACAGATCCATGTCGCGGTAGGCCTCCGCGAAGCGCGCGACGCTGTCCGGCACCTCGGGCCAGATCTCGTCCTGCCGCTCCTCCGGCAGCTCGCTCAGCAGCGGGAGGTCGACGTATTCGGACAGATAACAGCACAGGCCGTTCCGGTCGTGGAGATAGCGGCCCGCCGCGTCCGGGATGAAGGCGGGGCAGCGCAGCCCGAAATCCCGGTAGCGCCCGATCAGCCGGTTCAGCTCGGCGATCCGGCGCTCGCTCATGTCCGGCGCGCTGCACAGGCGCAGCACCCGGCGCCGGTCGACGATGTAGTTGAGGCGGAGGTCATCGGCGCTGTGGGAGGAGTCGATCAGGCGGATCTCCCCCTGCGCGGCGCAGCCGAAGCGCGCAAGCTCCGCCAGGATATCGGCGGCCTCCGGCGCGGGCAGCTCCGCGGGGAAATACTTGCCCGGGCGCAGAGACTCGGTGTTTTCGCTCATGAAAAAGCCTCTTTTCGGATAAGGATAATGCGGGCAGACTGCAGACAAAGCTGTGGGTCAGGGATCGACAAGCATGGGGTGATTGTGAAGAGGGGACGGGAATCCCCTCTTCACGTCCGATCCTGCAAAAACGGGAGCTTTTTCGAAAGCTCCAGTTTTTGCCCGTCAAGCTGTCGGCATTTTGCAGACAGCTTGACGGGGCCGCGACGAAGGTCGCGGCCCCGGTTTTTTATCGTTCTTCCCGGAAGAAGGCCAGGCCCAGCGAGGCGGGCGGCTGGTTTTCGCGCTTGTTGCGCAGGCTCGTGAAGATCAGCACGACGATCGTGACCAGGTAGGGGATCATCTTGTACAGTTCCTTGGTCGCCATGGTCATGCTGCTGGAGCTGCGGACGCTGAGGATGTACAGGCCGCCGAAGAGGAAGGAGGCCAGCACGCCGAGGTCGGGCTTCCAGACGGTGAAGATGACCAGCGCGATCGCGAGCCAGCCGCGGTCGCCGAAGGCGTCGTTCGACCAGATGCCGCCGGAGTAGTCCATGATGAAGTACA
Source organism: Oscillospiraceae bacterium (assembly GCA_017552325.1). Taxonomy (GTDB): domain Bacteria; phylum Bacillota; class Clostridia; order Oscillospirales; family Oscillospiraceae; genus Limivicinus. Next base: position 16,074 of record JAFZQE010000042.1, read on the forward strand.
GGCCGCCGAGGCCGGCGATCATGCTGCCGATGCAGGTGGCGAGGTACTTGTAGCGGGTGACGTTGATGCCGGCGGCGTCCGCGGTGTTCGGGCTCTCGCCGACGGCGCGCAGATGCAGGCCGACGCGGGTCCTGCGGAGGATATAGGCGGCGGCCAGCGAGACGGCCAGGGCCAGATAGACCAGGAAACCGTAGGACAGGAACAGAGTCTCGAAGGCGGAGGGGGAGCTCGAGCCGCTCAGCGTGGTGCGGAAGGCGTTGCCGGTGTTGGTCAGGATGACGGAGGGCAGGCTGCTGTTGGCGATGCGGGGCAGCGAGCCGCCGAAGAAGTTGCCGACGCCGACGCCGAAGGTCGTCAGGGCCAGGCCCGAGACGTTCTGGTTGGCGCGGAGGGTGACGGTCAGAAAGCAGTAGAGCAGGCCCATCAGCAGCGAGCCGAGCATCGAGCAGAACAGGGGGATCAGCACGCCGAGCAGCGGCCGGAAGGTCCCGGCGGACACGGTGGCCTGCTCGTAGAAGAAGGCGCCGATCACGCCGCTGATGCCGCCGACGTACATGATGCCGGGGATGCCCAGGTTCAGGTTGCCGGATTTCTCGGTCAGGGTCTCGCCGGTGCTGCCGAAGAGCAGCGGCACGCCCTGAACGATGGCGCGGGGCAGGAAGCCGATCAGATCAAACATGGTCCTTTTCCTCCTTTTCCGCGGATCTTGTCAAGAGGATCTTGTACTGGATGAAGAATTCGCTGCCGATGATGAAGAACAGGATGATGCCGGTCAGGATGTCGCCGAAGGATTCGTTGAGGCGGAACTGGCTGGCGATCTCGCTGGCGCCCTTCCCGAGGAAGACGAGGAGGAAGCTGGTGAAGATCATCCAGATCGGGTTGAACTTGGCAAGCCACGACACCATGACGGCGGTGAAGCCGCGGCCGCCCGCGCTGGTCGTGGACAGGCTGTGGTCGGTGCCGGAGACCAGGAGGAAGCCCGCAAGGCCGCAGATCGCGCCGGACAGCAGCATCGTGCGGATGATGACCCGCTTGACGTTGATGCCGACGTAGCGGGCGGTGCGCTCGCTCTCGCCGACGACGGCGATCTCATAGCCGTGCTTGGAGTAGCGCAGATAGGCGTAGACCAGACCGGTCAGCAGCGCGACGATCAGAATGTTGAGCAGGTACTGCTGCCCGAGCAGATAGGGCAGCCAGCCGGCGCGGGTGTCGCCGTTGACGACGCCCATCGTGCCGGTCCCCTTCGGGAAGCGGTAGGCGATGTAGAAGGCGACGAGCTGCATGGCCACATAGTTCATCATCAGCGTGAACAGCGTCTCGTTGGTGTTCCACTGCGCCTTGAAAATGGCGGGGATGCCGGCCCAGACCGCGCCGGCCAGGATGCTGGCCAGCAGCATGACAAGGATCAGCAGCCCGTTGGGGAGGTAGGGACTGAGGAAGGTCATCACCAGCACGCTGGCCAGACCGCCGACCAGCACCTGCCCCTCGCCGCCGAGGTTCCAGCAGCGCATCCGGAAGGCGGGCGTCACGGCCAGGGAGACGCACAGCAGCATCGCGATGTTCTGCAGCAGGACCCAGATCTTGCGGACGGAGCCGAAGGAGCCCTTGACCATGGTCACATAGAGCAGGAACGCGTTTTCGCCCGTGAGGATCGCGGTCACGCCCGCGCAGACGAGCAGCGCCAGGATCAGCGCGCCGCCGCGGATCGCCCAGGCATGATACCAGGGGAGCGTGCTCCGCTTGGCGATGTGAAACAGAGGAACGCGCGTTTTCTTATTCATGAGCGCCACCTCCCAGCTTGGTCATCATCAGTCCGACGTCGCGCTTTTTCGCGCCGCGGCCGGGCACGATGCCGCTGACCTTGCCGCCGCAGAGCACGAGGATGCGGTCGGCCAGCTCCAGCAGCACGTCCAGGTCCTCGCCGACGTAGATGACGGCGACGCCGGCGGCCTTCTGGCGGTTGATGAGGTCGTAGATCGTATAGGACGAGTTGATGTCGAGCCCGCGCACGGCGTAGGCCGTCAGCAGCACGGTCGGCGCCGAGGCGATCTCGCGCCCGACCAGCACCTTCTGTACGTTGCCGCCGGAGAGGCGGCGCACCGGGGTGCTGACGCTCGGCGTGCTGACGTCCAGGTCGCGCACCACCGTTTCGGCCAGCTTGTGGGGCGTTTTGCGGTCGGTAAAGACGGAGCGGCCGCGGCGGAAGGAGCGGAGCATCATGTTGTCCGAGAGGTCCATGTTGCCGACCAGGCCCATGCCCAGTCGGTCCTCCGGCACGAAGGACAGGCTCACGCCCATCTCCTGGATGCTGAGCGGGTCCTTACCGATCAGCTCCTCGCGGGTCCCGTCGTCGTCGATGTAGCTGATGCTGCCGCCCTCCACGGGCTGCAGCCCGGCGATGGCCTCCAGCAGCTCCTTCTGGCCGCTGCCGGAGATGCCGGCGATGCCGAGGATCTCGCCGGAGTTGGCGGTGAAGCTGACGTCGTCGAGCTTGAGCGTGCCCTCGATGTCGCGCACGGTCAGGCCCTTGACCTCGACGCGCGGCTTCGGGTCCTTCGGCTCGGGGCGGTCGATGTTCAGCACCACGGGATGACCGACCATCATGTTGGTCATCTCCTGGGCGTTGGTGGTCTTTGTGGGCATGTCGCCGATGAACTGTCCGTGGCGCAGCACGGCCACGCGGTCGCTCAGGGCCTCCACCTCGTGCATCTTGTGGGTGATGATGACGATGGCCTTGCCGTCGTCGCGCATGTTGCGCAGCACGGCGAAGAGCTTGTCGGTTTCCTGCGGGGTCAGCACGGCGGTGGGCTCGTCGAGGATCAGGATGTCCGCCCCGCGGTAGAGCACCTTGACGATCTCGACGGTCTGCTTCTGACTGACGGACATGTTGTAGATCTTCTGGGCGGGGTCGACCTCGAAGCCGTAGGCCGCGCAGATCGCGCGGATCTTTTCCGAGGCGGCCTTGAGATCCAGCTTGCCGGGCAGGCCCAGCACGATGTTTTCCGCGGCGGTCAGCACGTCGACCAGCTTGAAATGCTGGTGGATCATGCCGATGCCGAGGTCGAAGGCGTCCTTCGGGGAGCGGATGACGACTTCCCTGCCGTCGACCTGGATCTCCCCCTCGTCCGGGAAGTAGATGCCGGAGAGCATGTTCATCAGCGTGGTCTTGCCACTGCCGTTTTCGCCCAGCAGGGCCAGGATCTCGCCGCGGTAGATGTTCAGCCAGACCTTGTCGTTGGCGAGGACGGGGCCGAAGCGCTTGGTGATGTTGCGCATGGTGACGGCGGGCGTTTTGTTGTCCATAGAGAATCCTCCGAAAAATGAGTGAAAAGTGAAAAATGAAGGGTGAAAAACGGCCGTTTTTCGCTCTTCGCCGTTCATTTTTCATTTTCCCGCCCCGGGCGGAAAATGCGCGACGCGCTGCAAAGGGCAACGCAGGGACGATTGCCCCCACGCTGCCCTTTGCAGCGCAGGCAAAGGGTCAGGGAACGGTAAGCCCCGGGAGGGTCCGGGGCTTACCGCGGTGTGTGCAGTTAGAACGCGACGTCCAGCAGCTCGATGCCGTCGATCTGAATATCGAAGTAAGGAGCGGAACGCTTCTCGGACTCGTGGAAGTAGCCGTCGGAGACGACGTTGGTGTCGGGGGTGAAGGCGTCGTCGGTGTCGACGTCGGCCAGGTACTCGCTCAGGTTCTCGCCGCCCACGGTGAAGGTGTCGGTGGCGAAGACGTGCAGGGTGCCGGCCTTGATCTCGGCCAGGGCGGCGTCAATGGCTTCCTGGGTGCCGGGGGCGGCGACCTTCTCGTTGAGCGGGAAGAGCTCGACGGAGCCGGAGGCGATGGAGCCGGACCAGTCGGCGTCGATGGCCTTGTTGTTCTTCACGCAGTCAATGATGTAGGAGAAGTAGGGAGCCCAGTTGATGCGGGAAGCGACGATGTAGGTGTTGGGGCCGGCGTCTTCGGTGCTGCCGTTGTAGGAGACGTTGGGAACGCCGTTGGCCTCGCAGACGGAGGGAGCGCCGAGGGAGTCGGCGTGCTGGCTGATCAGGACGCAGCCGCGGTCGATCAGCTTCTGGGCGCCTTCGGTCTCGAGCGCCTGGTCATACCAGGAGCCGGTGAAGGTGACTTCCATCGTGACGCTGGGGCAGACGGACTTGGCGCCGAGGTAGAAGGAGGTGTAGCCGGAGATGACTTCCGCGTAGGTGAAGGCGCCGACGTAGCCCATCTTGGCCTCTTCCGCGGTGATCTTGCCTTCCTCGATCATCTGGTTGAGCTTCATGCCGGCGGCGATACCGGCCAGGTAGCGGCCCTCATAGATGGAGGCGAAGGCGTTGTGGTAGTTGGCAAGGTTCTCGGTGTGAGCCTTGGTGCCGGTGGCATGGCAGAACTGGACGTTGGGGAAGTCCTTCGCGGCCTGGATCAGGTAGTCCTCATGGCCGAAGGAGTCGGCAAAAACGATGCTGCAGCCCTCGTCGACCAGCTCGGCGGCGGTGTCGTAGCACTCCTGGCCTTCGGGAACGTTGGTCTTCAGGATGTACTCGACGCCGGCGGCCTGGCAGGCTTCCTCGGCGGCCTTGATGAAGTTGAGGTCATAGGTGGAGTTCTCGTCGTGCAGGAAGATGAAGCCGACCTTCAGCTTGGTTTCTTCGGCGGTCTTGCCGCAGGCGCAGAGCGCGAACACCATCACAAGAGCGAGCAGCAGGGCAATGATCTTTTTCATGTGTTGTCTCCTCATAAACAAATTTTATCTTGACCGCCGGAGCGGAGAAGAACGAAAAAAAAACAGCGAATTCTTCGGGGGCATGATGTCCAAAAACAAAAAACGGCGGAGATCGCGCGGGCCTGAAATCCAGGAAACAAAGAACGGCGGAGATCGCGCGGGCCTGACGTCCAGGAAAACAAAAAACGCCGGAGATTGCGGCAGACCGCAACGACCGACGGAACAAAGGGAAAACAGAAGCACAGGCGGGGGCAGAAAAAGGCCAAACCCGCCAGCGCTGTTTTCGATAGTCCGGTCATTTACGGTGTCCGGGTAGAAACTTCAAAACCATATTATTTGCTTATATCGAAAGAATCGCTGTTCAATTGTACCTTTACTCTAACAGCAAGCGCGAAAAAAGTCAAGATGTGGTATTAGCTATAATTGACAGAACTTGCCGGGCGGATTTGTGCAAAAAGACGGCAAAAGCCGACTACTTGTCAAACAGGGCCGCCTGTTATATAATAACCGGGAGGTGACGACCGTGGATCGTGTTCTGCCGCGCGTTCTGATAGGGCTGCTGGCCGCCGTTTTGCTGAGAGTGCTGGCGGAATTGCTGTTTGGCGTTCTGAGAATAGGCCTGTCAAAGCTCCCCCGGCGAAAGGAAAAACCGAATACGGTCGAGCTGCCGAGATGGATGCTTGTCCTCGGCCTGGGTGTCGGCGTTCCCGCGCTGGTCCTCTCCGTGATCCTGCTGCGCCGGGGAGAAAATGTCGGCTTCGCTGTCTGTATGGCATTCGCGATCCTCGGCGGCAGCCTGGCGTTCGGCGCCATCAATCAGCGTGTCACGTATGACGAGGACGGTTTTACTGCCAGGTCGGTTTTCGGAATATCACGCTGGTATCCTTACGATGCGATTAACGGGATCCAGGGCAAAACAAGAGACGTAAAGCTGTTTGTCGGAAAGAGGACTGTGCGCATCGACGAAGCGGCTGTCGGCAAAGACAGCTTTATCGCATTTGCGAAAAAACAATACCGACAACAGCATGGCGGAAGCTCGATTCCGGCGGTGCGGTCCGCCGGCGACGACCTCTTTCGAGGGAATTTGGAAAACACAGAGGGCTTTGTCTTCGCCTATGTGGTGCTGCCGATCATCTTCCTGGTTGCTTTTTCTTTTTTGATCTATGCCGCCCGTCCCAAGCCTGCGGAGTGGGAGCAGAGCACGGTCGTCTTTTCCGCCTGGAGTGTCGGCGATGAGGAGATCATTCTGCGGGAAGAGGGCTATGAGGGCTACTACAGGCTGGAGCGAAAATACCTGACCGGAGAAGAGGCGCTGCTGGACGCGCTTGAGAGGGGCGAATCCTTCCGCGTGCTTTTCCATAGCTACGTCGGGAAAAACAGGAAAGATCCATTTCGCAGCGTCATGGAAATGGCAGACAGTGGCGGGCAGGTCTATCTCTCCCGCGAGGACGGGCTCCGGCAGGAAAAATCAGACTGGCTGAAGCTTGCGGCGGTTTTGGGCGCGATGGCTCTTTTCTACGTTCTGTTTTCGGCCTGCGCCATCGTCGTCGGCCGCCATCCGGAGCGTTTCGGCCCGCGTGTGGTATCCCTGTTTTTCAGAAAAGACTATGTGCGTTATAAATTCGAGTAAGCAGGACGAATAGAACAAAAAAGCGGCCGGAGGGATTCCCCTCCGGCCGCTCTTCGTTCATTCGCAGAAAGTCAGGCTCTCGTCGCTCATGGCGGCGATCTTCGCCAGGGATTCGATGCGAAGGCCCGCCGCGCGCAGGCGGTCGCCGCCGCCCTGGAAGGCCTTTTCGATCGCGATGCCCGCGCCGACGACCGTCGCGCCGGCCTGCTCGCACAGGGCCTTCAGCCCGGCGAGCGCCTCGCCGTGGGCGAGGAAGTCGTCCACGATCAGCACCCGGTCGCCCGGGCCGAGATATTCCTTCGCCACGACGACGGTGTTGGTGTTGCCGTGGGTGAAGCTCTTGACCTCGGCGGACCAGAGCGCGTCGGAGATGTTGCTGGTCTTGCTCTTTTTCGCGAAAAGCAGCGGGCAGCCGAAGACATAGCCGACCAGCGCGGCGATGGCGATGCCGCTGGCCTCGATGGTGAGGATCTTGTTGATCTCCTCGCCCGCGTAGAGCCGTTTGAGCTCCGCGGCCATGTCATAGAGGAGCTGCGGGTCGATCCGGTGGTTGAGGAAGCCGTCGACCTTCAGGATGCCGCCGGGCAGGACCTTCCCGTCGCGCAGGATGCGTTCTTCAAGCTGTTTCATCACAATCTCCTTCCTTGTTGGCTCCCTTTCGCAAAAGGGAAGACTCTCCCCGGCGGGGAGAGATGTCGGCACAGCCGACAGAGAGAGGGGTGGAGCTGTCGCCGCAGGCGACTGAGGGTTTTCCCGCGAAGCGGAGAGAAAAGAAACCCTCCGGCCTCGTTTTGCTCGGCCACCTCCCTTCTGCGGAAGGGAGGCTTTTCCCCAATAACCGAAAAAAGCCCGTCGGGATCTCGACAGGCTTTGATCGGGTAAGTTCAATTACACAGCGCGGGTGACCTTGCCGCTGCGCAGGCAGCGGGTGCAGGCGTAGACGTGCTTGGGAGAGCCGTCGACGATGGCCTTGACGCGCTTCACATTCGGCTTCCAGGTACGGTTGGAGCGTCTGTGGGAGTGAGAGACCTGAATACCGAAGGCCAGGTCCTTGTCGCAGAACTGACACTTTGCCATATTTGAAGCACCTCCTTGCTCGTTTTGGAATGAAGCTATATCAATATAGCAGACCGTTTCCGGAAATGCAAGAACAATTTTCATTTTCCGGAGAAAAAGTGCGCGCTTCGGATATACTCCGCCGGAGGCAGCGCCTCCGGCGGCTTTATTCTGTTGTCCCTTTCCGGGAGGGGCAAGGGCCTCCACCCGTAAGATAGTTTTATCGTCTTTGCAGAGACGGCATGGCATTTTGTCATGCCGTCTGCTGCTTCATCAGTTCATCGAGCGGGATAAAACCGATCAGATCGTACTCAATATGGATGCTCTGGCGGCGTTTGCCGCTGCTCTTATCCGGTGCTCCCACATAGATTGCTTTTATGAGCTCGTGCGCCACATAAGGCGTCAATTCTTCCAAAGCCGTGTACTTCTGAATACGCTCAATAAACTGGTCTAAGTTCTGGTTCTGCTGTTCCTGTACTTCGATCTCCTTGCGGAGAGTGTCTGCCGCTTCCTTCAAGTCCTGCTGTTCTTCCTCGTAGCCCCGGCTCATCGAGGCAAAGCGCTCGTCGCTCAACTTCCCGGATACATTGTCCTCGTAGGTTCGCACGAACAGCCGATCAAGCTCCTGGATGCGCTTCTCCGCTCTTTCAAGCTGCTTGCGTTTGGCCTTGAGGATCGCTTTGCTCTCCGTCTGCATCTTCTCTTCCATGATCGCCCGGAAATGGGCTTCATAGCGGAGCACGAGCTCAATGACCCTTTGCGTGTAATTCCAGACCAAACGTTCCAAAACGACCGCGCGGATAAAGTGGGCAGAGCAAGGAGAATTGCTGCCGCGAGAGTTCGAGCAGGTGTAATTCCATTTGCTCGGATCATCGTGAGAACCGCTGAAATACATCTTGCCTTTGCAGTCTGCGCAGAACACCAGGCCGGAGAACATGTGCGTGTTGCCAGATTTCGTCCTGCGGTGACGCTGCTCGCGGATCTCCTGCACCTTGTCAAAGGTGTCAATGTCGATGATGGCAGGGTGCGTGTTGTAGAAAATCGCCTGGTTCTCCACCGGATTCTTGCGGGTCGTCTTATCCCAGATGGAATTGGAGTAGGTCTTGAAATTGACCGTGCAGCCGGTATATTCGCGGCGCTCCAGAATATCTGCTACACTCCGGGAGTCCCATTCATACGGATTCGCCGGTTCCGGATGGTTCGCATTGCGGCCTTCTTGCAGCCGATATGCTGTGATGGTCAGCACTTTTTCATCTTGGAGCAGCTTGGCAATTTGAGACGGTCCACGGCCTTCCATGCAGAGAGCGAAGATGCGTTTGACCACTTTCGCGGCTTCCTCGTCCGCGATCCATTTCTTCGGATCGTTCGGATCTTTGACATAGCCATATGGCAGAAAACCGGTCAGCGGCTCTCCGCGCTCGCCCTTGGCTTTGACGACTGCACGAACCTTCCGGCTGGTATCGCGGGCATAAAACTCGTTGAACCACATGCGAATCCCGGCAAAATCGTTGTCCACGCTGTTTTGGTTGATCGTATCGAAGTTGTCGTTGATCGCGATGTACCGGACGTTGTGTTTGGCAAAGGTGATGTTGATAAACATACCCGTCATCGCGGAATTGCGTCCGAGGCGCGAGAGGTCTTTTGTCAGCACAACGGCTACATGATCTGCTTCGATCTCATCCAGCATTTCCTGAAAGCCGGGGCGATCAAAATCTGTTCCGCTATATCCGTCGTCGATGAAGAAAACGGGGTTCGGCAGCTTTTTGTCTCGTGCGTAGTCACTGAGGATGCGGCGCTGATTCTGGATGCTGTTACTCTCGCCATCCAGGGAGTCCTCATTTGAGAGGCGGCAGTATAATGCGGTGATTTTATCAGTTGCCCTGATCAATTCTGTTTCCTCCTTTTCGGGGGCAACTGTCTGTACAGGATTGGTCGGCTCCATGGTAACATAACTTTCTTCGTTTGTCATCAGGATTCCTCCAGATTATGCAGCATGATCCGGGAGAGTTTTTGATCCAGCATCTCTGTTCCCTCATAGCTGCCGGTGACCGTATAGATCGTTCCGTCGATTTCCTCCATGATCCTCATTTCCGGAATCCACCATGCGCTCAGATTCCTGACGACAATGCGCCCCTGCTCATCAACGCTATAGTTGCGGCGGCGCTGATCATCCTGGCGCGTGGCGTGTTCCGCATAAGGATCGGGCCTGCTGAAATACAGCTCCGGGATACTGTCGTTTCCGTCGTCCTCGTCATCCTCCCATGATTCGATCATATCCAGATATTCGGCTTCGTCGGAATCAAGGTCAACTTCTTCATCTTCAAAATCGGTCATGTGTTTCTCCTCCAATCTTTTCATGAAAGTGGAAAAATAGAAAGTCAAAATCGCGGGGGGATGTGAGATCGTATTCCCTGGTCAAAATCGTGTCTGGAAACCCGCATAATTGCTGCATTTTTTCGTGCCTAAAGCGTGACGCCGGAACTACAGTTCCTGTTCGTCCCTTTTGCGTCCCTGCCCGATCTCCGGCTCTTGCTGCCGGAGCATTTTTTCAATGTTGGCCTTGACGGTCTGCAGCTCCTTTTCGCGCTTTTGGCTCTCGCGATACTCGGTGTACCCGGCGTTTTTCGCGGAAGTCAGATCTTCGATCTCATCCTGGATTCGCTTGACGGTAGGAATCATCTTGACCTCGTTTTCTTTGAAATAACGCATGGCCGTGTCGTAGAGCATGAGCGCCGGACGGTTTTCTTCGTAGAACTTTTCCTGCTTTTTCTTAGGTAGCTTCAGATACTCCGCGTGCAGCTCTTTCGCGTCGCGGGCGTTCAGGACATGCCGCTGTAATTCCTTTTTCGCGTTCAGCTCTGCCTCGATTTTTTTCAGATCAGTGCGGGCTGTATTTGTTTTTTGATGCGATTCCTCTAATGCAGCGTCGAGTGCGTCCAGACCGGTAAGCCCGTTTTCCTGTAAATACAAAAGCGTCTTCGCCATCGTTTTCAGATTGAAGACCGTGCCCCAATGAATGTATCCTTCGCCCTTTCCTTCGGCACGTTTGGCTTCGAGATCGATCAGTTTTTCGATCTCCGGTTTTGCTGTGGGTGTGGCAAAAATGTCCGGCCTTTGACTGACAGACGGAATGATACGAGAGGCGTTTTGCTCCAACGCGGCGAGGATCGCTTCTTTGGAAAAGTCGTCGCCGAGCTTTCGGGACGTGATCGGTTTTGTGCGTTCCGGCGTCAGATAGCTGAATCGTCCGCGGCTTTCCTTGACTGCGATGCCGTAATCCTCCAACAAAACATCGAAGAATTCTTCCAGCGTTTTGGATTTCTTGAGCGCGGCACGGATCTGCTGACGCAGGATTTGCTTGTCTGTCTCGAACTTCGTCTGCTTCGGTTCTTCTCCGTTTGCGATCAGCTCGGCATTTTCTTTGTCGAGCTTTTTCTGTCCCTGCTTCTGCGCCCAATACTCACGCTCTGTGATTCTGTTATTGCTTCCGTTCAGCAAATCGATCTGATACAGTCCCTCACGCTGACACATTTCCATTACTTCCGCGCGGAAATAACGGAGCGCGGCCGCGGTGCATCGGTGCTTCATACCGGGGAGCATATCGCAATCTTTATCCATGTACGGCATCCGGGGAACGCGCTCGATGCGTAAGCTGTTGATGACGATATGCACATGGATGTTGCCGCTTTTGTTATGGCCGTCCGGATGCGTGGCGACCAAAGCCTGATGGCCGGGGAAGTGTTTTTTGCAGAATTCGAGACCCAGCTCCTGCGCACGATCCAATGTCAGGCCGTTATTTTCCGCATCGCGGGGATCAAAGCTGATGATGTAATGATGCGTTTTGATGTCGCCGCGGGAGAGATTTTTGTTATATGCGAGATTCGTTTTCATGCAAGCAATGGCGAAATCTTCGTCGCCGCAGAGCACGGTGTCGATGCGGTAATCCTCGCGTGGAATGAGATGACCGTATTCATCAAGAACCGGTTTGTTGTTGCTCTCGTCGTGCTGAAAGATCAAGTAACGCTCGGCGGCCCCGAGGTCCGAGTTTTTCGAGCTCAAATGTTTGATCGTTGCCAATGGCGCTGCCCACCTCCTTCAAGATTTCATATTTCCATTCCGCCAGATCGCCGAGCGCGCGGCGGATTTCCGAGTCAAGAGATTGATCGGAAAAACCGGAATTGAGCGCGCGGGCGATCTGATTGAGATTGTTTCCGATACGCTTTCCCTCGGTGATCAGCTCGTCGATTTTGGACAAAAGCTCTTTGTTCACGGGGGAGAATTTGATCACGGGATTGATGACGAGCTTGTCCAAAGACGTGCGGATCATCTCCGATTGATTCATCCCATAGACCTTGCACTTCCGTAAAAAGAATTCGTACTCGTCATCGTCCAGGCGTGTTTTAATGACATGATCGCGCTTGGGCGTATCGTATGTTCCTCGCATTTTTGATCACCTCCGTGTGAGAAAAATGATCGTTTCTTTCGTTCTGCTGGGTTTGGGGAAGGCACTCCCCAACAAGTTTCTGACCGCGGCAAAAATCGATTATCTCGAATTTTGGGCCACGGGTCGATACTTGCTCTTAGTATGAAACCGCTTCCCCCGCACCACTTTTTTCACGTTTTGCTTTTCATTCGCATTTCGTTTTTGAAAAATCTGATAAAAAAGAAGGTAGGCATCAAGCCAAAGATCACGCGCAACAGCTCATGCTGCGTGACTCTTTTTTGGACTTGATACCTGCCCTTTGCTTCCACATTCACGGGTGGGAGGACGGCTCACTATGCCAAAGTATTCAGTTCGTTCAGGTGGCAACTCTGCCGTAAAGAGGAAGATTGTAAAAAGGAATGATCGGCGATGCTCTGTGCCGACACAAAACGTATTTGCGCTTGCACTTCGGACAGACGACGGCAAAATCCGCGGGTGTATCGTCTGAAATGTATTCCAGCGGAATCAGTTCCGATTCGTTCTTCGCTTCCCGACTAACTGCGAACACAATATTCTTTGCCGTGCAACTCGGGTTGGGACAATCGAAAGAAGGAAGACGAAGACGATCTTCTGCGATGGCGTTTTTCAATTTCTGTCTATGTCCTCCGCAATCAATGCTTATGATACGAGCCTTTCACAACGCCCTGGATCTGCAATTCGTCTACGATAATGTCCGGGTAGCTTTCTGTGTCGGGGTTGCAGGAATGAAGAATATACTTTTTGTTTTTCTGATCGAAGCTGAGTTTTTTCAGATTGTTCTTTCCATCAAAGAGTGCAATGACGAGGTCGCCCTCGTTGGCCGTTTGCTGCCGCTTCACAAAAACGTAATCGCCGGGGAAGATGCCCGCGCCGATCATGCTCTCTCCCTTCGCAATCAGAGCGAAGTAATCTCCCTTTTCCACCAAAGATTCCGGCATACGGATGTACTCGATGAAGCGCTGTTCCTCTTCCTGGCCGGGGCCGCAGGCAACGGTTCCGAGCACCTGCAGCGCGTGGATCGGCGCCGCGCCCTCCATCATTTTCGTGCGCGCGGTACGGCGGCCAGAGTAATCCAGCGAGCCATCCTCGCGCATGGAAATGAGATAACGATGCACAGTCGATAACGGAATCCCCGTGCCGTCTACAATATCTCTCACACTGGGTATCTCATCATTTTCGCAAAAATGTTTGCTGATATATTCCGCGATGATTTCTTTTTTCGATGGATCGATCCGTCGCATA
>JAFZQE010000003.1 GCA_017552325.1 Oscillospiraceae bacterium
CAAACTCTCAATAAATGGTATATCAAAGCCTTTCGGCCTTAACATCATTTCTTGATCGCTTCTTAGCTCTCAAAAGAATTTTTATCGTCATTCCTGACGTTTAAAAAGCCCTTTTCTTGGTGCTTATCTGCATAAGCTTTTCTTACATTGTTCAATTTTCAAGGTACATTCCAAGCGCCTGCCCTTTCAGGCGGCAGCTTGATTAGTATACCGCAGCGGGCACCCTTTGTCAAGAACTTTTTCTCCGAAATAGGAAATTTCTGCTCCCGAAGGGGACCGGAGGGCGCACTTTGAGGTGCTTTGTTAATATAGCATCTGCTTTGCCGCTTGTCAACATTTTTTTGTCGCTTTTTTGAAGATTTTTTTCAGCTTCTAAATCTTGTGGTCAGCGCTGAAAAAGCTCACAAAATAGCGACGCTCAGCCGCCGATATAGGGCAGCTTTTTCTCCTCATCGTTGACGACGTTTTTGATGCCGATGATCGCCATCAGCACCTGGAAAATGCCGACCGCCCAGCTGATGCCGAAGAAGCCGCCGACCGCCTGAAGGATCGCACCCCAGATGAACAGACGCAGACCCTGTCTGGCATGAAAGCCCGTAAAATGATCCTTGCCGAGGATCAGGGGGATAAAGCAGAGCGGCCCGATGTAAGAGAGGATCGGTATCAGCTTCCCGACCGCCTTTTCGGCCGACGCGCCGGCCTTGTTCACCGTGTCGGAAGTGATGTACTCTTTGACCTTTTTGCCCGCCTTGCTGAGGCCGGCTTCGATGTCGGAGCGGTCGTAGTAGCGCTCCTTGTCGCCCACGCGGACCTTCTTGCTGCCGTCCGGGCTGACGACGATGTGCACCCGGTCGCCGACGCGGACATTCTTGGTGCCGTCGGGGTCGACGGTGACGTTCACGCCGTTGTCGCTCTGTTCCCGGCTGTGGCGCTCCCGTTCCTTCCGGCTGCGCTCCTCCTGCTCCTGCTGCCGGCGGCGGTACTCCTCTTCCTCTTTGCGGCGGCGCTGCTCGTTCTCAGCCCAGACCTTGTCGTAGGCCTGGCGCTGGGCGCGGCGCTTTTCCGCCTCCTCGCGGGCGTACTTCTCCTGCTCCTCCCGGTGCGCCTGCGCCTGGGCGGCCTGCTGCTGCGCAGCCTCGTGCTCCGGGTCATAGCCGCAGGCCGGACAGCTCGTCCAGCCGTCCGGGATATAGGAACCGCAGCGATCACAGTATGCCATGTCTTCTCCCCCGATCTTTTGCGTCGTGTTTTATTATTATATGACAAGGCGCCGCTCTTTGCAAGAGCGGCGCGCGAAAAATCACGAGCAGAAGCGATGGTTGCCGATCGTGACGATCAGCGGGCGCGACCAGATCCAGGCGCTGGTGGCGGTGGCGGGGTTGAAGTAGTAGATCGCGCCGCCGCTCGGATCCCAGCCGCCCAGCGCGTCCTGCGCGGCGCGGTAGGCGCTCTCGGCGATGGGCTGGTTGAACTGCCCGTCGCTGACGCAGGTGAAGGCGTCGGTCTGGTAGATGACGCCGGAGACCGTCGAAGGGAAAGAGGGGTGCTTCACGCGGTTGAGCACCACCGCGCCGACGGCCACCTGCCCGACGTAGGGCTCCCCTCTCGCCTCGGCGGATATGAGCCGCGCCAGCAGATACACGTCGCCGCTGCTGCTCTGCGCCTGTCCGCCGTCTCCCGTCGGCAGGCCGAGGGCCGCGAGGGTCTGCGGCCCGGCCTGTCCGTCGACCGTCAGGCCGTTTTTCCGCTGGAACCAGCGCACGGCATTCTCGGTGCGGCTGCCGTAGATCCCGTCGACCGCGCCGTCGTAATAGCCCCAGTTTTTCAGCCGGGTCTGGATCTCGGTGACGCGCGCGCCCGAAGAGCCGCGCTTGTAGAGGTCGGCCCAGGCGGTCTGCGCCAGGGCGATCAGCAGGGCGTTGAGCGCGGCGATCACGGCGATCGCCAGCGCGCGGCGTTTCATTTTACTGCTCATAAAACATCCCTCACAGGCTTTTCGTTAGCTTGTGAGGGATGCTCCTAAAATATACGCTTTCCGCGGCGCCGGTCTATTACGCCTTTTTCTTCAGGATCCAGATCAGATTCTCGCGGTATTTCGCAGCCGTCGACGGATCCGACAGGTCTTCCTTCTCGTCCTTGTAGCCGCGATAGATGTCGAGCACCTCGAAGCCGCAGAGCTGCGCGAGAAGGAAGATCTCCGAGCGGTAGGTCTGGCGCATCCGGAGCGGCCGGATCCGCTCGCCGATCACACAGCCCGCCTCATCCAGCGTTTCGAATTTCCAGTTGCCGTACATCTGCTGGGTGACGGGGTCATAGGTAATGGCGTTATATATCCTCTCCCGCAGTCCTTCGCTGTTCACGTATTCCAGGCGGAAGGAATAGTCCTCGGGCGTGGTCTGCATCATCTGCGCCTGGATAGAGGGCAGCGGATCGAAGGTGTTGAAGGTCAGGATGCCGCCGTCTGTGAGCTGATCGCGGAGATTCAGCAGCGCGTTCTGCTGGGTCTTCGAATCCGGCAGATGCATGAAGCCGCTTCTCGCGATGATCGCCAGGGAGTACTTTCTCCCGCTGCTGAACGTTGTCATATCCGAGGGGATGACGGTCAGATCCAGCCCGCGCTTTTCCGCCTTCGCCCGCGCGACGCGGCACATCTCCTCCGAGAGGTCCGTCCCGTCGACGTCGATCCCCCGCTCGGCCAGATACAGCAGGACCGCTCCCGTTCCGCAGGCGACGTCGACCACGCCGCCCGCGCCGTATTGACGCGCGAGCTTCAGATAGAAATCCTGAAAGGCCTCGTGATGGTCGTCATGCTCGTACATGACGGCAAGGTAGCGGTCATAGTTTTCGGCCACGTCCCTGAAATCGTGCAGATCCATGCGTTTGCCCGCCTTTCCTCTCTCCGGCCGCGGTTCAGCCCTCCATCAGGCTTTTCACGGCGCTGTCGTCCAGATAATAGCGCTTCGGGTGATTGGGGTCGAGATAGACGGAGAAATACTCGATGTTCGCCCGTTCCACGAAGGGCGCGGGATCGCGCATGAACCAGTCGCTGTCAAACAGGCGCTCCTGCATCGTCTCCGGGTCGTAGGCCCTGGCGTGGATCACGTAGGGGTGCCGGCCGTTGATGGACACCTTCGTCAGGCACTCCGTGCCGGCATAGACGGCGCTGATCCGCGTCCCGCTCTCCATCAGCCGGGAGAGCAGCTTCTTGCCGATCGCGCCCTTGTACACGATGAAGCCGCCAGCCGCGGCGAAGGGGATGCCGATCGCCAGCAGGATGATCGTCGTCACGGCGTCTCCCCCGTCGCTGCCGATGTGCGAGGGCATGCCTTTTTCGTAGTAGATCGTGATCTGCTTGCCTTCCCGGAAGCCGGACCTGTAGTAACCCAATACGGTCTCAAATTCCTGTCCCTCGGCCGAATAGGAGACGGTGACGCGGTGCTGCAGGTCGTCGCTGCCGTCCCTGTAGGTCTCGATGTTCGTGATCGTGGCCTCGGTGTAGACGCGGTTTTCCTTCGGGATCTGCTTTGAGCGCAGGAAGAAGCTCAGCGCGACCAGCACCAGCCCGACGATCAGAAAAATGCTGCCGAAGATGATCAGAAACTTTCTGGCGGACATCGTCTTCATGGTGTTTCCTCAGTCGTGGGCCTTGGTGCGGATCTCCTCAAGGATCTTCGCGATGAAGTCCTCAGGGCTCATCGCGCCGAGATCCTCGCCCTTGCGCGTACGGACGGAGACCGTGCCGTTTTCGACGTCGCGGTCGCCGATAACGAGCATGTAGGGGATCTTCTGCATCTGCGCCTCGCGGATCTTGTAGCCCAGCTTCTCGGAGCGGTAGTCGGCCTCGACGTTGACGTCGGCGGCGGCGAGCTTCTTCACGAGCTCCGCGGCGTAGTCGTGCGCGCGGTCCGTGATCGGCAGGATGCGCACCTGCTCGGGCATCATCCAGGTCGGCAGCGCGCCGGCATAGCGCTCGATCAGGTAGGCGAGCGTGCGCTCGTAGCAGCCGAGGCTGGTGCGGTGGATGATGTAGGGGCGCTTCTTCTGGCCGTCCGTGTCGGTGTACTCCATGCCGAACTTCTCGGCCAGCAGCATATCGACCTGGATCGTGACGATCGTGTCCTCCTTGCCGAAGACGTTCTTGTACTGGATGTCGAGCTTCGGGCCGTAGAAGGCGGCCTCGTCGAAGCCGATCGAATACTCCACGCCGAGGTCGTCGAGGATGGTCTTCATCGTCGCCTGCGCGACCTCCCACTGCTCGGCCGTTCCCTCGTACTTGTTGTCCGGGTTGGCCGGATCCCACTGGGAGAAGCGGAAGCTGCAGTTTTCAAGCATGCCGACCGTATCGAGGCAGTACTTCGCCAGCTCCAGGCAGCCCTTGAACTCCTCCTCGAGCTGCTCGGGGCGGAGGATCAGATGGCCCTCGGAGATCGTGAACTGGCGGACGCGGATCAGACCGTGCATCTCGCCGGAGTCCTCGTTGCGGAAGAGCGTCGAGGTCTCGCCGAGGCGCATCGGCAGGTCGCGGTAGCTACGGGCGCGGTTGAGGAAGACCTGGTACTGGAAGGGGCAGGTCATCGGGCGCAGGGCGAAGCACTCCTTCGTCTCGTCGTCCGCGTCGCCGAGGATGAACATGCCGTCCCGGTAGTGATCCCAGTGGCCGGAGATCTTGTAGAGCTCGCGCTTGGCCATGAAGGGCGTCTTCGTCAGCAGGTAGCCGCGGCGGCGCTCCTCGTCCTCGATCCAGCGCTGCAGGCTCTGGATGACGCGCGCACCCTTCGGCAGCAGGATCGGCAGGCCCTGGCCGATCACGTCGACCGTCGTGAAGTACTCGAGCTCGCGGCCGAGCTTGTTGTGGTCGCGCTTGAGCGCCTCGGCCTGCTGCGCCAGATACTCGTCGAGCTCGGCCTTGCTGGGATAGCAGGTGCCGTAGATGCGCTGGAGCATCTTGCGCTTGGAGTCGCCGCGCCAGTAGGCGCCGGTGGCGCTGGTGAGCTTGATGGCGTTGCCCTTGACGCGGCCGGTGGAGTCCAGATGCGGGCCGGCGCAGAGGTCGGTGAACTCGCCCTGGCGGTAGAAGCTGATGACGGCGTCCTCGGGCAGGTCGTTGATCAGCTCGACCTTGTAGGGCTCCTCCCGCTCCTCCATGAAGCGGATGGCCTCCTCGCGGGGCAGCTCAAAGCGCTCAAGCCGCAGCTTTTCCTTGCAGATCTTGCGCATCTCGCCCTCGAGCTGCTCGAGGATCTCGGGCGTAAAGGAGAACTGCGCGTCGAAGTCGTAGTAGAAGCCGTTCTCGATCGAGGGGCCGATCGCGAGCTTGACCTCGGGGAAGAGGCGCTTGACGGCCTGGGCCAGGATGTGGCTGGTCGTGTGGCGGTAGGTGTTCTTATATTCGGGGTTTTCAAATGTGTAGAGCTTTTTTTCGTCCATGGGGATCTCCTCCTTCAATAAAAAATGCACTCTTAACGGCAGTATGCCGTCAAGGGTGCATAAAAATACACGGTTCCACCTTGATGTTTCACTCGTTGGGACAGTAACGCCGTCGCGCGGGGAGGCATTTCCTCCTCCCGGCTCGGGAGCGGTACGCATTGGACAACTTTCCTCGGGGCGGCTTGCAGCCGACGGCCTGCCCTCTCTGTGCCGGAACGCTGTCCGCGTTCTCCGTCATCGCCTTTGGATGATGGTACTATATCACCGGGAAATGCGCTTGTCAACAGGGAAAAAGGCATAACCCTTCCACCGCGCAAGCGCGGTCCCCCTCCCCTTTCAGGGGAGGCTTTTCCTGGCTCCCCTAACAGGGGAGCTGTCGGCGCAGCCGACTGAGGGGTTTACCCCGCCGAATCAGAGACCTCCTCTGTCGTTCGGCTGACAGCCGCCCATAATGAGATTATCCCTTTCTCCTGTACAACAGATATCCGATTGTTGACACACAAGCATCAACAAGAGCCAAGCCGATGTGCCCCATGATCAGAATGCCTGCAATATCTGGAACTGATGCAAAAATTATAGAACAGACTATATTGACCGGACCCAGCAAAAGGAAAACGGGAGAAAGAATTAGACTACAGGATGAAAAGATCGGAATCATACTATCTTCGATATGATATTGTCTTTTCATCCACTTTGCTGGCTCAATAAAACCCTTGGGATAATACTTCGAGTTCGTCCCTATCTTTTTAATCGTCCACACTGCCGAACTCTTACTTCCTAACGAGGACATAAAGGAGATAATCAAAAATAATAAAAACACGCTTGTTTTCATATCAGGATATATCACCAGACTATAAACGTTTCAGTTTCGGAGGAGGTTGCGATTGCCGTGAATTATTCCATCTGCTCGGCGATCGTCGAGCGGGTACGGGCTTATCAGAGCCAGTCCAGCTCCCGGACGAACTGCGTCGAGCCCTCGGCGGAAGGATCGCGCCCGGGATACTCCTCAAAGCCGCTGATATACAGCTTCCCCGCTTCCAGCCAGGCCTTTCGGATCGCCAGCGCGAGGCAGTCCCTGGGGTTGACAAGCGAGCCAGCACCGCTGATCCGGTATGTTTTGACCGTTTCCAGGGTTTCCGTATCGATCGCGCAGAGGCGGCCGTTCCTGCTGTCGAGCAGAACATGCCGCCCGTCCAGGCGCCAGCAGTGTTCCAGCGACCGGCCGGTGAGCTCGCCGAGCAGCTCTCCCGTGTGAAGATCAAGCTTCACCAGCGAGCTGCAGCAGCGGAGCGCAAGCAGATACCCGGGAAAAACGAAAATTCCGCGGATTTTCGCCGGTCGGTAATGCCAAAGTGTCTCTCCGCTGCGTGAGTCTATCGCATAAAGCCCCTTGTACCAGTCTCCGGTATACAGGATCTTCCCGTCTTCGGAAAAGCAGAGCCCGTATACCCATACATGGTAGTGTTCCCATTTCCAGGCGAAGGAAGCGGTGTTGCCGTCGCGGAAAAAGACCGTGCAGCGTCCGGAGTCGTCTTCCCAGCGTCCGGGCTCGTATTCCAGCAGCACCCGGTCGACATGGGGCGAATCGGGAAGGACCGTACAGCCCTCCGGCGTTCTTGTGATCTCCATGTTCTTTACATCTGCTCGGCGATGGCTTCGCGGGTGTAGGCCGCGTCGTCGGTGACCTCGCGGATGATGCCGAGGCGGCCCGGGAAGTGGATGGGCGTATTCTCCTCGCTCAGCTCGGTCTCGAGGATGGCGCGGTCGTCCCACATCGGATAGAGGTCGATCTCGAAGAACTGCCCCTCGTGGGTCAGGCGGTAGCGCGTCTTGCGCACCTGCTTCTTGTTCGGGTCGGCCTCCTGCAGCAGATCGTGGTACTCGCGCTTCGAGAGGCGCTCCTCGACCTCGACGCGCACCTCGTCGCTGAGCGGATGGTTGTAGGTCTTGAAATAGACGACGCTGTCCGCCTCCGCGCGGCGGTGGATGCGCAGGGCCACGTCCTCGCGGGAAATGAGGTCGGTCTGCACGATGTCCATCTTCCGCACCTCGGGCAGGCTGTCCAGCCACTCCAGATCGGGGTAGGCGATGAGGAACTTGCGCTGGATCTCGCGCGGCTGCGGCTCGCCCAGGAAGGCGCGCATCTCCGCGATCAGGCGGCGCAGCTTGGAATTGAAGTCCGAATTGTTGTCGATGATGCGCAGGTGCTTGTGCCCCGACCAGGCGGCGATCAGCCGGTCGTCCACGTCCGCGGCCTGCGCCGCGCTCTCGTAGCGGGCCTTGTTGTTCTCGAGCGTGTAGAACTGCGGCAGGCCCTTCGCGGCCGTCACCAGATGGAAGACGGCGTCGTAGCGGTCGAGAAGCTCCCGCTCGGTGCAGCCGATGTCCGCCAGCACCGCGGCGTAGTCCTCTTCCGTCATGTAGACCTTGTTGTCGATCGCGCCGCGGTCGCAGACGATGAGGAGCTTGTCGGCCTTCATCGTGCGCGCCGCCTGCTCGAAGAGGCGCTCCTTCTCAAGCTGCAGGCGCATCTGCACCTTCTGATACTCGAGGTTGGTGCCGCAGGTCCAGGGCGCAACGCCGCCGGTGATGAACTCCGTCGCCGTCTCCGGCACGAAGAGCACGGTGTAGCCGAGCTTGGCAAAGGCGTTCTGGATCCAGCTCATCGCGGTCGTTTTGCCGCCGCTGGGGCCGCCGGTGATGACGATCTTGGTGATTTTCATGGTCAGTCTCCTCCCGCTGCTTGTTTCCGCCTTCAGCATACCAAAAAACGGCACCGTTCGCAAGTACGCGCGGCGAAAAAAGCTGCCCCGGAGGGAACTTTTCCCCCTTGGGCGCGTCTGACAATCATAAAGCAAAGCGAGGTGTCCGATATGCTGGGCAAGGAAAAATGCAAGATCCTCAAAGAGATCCGTCAGCGCATCGCCGACGAGAACGACATCCCCTGGGTGACGCAGGAGTGCAGGCACCAGGGCAGCTGCCGCGGCACCTGCCCGAAGTGCGAGAGCGAGCTGCGCGAGCTGGAGCGTCAGCTCGCCGCGCGGCAGGCCATGGGCAAGCGCGTCGCCGTGGCCGCGCTCTGCGCCGGGATGGCCTTCACTTCGGTCGGCTGCTCCAACCCGCTCACGCGCGGCTCTTTCACCGACGACACGGGCGGCGCCCTGCCCGCCCCGCACACGATGGCGCCGACGGTTACGCCCACGCCCGATCCCGGGGAATGGATTCTTGAGGGCGAGGTGCCCTACGACGGCGAGCTGGATGGCCGTATCGCGCCGACCGAGTACCCCGAGCTGGAGGGCGACGTGGCCTGGGTCGAGCCCGCGGAGACCGAGGACTTTGAGCTGGCGGGCGAGCCGCTGCCGGAGGAAGAGGTCCATGGCTGAGCCGCGCTATCCCCTGCTCTCGCTCTCGCGCCTGCGCATGGGGATCGACGGGCCCGGCGTCACGACGCTGATCGCCGGGGCGGGCTGTCCGCTGCGCTGCCGCTGGTGCATCAACGAAAAGCTCCTGCGCGAGGCTCCGGCAGAGCCGGTCACGGCGCGGGAGCTCTATGAGCGCGTCAAAATCGACGATCTCTATTTCCGCGCGAGCGGCGGCGGGGTCTGCTTCGGCGGCGGCGAGTCGCTGCTGCACGCAGACTTCATCCGCGCCTTCCGCGCCCTCTGCCCGGCGGACTGGCTGATCTGCGCCGAGACGAGCCTCGCCGTCGATCCGGCCGCGGTGCGCAGGGCGGCGGAGGCGGTCGACCGCTTCATCGTCGACTGCAAGGACTGGGACGAGGAGATCTACCGGCGCTACACCGGCGGGGACGGCGCGCGGATGAAGGAGAATCTGCGCCTGCTGCTGTCTCTGGTCGGTCAGGAGCGCGTCACGGTGCGCGTGCCGCTGATCCCGCAGTTCAACACGCCGGAGCATCAGGCCCGCAGCGCCGCCGCCCTGCAGGCCCTGGGCGTGACGCAGCTCGACGTGTTTGAGTATGTGATCAGGGAACCATAAAGGCGTCAAAAGACCCAGCCCGAATGTGGGCCGGGTCTTTTGATATGATGTTTGGCCTTTGTCGGCTGGCGGCGCTTATTTGCTGAGCGCCTTCGTGATGCGCTCAAGCGCGTCGTCCAGCTCCTCATAGGAGACCGGGATCGGGGGCGCGAAGCGGATCGTGTGGTCGTGGGTCTCCTTGCAGAGCACGCCCTCGTGGATGCAGGCCTTGACGTAGTCAAAGGCGTCGCCGTAGAACTCGACGCCGATCAGCAGGCCGCGGCCGCGGATCTCCTTGATCTCCGGGTTGTGGATCTTCTTCAGGCCGTCCATGAAGTACTTGCCCTTCTCGCGGGCCATCCTCGGATAGTCGTCGCGCTGCAGGATCTCCAGCGCCTTGACGCCGCAGGCGCAGGCCAGCGGGTTGCCGCCGAAGGTGGAGCCGTGGGAGCCGGGGGTGTAGAGGCCGAGGATGTCCTTGTTGGCCGCGATGGCGGAGAGGGGCATGACGCCGCCGCCCAGGGCCTTGCCCATGATGTAGATGTCCGGGACGACGTTTTCATGCCAGCAGGCGAACATGTCGCCGGTGCGGGCGAAGCCGGTCTGGACCTCATCGGCGAGGAAAAGGATGTTGTTCTCGGTGCAGATCTGACGGACCTCCGTCAGCCAGCCCTCCGGCGGCATGATGATGCCCGCCTCGCCCTGGATGGGCTCGGCCAGGAAGGCAACGGTGTTCGGCGTGATGGCCTCGCGCAGCGCCTGCGCGTCGCCGTAGGGGATGGTCTTGAAGCCGGGGCAGTACGGGCCGTAGCCGTCCTTCGCCAGGGGATCGGTGGAAAAGCTGATGATCGCGATGGTGCGGCCGTGGAAGTTGTTGGCGCAGGTGATGATCTCCTGCCTGCCGTTCTCCACGCCCTTGACGCGGGTACCCCAGAGGCGGGCGGTCTTCAGCGCGGTCTCGACCGCCTCCGCGCCGGTGTTCATGGGCAGGACCATGTCCTTGCCCGTGAGCTTCGCCAGGCTCTCATAGAACTCGCCCAGGTTCTCGCAGTGGAAGGCGCGGCTGGTCAGCGTGCACTTGTCCAGCTGCTCCTTGGCGGCCGCGACGATCTCCGGGTGGCGGTGACCGAAGTTGTGCGCCGAGTAGGCGGACAGCATGTCGTAGTAGGTCCGGCCCTCCGGGTCGGTGACGACGGCGCCCTCGGCCTTCACGATGACGACGGGCTTCGGCGCGTAGTTGTGAGCGCCGTAGAGATTGGTTTTCTCAATGATCTGTTCCGAAGAATACATGGCTTCCTCCTGTTATTATAAGTGTTTTTCTCACTTTTCGGCTTTGACTGAAGCGGAGCGGTCAGGTCTGCGCTTTTGCAGGGATTCTTCCGGTATTCGCTTTTATCAATGTATCATATCCAAATATTGTTGTCAACGGATGAACCGCGCCCGATCGGATCGCCGAAGGGCGGATTCCTCGGGAACGCAGAACACCCGGCGCCCCACCGGGCGCCGGGTGTTATTGAGGACGGTTTATATTATGGACAAGCTATTCCTCTGTCCCCTCAAGGTACAGCTCCTCAGCGTCCTGCTGCGCGCGGATCAAAATCGCCCTCGCCTGCTCGGCGCTGCCGCGCCCCAGCGCTTCGAGCGCATCGGTGATCCGGTTAAACAGAAGCAAATACATCCTTTTGAACATTTTCCCCTCCATTTATGCGTCAAAGTTGCGTCATTTTCCCCTTTGACTATACTATGACGCTAAACTTTTGTCAACACTTCGTCATGGAGGTTGGCAGAATGACTGATAACAAGTGCCGTTATACGCTCCGCGTGGATCCGGAGCTGCTGGACAAGCTCGGATACATTGCGGAATATGAGGGGCGCACCAAAAACCGTGAGCTGGAGCAGCTGATCAAGCGTCGCATCCGGGAGTTTGAAGCTGAGCACGGGGAGATCCCCGAACAGTAAAAGGCGGCTTTTCTCGTCCCGCATGGGGTGAGCGCGAGAGGGGATGGTATTCCCCTCTCGCTAAAATTGAGCAAAGCGGATCTTTCACGCGCAGCGTGCCAAAAGACCCAGCCCTTTCGGGCTGGGTCTTTTGGCACGCTGTAAGGGATTCGAACCCCTGACCTTCTGGTCCGTAGCCAGACGCTCTATCCAGCTGAGCTAACAGCGCATATGCCCTCTCATCGGAGAGCTTGATTATATTAGCACAGTTTGCCCGGAAAGGCAAGACCTTTTTTCAAAAATTTTCAACGCCCCGCGCCGCCCGGCAGGACCTCCGGAGGGCCGCGGGACGGCCGGCGGAGATATCCAATTACTCCCTGAATATTCATTCTTCGCTTGAATTATTCGGGCGCTTATGGTATGCTAGGAAATTGGGAAAACCGTCAGGCGGCCGTGTTCGGCCGCTGTGTGACGTTTCGTGAAGGAGGAGCCCATGAAAGGCATTTGTGTGCGAAGCGAGATCCGGCCGCTTCGGAAGGTGCTGCTGCACCGCCCCGGGCGCGAGCTGCTGAACCTCACCCCCGACCGTCTGTCCGAGCTGCTGTTCGACGATATCCCCTTCCTGAAGGTCGCTCAGCAGGAGCACGACGCTTTTGCGCAGATCCTGTGCGACAACGGCGTCGAGGTCGTCTATCTGGAGGATCTGATGACCGAGGTGCTGGAAACGCATCCCGAACTGACCGAGCCCTTTCTCTATCAGTGGCTGACCGAGGGCAACGTGATCACCAAACGCTGGCAGGACAAGCTGTACGATTTCCTGCGCTCGAACTATGAGGGCAAGGCCCTGGTCGAAAAGACCATGGAGGGCATCACCCTGCGCGAGCTGCCGCACCTGTCCGCCTATTCCCTGCAGGACATGACCGCCCCGCCCGACGACCTCGTCGTCCGGCCGATGCCGAACCTGTATTTCCAGCGCGACCCCTTCGCCTCCGTCGGCCGCGGCATCCTGCTCAACCGCATGCACTTCCCCAACCGGCGGCGCGAGACGATCTACGCCGACTACATCTTCAAGTATCACCCCGATTTCGCCGGGCTCGTGCCGCGCTACTACGAGCGCAGCTACCACGGCAGTATCGAGGGCGGCGACATCCTGAACCTCAGCGCGGACACCCTGGCCATCGGCCTGTCCGAGCGCACCAGCCCCGACGGCATCGAGGCCGCCGCGCGCAACCTCTTCAACGACCCGCAGTCGAAGATCCGCACCGTGCTGGCCTTCGCGATCCCCGCCAAGCGCGCCTTCATGCACCTGGACACCGTGTTCACACAGATCGACGTCGACAAGTACACCGTGCACCCGGCGATCCTCGGGCCGCTGAGCGTGTACGAGATCACCCCCGGCAACGTCCACGACGGTCTGCGCATCCGCCGGATCGACGCAAAGCTGGAGAACATCCTCTCCTTCCACACCGGCGTGGACCGCGTGAAGCTGATCCCCTGCGGCGGCGGAGACCCGATCTACGCGGCGCGAGAGCAGTGGAACGACGGCTCCAACACGCTGTGCATCTCGCCGGGCAAGATCGTCGTCTACGAGCGCAACGACGTGACGAACGCCGTGCTGCGCGACGAGGGGCTCGAGGTGCTTGAAATGCCCTCGGCCGAGCTGTCCCGCGGACGCGGCGGCCCGCGCTGCATGTCGATGCCGCTGATCCGCGCCGAATAAGAGCGTTTTTCACTTTATCATATTATTTCAGGAGGATTCAATCCATGGGAGTCAATATCCGCGGCAGAAGCTTTCTCACGCTTCTTGATTACAGCCCGGCCGAGATCCGCTATCTGCTGGACCTGGCCGCCGAGTTCAAGCGCCTCAAGGCCGCCGGCGTCGAGCACAAATGGCTGAGCGGCAAGCAGGTCGTGCTGCTGTTCGAGAAGACCTCCACCCGCACCCGCTGCGCCTTCGAGGTCGGCGCCCGCGATCTGGGCATGGGCGTGACCTTCCTCGATCCCGGTTCTTCCCAGATGGGCAAGAAGGAGTCCCTGGCCGATACCGCCAAGGTCCTCGGCCGCATGTACGACGGCATCGAGTACCGCGGCTTCAAGCAGTCCGTGGTCGAAGACCTCGCCAAGTACTCGGGCGTCCCCGTGTGGAACGGCCTGACCGACGACTTCCATCCCACGCAGATGCTGGCCGACATGCTCACCGTGCGTGAGGAGTTCGGCGAGCTGCGCGGCCGCAAGCTGACCTTCTTCGGCGACGCGCGCAACAACGTGGCCAACTCCCTGATGGTCGTCTGCTCCAAGCTCGGCATGCACTACTGCGCCTGCGGCCCGAAGGATCTGATGCCCGCCGACTGGCTGGTCGAGAAGTGCCGCGCCGTTGCGGAGGAGACCGGCGCCGTCATTGAGATGACCGACGATCCCGCGCAGGGCGCGAAGGACTGCGACGTGGCCTACACCGACATCTGGCTGTCGATGGGCGAGCCCGCCGAGCTCTGGGCCAAGCGCATCGAGATGCTGCTGCCCTACCAGGTCAACAGGGAGCTGATGGCCATGGCGAAGCCGAACGCCATCTTCCTGCACTGCCTGCCCTCCTTCCACGACCGCGAGACCACGATCGGCGAGGAGATCTATCAGAAGTTCGGCCTCCCGGCCATGGAAGTGACCGACGACGTGTTCCTCGGCAAGCAGGCCCGCCAGTTCGACGAGGCCGAGAACCGCATGCACACGATCAAGGCCGTCATGTACGCCACGCTGAAGTAAGACATGGCGGAGAGAATCGTGGTTGCCCTCGGCGGCAACGCCCTCGGCAAAACGCCGGAGGAACAGCTTGCGCTGGTGAAGAACACCGCGAAGCCGATCGTCGACCTGGTCGAAAAGGGCTATGAGGTCGTCATCGGGCACGGCAACGGCCCGCAGGTCGGCATGATCAACCTGGCGATGGAGTTTTCCGCCAACAAGGGCGGCGGCACGCCCTTCATGCCCTTCCCCGAGTGCGGCGCGATGACCCAGGGCTATATCGGCTACCACCTGCAGCAGGCTATCCAGCAGGAGCTGAAGGCCCGCGGCATCGAGCGCGAGTGCGCCACCGTTGTCACGCAGGTCGTCGTAGACGAGAACGACCCGGGCTTCCGGCATCCGACGAAGCCGGTCGGCAGCTTCTACACGAAGGAAGAGGCCGAGAAGATCGCGGCGGAAAAGGGCTTCGTCTTCGTCGAGGACGCCGGGCGCGGCTGGCGCCGGGTCGTCCCCTCCCCGATCCCGAAGCGCATCGTGGAGCTGAAGGTCGTCGAGCAGCTCGTCGCGGCCGGCGATATCGTCATCACGGTCGGCGGCGGCGGGATCCCCGTCGTGGAGACCGAAAACGGTCTGCGCGGCGTCGCGGCCGTCATTGACAAGGACCGCGCGAGCGCACTGCTGGCCCGCGACCTCAGAGCCGACCGGCTGATCATCCTCACGGCCGTCGACCGCGTCTGCGTCAACTTCAACAGGCCCGATCAGCGGGAACTGGCGGAGATGACGCTCGAAGACTGCGAGCGCTGCATCAATGAGAAGCAGTTCGCGCCCGGCAGCATGCTGCCCAAGGTCGAAAGCTGCATGGCCTTTGTCCGCGGCAGCGAGCACGGCACCGCGCTCATCACCTCCCTCTCCCGCGCCGCCGAGGCGCTGGAGGGCGGGACCGGCACCGTGATCCGCAGATAACAGGGTCAGGGAAGTCAAAACACCGGAAAACCCGGGCGAAAGCAAATCTTCGCCCGGGTTTTTGTCCGATCGCGGCAAAGGGGGTGCGCCGATGAACGCTTTTCTCTGGATGATGAAACTGCCGGCCGGGTACTGGCTCGCAGCAGGCCTGCTCGGGCTCACCGTCGGGCTGTGGCGGCGGCGCTGGGTGCCGGCGCTGCTGGCTGCCTGGGCTTTTTACGTCTTTTCCCTCGCGGTGCTGTCCCGGAGCGGCCAGCCGGAGGCGCAATATATGCTGCGGCTCTTCTGGTCCTATGAGAACTGGCCGGAGGGCTGGGAGCAGATCGTCGCCAACGTCGCGGTCTTTGTGCCGCTGGGCTTTCTGCTCGGGCTGCTGACCGGCTGGAAGGGCGTCCTTGCCGGCGCGGGCTTTTCGCTGCTGATCGAGCTGCTGCAGCTTCTGCTGCGCCGCGGCGTCTTCGAGTTCGACGACCTCTTCCATAACACGCTCGGCGCGCTGATCGGCGTGAGCCTCGCCGTCCTGCTGCTGCGTCTGAAGAAACGCCGGGACTGAAAGCCCGCTCTCAAAAACCCTTGTAAATTTCCAGTTTTGTGATATAGTATCAGCATTCGAACATCCGTACGGAGGATGCCATTCATGAGCAATTTTGAGAAAAAGATTTTCGATGCGGTCCGGGAAGCGGTCCGCGCCGTATATGAGATCGACGCCGACGAGAGCCTGCTGGTCGTCGAGACCCCGAAGGATCCGAAGCTCGGCGACTACGCGACGAGCGCGGCGATGAAGCTCGCCCGCACGCTGCGGAAAAACCCCTTTGAGATCGCGGAGGCGCTTGCCGAAAAGCTGCGCGGGCTGCTGCCCGAGGCCGAATCGGTCACGGTCGCGCGCCCCGGCTTCATCAACTTCAAGCTGAAGAACACCGCGCTCTCCTCGCTCATTAACAAGATCATCGACGCGGGCGAGGCCTACGGCCGCAACGAGTCCGGCAAGGGCAAAAAGGCGCTGGTCGAGTGGGTCTCCGCGAACCCCACGGGCGAGCTGCACTGCGGCCACGCGCGCAACGCCGCCTGGGGCGACAGCATCTGCCGCCTGATGGAGGCCAGCTCCTGGGAGGTGCTGCGCGAGTACTACGTCAACGACGCCGGCAACCAGATCGTCATGCTGGGCAAGAGCCTCGAGGCCCGCTATTTCGAGCACTTCGGCCGGGACGACTGCCCCCTGCCGGAAAACGGCTATCACGCCGAGGACGTCAGGCGCATCGCCGAGGCGATCGCGGAGCAGGACGGCGACAGATGGCTGACGGCCGATCCGCAGGAGCGGCTCGCGTACTTCATGGACTTCGGCAAGCGGCGCGAGCTGGAAAAGATCGAGCGCGACCTGAAGCTCTACGGCGTGGAGATCGAGTCCTGGATGCACGAGACCTTCTTCTATGAAGACGGGAAAAAGCGCATCAACGAGTGCCTGGCGCGCATGGCGGAGATGGGCCTGACCTACGAGAAGGACGGCGCGCTCTGGTTCAGGAGCACCGACTACGGCGACGAGAAGGACCGCGTGCTGCGCAAAAGCGACGGGACGCTGAGCTATCTGACCCCCGACATCGCCAACCACGTCCACAAGGTCGAGCGCGGCTACCCCTTCCTGGTCGACCTCTGGGGCGCCGACCACCACTCCTACGTCATCCGCATGCAGGCCGCGCTTAAGGCGCTGGGCTACCCCGAGGGCACGCTCGCCGTCGATCTGATCCAGATGGTGCGCATGGTGGAGGACGGCGTCGAGGTCAAGATGTCCAAGCGCACCGGCAACGCGATCACGATCCGCGAGCTCTGCGAGGACATCGGCGTGGACGCCGCGCGCTGGTTCTTTGCCTCGAAGGACGTGTCCACGCACATGGACCTCGACCTGAAGCTGGCCCGCTCCAAGGACAACAACAACCCGGTCTACTACGCGCAGTACGCGCACTCGCGCATGTGCTCGATCCTCTCCAACCCGAAGACTCCGGTCTTCCGGAAGCAGGAGAGCTATGAGCGCCTGACCGACGAGAAGGAGCTGCAGCTGCTGAAAATGCTCGGCGAGTTCCCCGCCGAGGTCGCAAACGACGCCCTGCTGCGCAAGCCGAACAAGCTGGCCGACTGGATCATCGCGCTGGTCAAGGTCTTCCACAGCTACTACAACAGCTGCAAGGTCATCAATCCCGACGATCCGGAACTGACCAACGAACGCCTCGGCCTCGTCAATGCGACCCGGATCACGCTGAAAAACGCCATGTACCTGATCGGCGTCTCCGCGCCGGAAAGCATGTAATCCTCACAAAAGACAAACCGGAGAGAGAAGAAATCTTCTCTCTCCGGTTTTTTCATGCGTCGAGGCGGAGCAGATCCTCCAGGCTCTCCCTGCGCACGGCCGTGAAGCAGTCCCCGTCCCGCAGCATGACGACCGGCGGGCGCGGGATGCGGTTGTAGTTGGAGGCCATCGAGTAGTTGTACGCGCCGGTGGTGCAGACGGCGATCAGGTCGCCGCGGCGTATGCCGTCCGGCAGCGGGACCCCCGGCTGGATAACGTCGCCGCTCTCGCAGCAGCGCCCGACGACGGAAAAGACCGTGTCGCGCGGCTCGTTCATCCGGTCGGCCGGCAGAACGGTGTAGGGAGCATGGTACATCGCGTAGCGGACGTTGTCGGTCATGCCGCCGTCGACCGAGACGTAGTTGACGAGGCCGAGGATGCGCTTGACCGCGCCGACGGTGTACAGCGTCAGCCCCGCGTCGGCGACGATGCTGCGCCCGGGCTCGAGGCTGATCGCTGGCATCGGGTAGCCGAGCGCGGCGCACTTTTTCCGGATGAAGGCGCCGACGCAGGCGATGTTGCCCTCGATGTCGAGCTCCGGCTGCTCCGGCAGATAGCGCACGCCGTAGCCGCCGCCCAGGTCGAGCCGCTCGGCGACGTAGCCGGTCTCGGCGCGCAGCCGCGCCATGTAGTCGAGCATGACCTCCGCCGAGAGCAGGAACACGTCCGAGTCGAAGACCTGCGAGCCGACGTGGCAGTGGAAGCCCCGGAGGGCGAGGTTTTCAGCGCGCAGCGCAGCGTGGAAGGCCTCGTCCGCCTGCCCGTCCGCCATAGGAAAGCCGAACTTGGAGTCCACCTTGCCCGTCGCCACCGCCTCGAAGGTGTGCGGGTCGATGCCCGGCGTGACGCGCAGCAGGACGTCCTGCCGGATCCCGGCCTCCCCGGCGATGCGGTCGAGGGCCTCCAGCTCCTCCATGCAGTCCACAACGAAGAAGCCGACGCGCATTTCGACGGCATAGGCGATGTCCTCGTCGCTCTTGTTGTTCGAGTGGAACCACACGCGCTCCATCGGGAAGCCCGCTGCCGCAGCGGTATGGATCTCGCCGGGCGACACGACGTCGACGTGCAGGCCCTCCTCGTTCACGATCTCGTAGATATACCGGAAGGAGGCCGCCTTGGACGCGTAGAGCACGCAGGACTGCCCGCCGAAGCTCTCCTCCGCCGCCCGACGGTAGCGGCGGCAGTTGTCGCGGATGCGCCGCTCGTCCATCAGATACAGCGGCGTCCCGTAATATCCGGCGAGCGCGCGGACGTCCTGCCCCGCAAAGCGGAGGACGCCCTCGTCCCCCACAGACAGGTTCGCGCAGATCAGGCTTTCGTTCATGCTGTTCTCCCTCGGCTGTCCGCTTCCGGTCGTCGGAGGATCGCAGGCCGTCTTATCGCCGCAGCGGCGCGGACGAAAAAAGCAGCTGCGGATTGCAGCTGCCCTTGCCCGACTGTTTCGTCGTTTGCCCGGATAGCGCTCCGCATTTCTGCGACAGCGGAACGGATCTTCTCCGAGCCGCCAGCGGAACGCCTGCCGCAGCGTCCGCTTCGGCGCCCTCGCCTTTCCCGCGCGGCATCGGCTGCCGTTTCGCCGCGGTACTGTTCTCGGGCGCTCCTCTATCTTACTGTACTTTAATTATACAGCGAACTAAAGTTTTGTCAACGCGGAAGAATCACCGAGATTTTAGTCCGTTCCCGTACGTTTTTCGTTCATTTTGCGTTATTTCACCGGTTTTCGGCGCCGGACAGAAAAACTCGTCGATTTGATGATCCAGCATGCCGCAGGATGAGCCTCGCAGAGTTTTCGCCGCGCACGGCGAAAAAGAATTCAGAATCCGTGTTTTCCGGGGGCGTGTACCTCGGAAAACACACTTTGCGCCCTGCCAGTGTGCGTCGTCCTCACAAGCTCCGTATCGTCTCGCTTCCTCGCCGGCTCGAAAGCTCGCTCGCTTCGCTGCTCGTCCTTTTCAAATTCAAAGCCTTGCGCTTTGAATTTGAGAGGAAAACGAAAGGAGCGGATAGGGAGCTTTCCCGGCGCTTCGAAACCGGGGACGCGGACTGGAGCGAGTTTCGTTTGACGACGCAGCGGGGCGGAATCCCCTCAACGAAAAACCCAGCGAAGCGGGTTTTCGTTGAAAAAAGGAATGGGCAGCCGCCCATTCCTTTTTCAGCCCTTGAAGCTGCCGGCGACGCTGTCCACGACCTGGCCCATCGTCTTCAGGGTCTTGCCGAGACCGGTCTTCCGGCTCTTTTTCATGCTCATCGCCGCGGCCGCCGCCCCGCCGACCATCAGGCCGGCCGACATGCCGAGCAAAAACTGCTTGTTGTTCATCGTCTTGTACCTCCCGACAATTTCTGCATGGCTATTATGTGCACAATGCGGCTTGATGGACACATGCAATTTGTGGTATGATATAATGTAATTGATAATGTAATTGAATCCTCTGGAAAGCGAGGAAAACAGCATGACGATGAAAATACTGGCCGTCGGCGACGTCTGCGGCGAGCCGGGGCTGGCCTTTCTGGACAAGCGCCTGAAGAGCTACCGGAAGGAAGCCGGCATCGACTTTGTCGTCGTCAACGGGGAAAATGCCAACGTCGTCGGCATCACGCCGAAGCAGGCCGACGCGATCCTGCGCGCCGGGGCCGACGTCATTACGCTCGGCAACCACACCTGGACGCGCACGGAGCTGCGCCCCTATCTCGAGGAGCGGCGGCGCATCCTGCGGCCGGCGAACTTCGCCCCGCAGTGCCCCGGCAAGGGCATCAACGTCTATCAGACCGAATTCGGCGACGTCTGCGTGCTGAACCTGATGGGCCGCTTCACGCTGGACACCAACACCGACAACCCCTTCGTCATCGCCGACGGCTATATGGACGAGATCCGCGAGAAGATCATCCTCGTCGACTTCCACGCCGAGGGCACCAGTGAAAAGATGGCGATGGGCTGGCTGCTGGACGGACGCGCGAGCGCGGTCTGGGGCACGCACACCCACGTCCAGACCTCCGACGCCCGCGTCCTGCCGAAGGGCACCGGCTACATCACCGACCTCGGCATGACCGGGGCGGCCGACTCCGTCCTGGGCATCGACCCGGAGCAGAGCATCGGCAAGTTCATGGGCGACCCGCCGCAACGCTACAACGCGGCCTCCGGCCCGGCGAAGCTGGAGGGCTGCCTGTTTGAGATCGACCCGGAGACGGGCCGCTGCGTCCGCGCGGAGGGGGTGCGTCTGACATGAGCATCCGCTTTCTGCACGCCGCCGACCTGCATCTCGACTCCCCCTTCGAGGCCCTGCCCGCCGGCAAGGCCGCCGTCCGTCGCAGCGAGCAGCGCCTGCTGCTGCAGCGCATGGCGGAGCTCGTAAAGGAGGAGCAGCTGCAGCTCGTGCTGCTCCCGGGCGACCTCTTCGACAGCGAATGGAGCTACGCCGAGACCGGCGAGACGCTCTGCGCCTGCTTCCGGCAGATGGGCGTGCCGGTGCTGATCGCGCCGGGCAACCACGACTGGTACGGCCCCCACTCGCCCTACGCGCGCCTGGCGCTGCCGGACAATGTGTACGTATTCAAAAAGAACGAGCTGGAATCCGTGCGGATCTCCTCGCTCGGCGTCCGGATCTGGGGCGCGGCCTATCTCGGGAAGGACAGCCCCTCCCTGCTGCCGGGCTTCCGTGCTTCGCGGGACGACGGTCTGCTGAATCTCCTGTGCCTGCACGGCGAGCTGACGAAGGCCGACTCGCCCTACGCGCCGGTCCGCGAGGAGGAGCTGGCCGCGAGCGGCCTGCAATACGCCGCGCTCGGCCACGTCCATCAGGCCAGCGGCCTGCGGAAGGCCGGCGAGACCTGGTATTCCTGGCCGGGCTGCCCCGAGGGTCGCGGCTTTGACGAGTGCGGGGAGAAGACGGTCAGCATCGTCGAGCTGAGCGGGACGGACTGCACGCTGCGGCCCGTCTGCATCTCGCGGCGCCGCTATGAGGTCCTGAACGTCAACGTGACCGGTTCCGACCCGCTGCTGGCGATCCACAGCCAGCTGCCCGACGAGACCGCGCGCGATATCTACCGGATCGTGCTCAGCGGCGAGGTGGACAGCCCGCCCGATCTGCGGCGGCTGGAGCTGAACCTCGGGGAGCTGTTCTACGCGCTGCAGCTGCGCGACGAGACGCGGCTGCGGCAGGATCTCTGGGAACGGGCTGGAGAGGACAGCCTGCGCGGCCTGTTTCTGAAAAAGCTGCGCGAGGCCGCCGAGGGCGCTTCGCCCGAGCGGCAGAAGCTGATCGAGCAGGCCGCGCGCTGGGGCCTGGCCGCGCTGGATCACCGGGAGGAGGTGCTGACGCATGATCATCCGTAATCTGCGAGCCTCCTTCGGCAAGCTGGAAAACGAGACGCTGAAGCTGCACGAGGGGCTCAACGTGATCTACGCGCCCAACGAGAGCGGCAAATCCACCTGGTGCGCCTTCATCCGCGCGATGCTCTACGGCGTGGACAGCTCCGAGCGCGCCCGCAGCGGCTACCTGCCGGACAAACTGCGCTACGCGCCATGGTCCGGGGCGCCGATGGAGGGCAGCATGGAGCTGCGCGCCGAGCGCAGCGATATCACGATCACCCGCCGCACCCGCGCCAAGGGCGCGCCGATGCGGGAGTTTTCCGCCGTCTATACCGGCAGCTCCGTACCGGTTCAGGGCATGGACGGCAGCAACGCCGGCGAGCTGCTGACCGGCGTGAGCCGCGACGTGTTCAGCCGCAGCGCCTTCATCGAACAGGGCACCGTGGCCGTCTCCGGCAGCCCCGAGTTGGAAAAGCGCATCACCGCCATCGTCAGCACCGGCGAGGAGCAGACCTCCTACAGCGAGGCGGACGAGCAGCTCCGGGAATGGCAGCGCAGGCGCCGCTACCACCGCAAGGGCTATCTGCCCGAGCTGGAGGGGCGGATGGACGAGACGAAGCGCCGCCTGGAGGAGCTGCGCGGCGCGGGCGAGAGCATCGAGGAGCTGGAGCGGAAACTGGCCGAGCGGCAGCAGGACTGCGCCCGGCTGGAGGCCGAAATGACCGAGAGCCGCAAGCAGCAGCGCCGCTCCGCGCTGGACAATCTGAACCAGGGGCGGCAGCTGCTGCGGCAGAGCAGCGAGGCCCACGACGAGGCGCTGGCCGCGCTCAGCGGCAGCCGCCAGGCGCTGGGAGAGCATCTGTTCGGCAGCAGCAAACCGCAGGAGCTCGAAGTGCAGGTGAAAGCGGATCTCGCGGCGCTCGAGGGTCTCAGGTACAAGGGCGCGGCCGACCCGAAGATCTGGCCGGGCGTGCTGCTGTTCGTGCTCGCCTTTGCCTTCGCAGTCGCCTACGGGCTGCTGCATACCTTCTGGCTCCTGATCCCGAGCGCCCTCTGTCTGATCGCGGGCGTGGCGCTGATCCTGCGCGCCATGACGGCGCGGCGGGCGGCGGAGGCGGCGCTCAGCAAGCGGCAGCAGATCCTCAAGCAGTACCGCGCAAAAACGGAGGACGACATCCGGGCGCGCTGGGAGGAATACCAGCAGCTGCTTTTCGCAGTGACGGAGGCGGAAAACCGCGAGCTGGAGAGCCGCGAGCTCTACACCCAGGCGCGGCAGGACCTGCAGGAGCTGGAGGACGAGGCGCTGGCCGCGCTCGACTTCAGCGGCGGCGACAGCCGGGCCGCACGGCTCGGCCGCGAGCTTGCCGCCGCCCGGCAGGACGCCGAGCAGATCTCCGGCCGCATCGCGCTGCTCAGCGGGCGGCTGTCCGTGCTGGGCGACCCGATGGTGCTGACGAGCGAGCTGAAAAGCCAGCAGGATCTCTACGACGAACTCCAGAACGAGTACGACGCGCTGACGCTGGCCGTCGACACGCTGCGGGCGGCCGACGAGGAGCTGCAGAGCCGCTTCTCCCCCGCGCTGGGGAGGCTGGCCTCGGAATACATGGCGAAGGTCACCGGCGGGCGCTATGCCGACGTGCTGATCGACCGCGATTTCTCCGCGCGGACCCGCACCCAGGACGACAGCGTGGCGCGGGAGTCGGAGTATCTGAGCGCGGGGACCCTGGATCTGATGTACCTCGCGGTGCGCCTCGCCGTCTGCGAGCTGGCGATGCCCGAGGGCGAGCCCTGTCCGCTGATCATCGACGACGCGCTGGTCAATCTGGACGAGAAACGGCTCGGCCAGGCGATGCAGCTGCTGCGCGAGATCGCAAAAAAGCGGCAGGTGATCCTGTTCACCTGCCGGAAGACGGAATAGAAAAACCCGGGAGCCAGGCTCCCGGGTTTTTTGTGCTTAGTGCTTAGTGCGTAGTGCTTAGGAGGAAGGTATTGGCCGCGGAGAGGATGCGGCGCCAGCTTTCGCGTTGGATGAGCCGCAGCGCTTCGTCGAAGGAATAGAGCCCGGCGCTCAGAAACTCCTCTTCCAGCGGCACGATCGGCTGGTCGGCGTATTCTGCAAGGAAGAAGTCGACGCGCTTGCGGGTGTCCGGCTTTTTCGGCAGCGGATACTCGTCCTGCATGTGGAAGCCCGGCAGCAGCGTCACCCGCAGGCCGACCTCCTCGCGGATCTCGCGCAGCGCCGTCTCCTCCGGGCTTTCGCCGGGCTCCATGTGCCCCTTGGGAAAGCCGTAGAAGCCCTCGACCGCGTGTCCCAGCACGTAGCGGATCTCGCCGCCTGCGCGGGTGAAGACCACCGCGCCGCAGGACCGTTCAAGCGTCATCGCCGGCCTCCTTTTCGAGGACGTCCAGCGTGTGGTGGGAGGCGCCGATCAGATCCTGCCGCTCGCAGACCGCAAAATGATAGTCCAGCCATTTGGCGAAGGTCTCGTCGTCCATCGCGTCGATCTGCTCCCGCATGAAATTCGTCGCGCCGTCCGTCGCGACCAGCTTCAGCCGCCGCACCGGCAGCTCCGCGTCCAGCGCAGCGATGTCCTCCGTCCGCACCAGCTCGAAAAGATCCTTCGGCTCGCTGATGCAGTGCCAGTCCTCGGTCAGCATGTTCAGCTCCATCACCTCGTGCAGGTGGTTCAGCCCGAAGACATACATGATCACGGTCGGCTCGTTCATGCAGTAGGCGACCAGGAGCTTTCCGCCGGGCTTCGTGACGCGCACGGCCTCGCGCAGCGCCTGCAGCTTGTCCTCCTTCGTGTAGAGGTGGTACATCGGCCCAAGCAGCATCGTCAGATCGAAGCCGTCGTCCGGCAGGGCGGAGAGGTCGAGGGCGTTTCCCTGCATGGCGCTGATCGGTTCCGTTCCGTCCAGCTTGGATCTCAGGACGTCGAGATTGTGTTCGATCAGCTCCACGGCGGTCACGCGCAGGCCCTCCTTCGCCAGCGTCACGCTGTAGCGGCCGGTGCCCGCGCCGACCTCGAGGATCGCCGGGTCGCTCAACCCTTCCAGGCACTCGCGGATGACGCGCATCGTCGTGAGGTACTCCACCTGCCCGTGCCGGGACAGGAGCCGCCCCTCCTCGTTGTAGCTCGAGTAGTATTCGTTCAGATAATCGGTCCCCATGTCGGCCTCCTCACAGCTTCTTGAACAGCCGGGCGCTCCAGAAGGTCATGCCGAGCTCGTCGAGATAAAAATGCAGGATCGCGCGGGCATTTTTCGTCGCGGTGCCGAGCATCAGATACGGCATCTTTTCCTCCCGCAGCACGTCCTCCGCAAAAGCGAAGAGTTTTCGGCCGACGCCCTGCGAGCGCCGCTCCGGGACGACGTAGATCTCCTCGAGCTCGAAATAATCCGTGCCCGCGTCCATGACGGTGCTCCGCTTCTCCGCGGTCTCGCGCAGGCCGAAGAGATAGCCGAGGATCTCCCCGTCTTCCTCCGCGAGGAACACGCGGCGGCCCGCCAGATCCTCGTGGGTATTGGCCCGGTAGCCGCGGCAGGAATCCTCCGCCTCCCAGTCGGCGGAGAAGCGGATCAGCTCCTTTTCCAGTTCTTCGGTCAGCTCTGCTTCGAAAAATCGCATGTCAAGTCCTCCTGCTGCCGGTCTGCCGCTCGTCGGTCACATCGTAGGGATGCAGCCCGTGCTCGCTCAGCCAGCGCTTTTGATATCGCGCGGCCAGGTCGCGCGCGGAGAAAAAGCCCTCGCCCTCCGGGTCCCCGTACAGGCGCAGCAACTCCGCGACCGGCGGGATCGGCGCGTAATAGCTGTCGTCCAGCGCCTCCGCCTCGGTCAGGATCGCCGCAAAGTCGCCCTGCTCATAGCGGGCAATGTTCTCCGGCGTCAGCGAGAGGAGCAGGCTCCGCTCTGTCGGCTCCGGCGGCGGCGCGGCGACCCATTCCGCCTCCGTGCGCCAGACGCGGCGGTTCAGCAGCGCCTTTGCTGCGTCGCTCAGTCGGTCAAAGTCCTCCCGCCGCAGCCGGATCGGCTCAAGCAGCCTTCCGCGCCCCTCGGCGTGCGGGACGAAGAGGCGCAGGCCTTCCGTTCCGAGCGTATCTGTCAGTTCGTCGATCTGCCCGGCGTTTTCCCGGTTCAGCGGGACGCCGATGCTTGTTTCCAATCCCGCCTCCCGCGCCGACGCGCGCAGTGCGAGCAGCCAGCGGAAGTCCCATTTCCGCCCGGCGAAGCGGTCATGGTATGCCTCCGTGCCGTAAACGGTGAAGTTCAGATGCCGGACGCCGTGCTCCTTCAGCATGCGCACAAAATCGGCCGTCTCGGCCGCGCCGCGGATGCGCAGGCCGTCGCACTGCAGATAGTCCGCGCCGACCGAGCCGAGAGCGCGCAGAAAGTCAAGCGCCTCCGGCAGCTGCGGATGTTCCATCGAGTAACCAAAGGAAAAGTGAAAGCGAAGCTCCGGGCGCTCTTCCCGCAGCCAGGCGGCAAAGCGCCCGGCCACAGCCCTGCTGCGCTCCCAGTCGGCGCCGCATATGCGCCCATCCCAGGAGAGGAGGCAGTAGCGGCAGCGGC
This sequence comes from Oscillospiraceae bacterium, assembly GCA_017552325.1. Lineage (GTDB taxonomy): Bacteria > Bacillota > Clostridia > Oscillospirales > Oscillospiraceae > Limivicinus. Next base: position 26,254 of record JAFZQE010000003.1, read on the forward strand.
AGGCGCAGGGGACGCAGAGCGTCTGCAGCATCACGCTCGTCGTTTTGACCATATCTTTTTCCCCCTTGCTTTTTCCCGATTGTATCAAACCGACGCGCCGCCGTCAACCGGCGACTTTGAAAATGCCGAAAAATCCCCGAAAAGCGATGCTTTTCGGGGATTTTGAGCTTTTTTACCGGCTGGCTCAGACCAGCTCGATGACCGCGAGCTCCGCGGCGTCGCCACGGCGGGCGCCGATGCGGGTGATGCGGGTGTAGCCGCCGTTGCGGTCGGCATACTTGGGAGCGATCTCGTCAAAGACCTTCTTCGCCACGTCCTCGCGGGTGATGAAGGCGATGGCCTGGCGGTAGGAAGCGAGATCCTTCGCCTTGCCGAGAGAGATCATCTTCTCGGCCATCGGAGCGATCTCCTTGGCGCGGGTTACGGTGGTCTCCATGCGGCCCTTGTCCAGGAAATCCGTCACCTGCTGGCGGAGCATCGCCATGCGCTGATCGGTGGTCTTGCCGAGCTTTCTAGTTCCGGGCATAATTGCAATTCCTCCTATTAGTTACTGGTTGTCCTCGCTGGCCAGCGAAAGACCCATCATCGTCAGCTTGTGGACGACTTCCTCGAGGGACTTGCGGCCGAGGTTGCGGACCTTGATCATTTCCTCTTCGGTCTTGCTGACCAGGTCTGCGACAGTATTGATGTTGGCGCGTTTGAGGCAGTTGAAGCTTCTCACGGAGAGATCCAGTTCCTCGATCGTCATGTTCATGACGGTGTCGGGCCGGGTCTCGACCTTCTCCACGACGGTGGAGCTGCTGCCCGCAACGTCGGACAGCTCGGTGAAAAGACGGAAGTGGTCGCAGAGTATCTTTGCGCCCAGGGAGATGGCGTCGCGCGAAGTCATCGTCTTGTCCGTCCAGACCTCGATGGTCAGCTTGTCAAAGTCGGTCTGGTTGCCGACGCGGGTGTTTTCCACCGTGTAGTTGACCTTGAGGACCGGGGTGTAGATGGAGTCGACGGGGATCGTGCCGATGGCCATCGCGGGCGATTTGTTCTTGTCCGCGGAAACATAGCCTCTGCCGTGGTCCAGGACGAGCTCCATGTTCAGGGCGCCGTCCGGGCCGAGGGTTGCAATCGGCTGCTCGGGATTGAGGATCTCCACCTCGCTGTCGGGCTTGATGTCGCCGGCGGTGACAACGCCCTCGCCGGAGGCTTCGATGTAGACGGTCTTGGGCTCGCTGCTGTGCAGTCTGGCAATGATGCTCTTGACGTTCAGAACGATCTCGGTCACGTCTTCCTTGACGCCGGGGATGGTGGAGAACTCATGCTGGATACCGGCAATTTTGATGCTGGTGCAGGCCGTTCCGGGAAGAGAAGACAGGAGTACCCTGCGAAGAGAGTTACCAAGCGTGGTACCATAGCCGCGCTCCAGGGGCTCGATGACATACTTGCCATAGGAGCTGTCCGTGGGGTTTTCGACACATTCGATCCGCGGCTTCTTGATTTCAATCATATTTTTACAATACCCTCCTTATGAAGTTGTGCGCCGGTGCGGCGCGCGCGGTGGTTCAGCTTACCAATTCGAGGGTGTATGCATTACTTGGAGTACAACTCGACGATGAGGTGCTCTTCGATGGGCAGATCGATATCCTCTCTGGTGGGAGCGGCAACAACCTTGGCAACCATATTGGCGGCATCGAAGTCGAGCCACTTGGGGATCACATGATAGGCGTTGGCCTCGAGATTGAGCTTGAAGCGCTCGATGCTGCGGCTGGACTCCTTCAGGGTGATCACCATGCCGGGCTTGACCTGGTAGCTGGGAATATTGACCTTCTTGCCGTTGACGGTGAAGTGACCGTGGTTGACAAGCTGGCGGGCCTCGCGGCGGGTGGCGGCGAAGCCGAGGCGGAAGACGATGTTGTCCAGGCGGCTCTCAAGCTGGATCAGCAGGTTGTCGCCGGCCTTGCCGGGCATGCGCACGGCCTTCTCATAGTAGCCGCGGAACTGCTTCTCCAGAACGCCGTAGACGAACTTGACCTTCTGCTTCTCGTTGAGCTGGGTGGCATACTCGGACTTCTTTTTGCGCACCTGGCTGTTGCTGTTGCGGGTGGTTTCCTTTTTGTAGTAACCCATCGCGGACGGGCTGATGCCCAGCGCCTTGCAGCGCTTCGCGATCGGCTGTCTGTTCTTAGCCATTGATGTCTCCTCCTTCCATTAGACACGACGACGCTTCGGAGGACGGCATCCGTTGTGGGGGATGGGGGTAACGTCCTTGATCATCGTCACTTCGAGACCGGCGGTCTGCAGCGCGCGAATGGCAGCCTCACGGCCGGAGCCGGGGCCCTTCACGAACACTTCGACAGACTTCAGGCCGTGCTCCTTGGCGGCGTTGGCGGCCGTCTCGGCAGCGGTCTGCGCGGCAAAGGGGGTAGACTTTTTGCTTCCACGGAAGCCCAGACCACCGGCGGAGGCCCAGGAGATCGCGTTGCCCTGGGTGTCGGTGATGGTCACCATG
>JAFZQE010000043.1 GCA_017552325.1 Oscillospiraceae bacterium
CGGCCACGTCACGGGCATCGAGCTCGTGCGCCAGGAGCTGGGCGAGCCCGACGAGAAGGGCCGCAGAAAGCCCGTCGCCGTCGAGGGCAGCAACTGGATCCTTGACGTCGACACCGTCGTCATCGCCATCGGCGCGCAGAAGAGCTCGAAGCTGAATATCCCCGGCGAGGAGCTCGAGGGCGTGTACGGCGGCGTGGACTTCCTGCGCGAGGTCAACCTCGGCAATAAGCCGCTGCTCGGCAAGAAGTGCGCCGTCATCGGCGGCGGCAACGTCGCGATGGACGTCTGCCGCACGGCCGTCCGTCTCGGTGCGGAGACCTTTGTCGTCTACCGCCGCAGCGAGGACGAGATGCCCGCCGACAAGGAAGAGGTCGCCGAGGCGAAGGCCGAGGGCGTGCAGTTCCGTTTCCTGAACGCGCCGGTCGAGATCATCGGCGCGGAAGGCAAGGTCTGCGGCCTGAAGGTCGAGATCAACAAGCTGGGCGAGCCCGACGAGAAGGGCCGCAGAAAGCCCGTCGGCACCGGCGAATTCGAGATCATCGAGGTCGATTCCGTGCTGGCCGCCGTCGGCCAGAGCATCGACTGGGGCGGCCTGGACATCGGTGAGCTACAGACCGGCAAGAAGGGCAACGCCATCGCCGATCCCGTCACCTATCAGACGGCGCAGGAGGACATCTTCGTCGGCGGCGACGTCTACACCGGACCGAAGTTCGCGATCGACGCGATCGCAGCGGGCCGCGAGGGCGCCGAGTCCCTGCACCGCTTCGTCCAGGACGGCCAGAGCCTGACCAACGGCCGCAACCTGCGCGAGTTCTATGAGCTAAACAAGGACGACCTCGTCTTCGGCGTCGACTGCTTCGACCGTCCGGCCCGCCAGCCGATCCTGCACGACGAGAAGAAGGCCCGCTCCTTCGAGCACGACCGCCTCACCTTCACCGAGGAGCAGGTCAAGGCCGAGGCCAGCCGCTGCCTGGGCTGCGGCGTCACGATCATCGACCCGAACCGCTGCATCGGCTGCGGCCTGTGCACGACGCGCTGCATGTTCGACGCGATCCATCTCCAGCGCGACGTCCCCGAGGCCTCCACGATGGTCCGCTGCGAGGACAAGGTCGGCCCGATGCTGAAGTACGCGGCGAAGCAGGCCGTGAAGATCGTCCGGAAGGCCAAATAATGCACGAGCTCGGGACCATTTACTACGTCATTGACGCTGTGGAAAAGCTGATGGTTGAAAACGACCTGACAAAGGTCGGATCCATCACGCTGGAGGTCGGCGAGGTCAGCGGCATCATCCCCGCTTACCTGGACGAATTCTGGCAGTACGCGCGGGCCAAGACCGAGCACTTCAAGGAGACCGAGCTGAAGATCGAGGAGCTCAAGGCCGTCACCTACTGCCAGGACTGCATGCAGACCTATCCGACCATGCAGTACGGAAAGACCTGTCCCTACTGCCGCAGCGGGAACACCTTCCTGATCACCGGCAACGAATACAACATCAAAGAGATCGAGGCCATGTAACAGGAAACCCCTCTTCCCAAGGGGCGCGCAACTTAGGGATACGATAGCCGAATAAGGATATTATGGCGTCATACATCGTTGAATCTGCTCGAAATACATGGCCAGTATTCCTGCGCGATTCGCCTCGTCTGACGCCATAATCTCTCTTTTTCGGTGCGAAGCAGTTTTGCGGGAGCAATTTTTCGTTCAGACAATACAGAAAACTCCGGGAATACTCGATGTATTTCCGGAGTTTTCTGTGCAGTATGGGCGGAAAAGAGCTACGCAAAACCTGTCGTCTCCCTAAGCTGCGCGCCCCAACGGAAGAGGGGTTTTCTGTTTGATTTGTCATTCTGTCCGCAGCGCCTCGACCGGGTCCTTCCTGGCCGCGATGCCGGCCGGGATCAGCCCGGCGATGAAGGTCAGGAACATGCTGATCAGCACCAGCGCGACCCCTCCCCTGAGGGGCAGCACCGAGTTGAGGGAATGGATATCGGTCAGGTCGTGAACGATCAGATTGATCGGGATGTTCAGCAGCACCGTCAGCAGGATACCCATCGCGCCGGCGGCAAAGCCGATGATGATCGTCTCGGCGTTGAAGACACGGGACACATCGCGCTTCGAGGCGCCGATGGCGCGCAGGATGCCGATCTCCTTCGTCCGCTCCAGAACGCTGATATAGGTGATGATTCCGATCATGATGGAAGAAACGACCAGCGAAATCGCGACGAAGGCGATCAGCACATAGCTGATCACGTTGATGATCGTCGTGATCGAGCTCATCAGCAGCGCGACGATGTCCGTGTAGCTGATCCTGTCCTCCTCCGCCACGCTGTCGTTGTACTTCTGGATCTCCTGGGAGATTGCGTCCTTGTTCTCGAAGGAGTTGGCGTAGATGCTGATCGTGCTCGGGTTCGTCAGATCGACATAGCCCAGTTTTTTCAGATTGTCCTGATACGTGGTCGTGGAGTAGACGGGCGGCATCGCGTTGTCGTAGATCCAGATCAGATCCTCGTCGGACAGCACGAGCAGGTCGAAATCCTCCGCCAGCTCCTCCGGCGTCAGATTCTCATAGAGCTCCGACATGCTGCTGGCGTACTGCTCCGTGATCTGCTGCCCGAGCATCTGCCCGATATAGGCGTCGAGCATCTCGTCGTCCATCTGGTCGATCATGCCCGCATATTCCGGGAACTGATCGAGGATCATCTGCTTGATGTCGTCGCGGGAGGTCTCTCCCATCTGCTCGTCGACCAGCTCCTGCACATAGTCGGACGAGGGATGCGACATGAACCTGACGTAGATCTCGGCCTTCTGCTCGGTCGTCGCCCCGTCGATATATTCGGCGGCGGCGTCCTTTTTCCTGGACTTGGTCAGCGCCTCGTCCTCCCTGTCGAGGAAGGGCAGGCCGTTGAAAACGTCGTGCTCCGGATCTGCCAGCTGCTTTTGAACCAGCTCCTTCTGCTCCTCCTGCCCGGCGACGTACTCGATCAGCGCGTGCGTATAGCCGATCGCGCCGCTCATCATGCCGTTCGACGAGTCCTTGTTCTGACGCAGAATCCCGACGATCTTGATCTCAAGACCATTGTTGTACAGCGACCTAAGGCCGAGCTCCTCGCTGCTGAAGTCGAAATACTCACCCTTTTCCTCGTCGAACTGGTACTGGTCCGCCGGATAGACGTAGCGGAAGGTCTTGCTGCAGATCTCCTCGTAGCTCCAGCTCTCCAGCTTCGTCTCGAGCGCCTCGGCGGACGAAAAGGCCTGCATGTCCTCCGCGATCGAGCTGTTGGATTTCAGCCCCAGCGCATAGAGGACAAGGTCGGAGATCTCGTTGTTGTCGCTGACGACGAGCACCGTCTCGTCGTAGTTTTCCGGCCAGCGCCCGTAGAGCAGATCGTACTGCTCCTTCAGAAGGGGACTCACGGCCTCGCCCTTCTCGCCGGGCAGCATCTCCTGCCATACGTTCATCGAGGAATACATCTGGCCGTAGCTGGCGAAAAAGGTGCTGTAATCGCCGCCGTAGGTCGCGGTGACGGCCCGCTGCAGCAGCTCGACGACGTCGGTCTTCGATATCACGCCGTCGACGTCCTCCGTCAGGATGTTCATGTTCATGTCGTAGGAGTATTGAACGGAGCTGATATACTGCGCGATCTCGTTCTGCTCGTCTTCGATGTAGGCCTTGAAGGCCTTGAGGTTGTTGGTCTCAACCTCGGCCGACATCATGGCGTTCATCATGTCGTACAGGACCGTGCTCGCATAGACAGCGTCGCGGTCGTGCTTTCGCTCTGACTTATCGGCCTGCACGCCCATCATCGAGGCCATGAGGCTGGTCATGTCCACCCTCTCGGCCTGGATCGTGATCGGATAGCTCGACAGCGTGTCCTTCTGCACCTTGTCGATGTAGTTGTTGATGCCGTTGGACAGGGACATGATCAGCGCGATGCCGATGATGCCGATGCTGCCGGCGAAGGCCGTGAGGATCGTCCGGGCCTTCTTTGTCATCAGGTTGTTCATCGACAGCGACAGCGCAGTCAGAAAGCTCATCGAGGTTTTTTTGCTTTTGCTCTGAGCGGGCGGAGTAGCCTCCTCCCCGGAATACGGCGCGCTGTCGCCGACGATTAGACCGTCCTTGAGACGGATGATCCGGCCGGCATAGGTGTCGGCGAGCTCCGGGTTGTGGGTGACCATGATGATCAGCTTGTTTTTGGAGATTTCCTTCAGGATCTCCATGATCTGCACCGAGGTATCGGAGTCGAGCGCGCCTGTCGGCTCGTCGGCCAGCAGGATGTCCGGATCGTTGACGAGCGCGCGGGCGATCGCCACGCGCTGCATCTGCCCGCCGGACATCTGATTCGGCCTCTTGTTGAGCTGATCGCCCAGGCCGACCTTCTCCAGCGCCTCGGTCGCGCGGCGCCTCCTCTCGGAGGGACGGACGCCCGACAGCGTCAGCGCGAGCTCCACATTGGCGAGCACCGACTGATGCGGGATCAGGTTGTAGGACTGGAAGACAAAGCCGATCGAATGGTTGCGGTAGCTGTCCCAGTCGGCGTCGCTGAAGTCCTTCGTGGACTTCCCGTTGATGACCAGGTCGCCGGATGTATAGTGATCCAGGCCGCCGATGATGTTGAGCAGCGTCGTTTTGCCGCAGCCGGAATGACCGAGGATCGCGACGAATTCATGCTCACGGAACGCCAGATCGACGCCCTTGAGCGCATGCACCGCGGAATCCCCGGCCAGATAATCTTTTTTGATGTCTTTCAGCAGCAGCATAGCTAACACCAGGTCGGAAGAAATGTTTGACAGCGGGAGGCTTTTGCGTTACAATACCAAACGTTGACAGGCCCACGTAGCTCAGCAGGACAGAGCACTCGCCTCCTAAGCGAGGGGTCGGAGGTTCGAATCCTCTCGTGGGTGCCAGAAAGCTCTGTGTATCATGCACAGAGCTTTATTTTTTTCCAGTATAATTTTTTTGCGGCCGGAATTCAATCGAATCGGCGCATTATTTACGGTACGTTCACGAAAAGACGAGCCGCGGCGCTGCAAAACTGCCATTCCCGGACAGAAAAGGGAAAATCTGTTCCTTGCGCGGACAGTCCGCCTCCCTTACAATAAGTTTGGGAGGTGCGGAAACGATGCTCAGAAAAGCACTAAAGCGCATGGGACGCATGTGCGGCCCGGCCAGGTACATATTCGAGCGCTGCATGCAGCTCGCTCTGACCCTGCTGGCCTGCGCCCTGCTGCTGACGACGGCGGATCCGGACGACGCCGCTTACACGAAGGACCGCCGCACGGCAAACGCCATGTTCGAGACGGCGGAGTCCGTGCTGCTGATGGGCGCGCTGCTGCCCGTGATCGTCGAGGATCAGCAGTCGAGGCGGTAGAAGTCTTCCCTCGTCATGATCGCGTTCAGCACATCAAGCAGCCCGTCCGCCGAGAGGCGCTCCGGCAGATCGAGCTTCCGCAGCAGCGCTTTTCTGCGCGCGGCGCTCCCCTCCCGGCCGCTTAGACCACGGGCGTAAAAATCGGCCTTTGTGATCTTATCCGGGTTTTCGGCTCCAGGCGTTTCGACCATCGCGGCGCCCGCTCTGCGCAGCACGTTCAGAAGGATCTCCGGGGGCATGCCCTCCACGCCGAGCTTTCCTTCCTTCGACGACCTGGTCTTCCGTCGCTCCCTGCCCGGGATATCCGGGATATAGGCGTGCTTGACGAGCGCGGGATCGACGCAGCCCCTGATGAAATTCCGGATCATGAAGCCCGCGCCGTCCGGATCCGTCAGCACGATGAGGCCGCGCGTTTCGGCGATGCTGCGAAGCAGCCGCTGCTTCTGCCGATCGTTGAAGATGCCGAAACCCGAGGTCTCCAGAACGACCGCGTCCACGACCTGCAAAAGGCTGTTTTTGTCATAGCGGCCTTCCACCACGACGGCTTCGCGGACCGTGGGCTTAGTTCTCATCGGCGGCAAATCGCAACACCAGTTCCTTCAGCAGCTCAGTCGGTTCGGCGGAGCTGCTCTTCATTTGATAGTCTGTTTCGGCGCAGAGCTCGACCGCCCGCTTGAGCTGCGGCAGCGAAAAGCCGCGGGAGGATGCGATCAGGCGGTTTGCGATCGTCTCATAGCGGAGCTTGCACACATCCATCACATAGGCTGCGCCGAGGCGCTTTTCCGCAGCGACGCGGGCGGCGTAGAGCCTCCTCATCTGCCCGCCGATCACGGCAAGCATGGCGATCGGCTCGTTGTTCTTGTCGGAGAGCAGCTCGTCGAGGACTTCCATCGCCGCGTTATATTCCTTCCGGGCCAGATGGTCGGTCATCTCGAACACGATCGCCTCCGGCAGATGGTGCGCCACCGCGTCGACGTCGCTCACCGTGACGACCTCGCCCTTTGCGTAGGCGGCCACTTTTTCGATCTCGGGGATCAGACGGTTCATCAGCTCGCCGCTGACGAAGATCAGGTGCTGTGCTGCCTCCAGCTCCACGCGCTTGCCGCAGGCGGCGAAGCGGCGGGCGATCCATTTGACCAGCATGTCCTGCGTCTGCTCGGTAAAGCGGCATTCCACCGCGTTTTCCCGCAGGAATCGGATCAGCTTGAGCCTGCCGTCGGGCTCGAAGCCCGTTCCCTCCACGATCGCGACCGTGCAGTAATCCGGGATATCCTCCAGCAACTTCTGAAAGCCCTCGGCGTCCTCCATCTCGTTGAGGTTTACGTCGCGCAGCTCGATAAAGCTTCGCTCGCTCAGAAAAGGCAGCGCGTCGATCGCCTCTGCCAGGTCGCGCAGATCGGGCGCGGCGCCTTCGATACGCCGAAAGCTGAAGCTGTCCTCACCTTCCGGAACGCAGAGAGATTTCAGCGTCTGCAGATACTGCTCGCGCAGATAATCCTCCGGGCCCCAGAGCAGATACAGCCTGTCCGGCGGCGCTGACTTGAGCCTGCGGATCTCTTCCGGATAGTTGAACAGAGATTCGCCTTTCTTTTTCTTTGCCATACTGCACCTCACGGAATACGGAGTTCTACCGTTCCTTCCTCGTCGGTCCTGTAAACGTGATAAGCGTACTGCGCCAGCCGCGCCAGCGTCTCCGGCGCCGGATGGCCAAATGTGTTGTAGCCGCTGCTGACGATCGCGCTCTGCGCGCCGCTCCCGGACAGGAGCTCGCTGCAGGCGGCGTATTTGGAGCCGTGATGGCCGACCACCAGCAGCTCGAGATCACGCAGCTCGTGTCCCCTCAGCAGCTCGCGCTCCGCCGTCTGATTCATATCGCCGGTGACCAGCAAGTCGAAATCGCCGACGCTGATCACGGCGCTCAGACAGCGCTCGTTGATGTTGCCTGCAGCGACGGGCACGAACAGGCTGAGTCCGATCTCACCGCAGGAGCGCTGCGCATCGGCGCCAATGACCGTGATGCGCGTTCCCTGCCGCAGGGCCTTGTCCTCGATCGACGGGAAGAGCCCGTTCGGATCCTCCATTTCGGGGCCGATCAGAATCTCGCGCACGGGCAGATACTCCATCAGCCGGAGCACGCCGTCCGCGTGATCGGTGTGAAGATGCGTCAGCACGAGCAGATCGACGTCGTCCCGGCCGCGGCTGCGAAGATAGCTGCCGCAGAGATCGCCCGCGTCGTCCAGACTGTTGATGTTTCCGCAGTCGATCACGACCGTCTCGTCGGCATTCATTACGACCAGGCTCTGCCCCTGGCCGACGTCGACCGCCGTCACATAGCCCGGCGTACTCTCGTAACGAAGCCTTGTCGCCGTCAGCAGGACAAAGAGGCTGACAAGCACAAGCCCCGTCGGGAAGAACCAGCGTTTCCATCCCGGTCTGAACAACAGCGCGCCGAGCAGAAACAGCAGATAGACCAGCGCGATCCACAGCCAGTTGAGCTTCAGGCACAGATACAGGCAGGCAAAGCCCGGCGCGGAGACGATCTTCGCCACCCAGGCGATATACCGAGCGAGCCAGGACATGGCGGAAGCCAGTAATCCGGCGGCCGCGAGGCTGAGCGGCGCAAGCAGACATGCCAGGTAGCCAAAGCCGAAGCAGATCGGCACGGCCCAGAGCGTCAGCAGATTGGTCAGCGGCGAGAGGATCGAGACATAGCCGAAATGCAGAGCGATCAGCGGCGTCGTAAAGACAAGCACGCCGACGGAGTTTGCCAGATTGGAGGACAGGTAGTTCCTCAGGAAACGCGGCATCGCCTTCGGCAGCGCGGAAAGCGAGGCCTGTCTGATCCGGTCTGAGAGGAGCATGATGCCGGCCAGCGAGGAAAAGGACAGCTGCAGGCTGACGCTGCCGATTGCACAGGGGTTGAACAGCAGGATCAGCCCGAGCGCAAACAGCAGCGAAGTCGGCGGATCGTCCTCCCTCCTGAAGACGGGCGCCAGCAGGGCGATCGTCTGCATCACGCCGGCGCGCACGGCAGAAGGAGATGAACCCGTGACGAGTACAAAGCTCCAGATCAGAAGGATGCAGAGGATCGACGAACGCCGTGTATTCCCCAGAAGCTGACGGAGCATGCCGACCAGAAAGGCGATGTGCATGCCGGAAACCGCGACGATGTGCATCAGCCCGGCGCGGCTCATGCTCAGTTCAAGCGTGTCGTTTTGGTACAGCTCGCTTTTCTCGCCGAGCAGCAGCGCCTGGAAAAAGGCAAAAGTATCCTCGGGGAACAAAGTACGTATCCGGCCGCAGATCCTTTCGTGGAGCAAGGAGGCCAGACCGCGCAGCGTAAAGCCTCCGCCTTCGGTCAGCACAAAATCCTCCGAGGCGTTGGCCGTCACATAGATCCCGCGTGCTGGATTGTTGTCATAGCGTTCGCCGTTGCGGACGTCGGCCGCGCGGAGCGAGAAGCTGCCCTCGACCCGATCTCCGGGCTTCGCCTTCTTCAGGCTGCCGTCCGGATCGTAGAGGATCCCCGTCAGCTTCGTCCTCTCGCCCAGACTAAGCTCGACCTCGACCCTTCTCCAGCCGTCGCCGGAGCTTGGCGCGGTCAGGACGCGGCCCTGCGCGTACACGGTCTGACCGTCAAGGCTGTGCGCCAGATCGAGCGTGCGCGACTGATGAAAGGCGTAGGCATAGAAGCCAGCAGCCAGGCCGCAGAGCGTGAGGATCAGCGGCAGCAGCCAGCGACGGCGGAAGAGGATCAGACCGATGCAGGGCAAAACGAGGCAGAGAGCCAGTGGAAGGAGCCAGGACGCCGGGAGATGATAATGCGCAGCCAGGATCGCCAGGGAAAAGCCCCCGCAGACGATGGCAAGCTTTCTCACACGCTCTCAGCTCCTTCCGCTTCCCTTCCGGCCGCTCGGATCAGACGACCTTTTCTGACAGCTTCACGCCGCCGATCAGATGATAATGCAGGTGCATGACGGTCTGACCGCCGTCCTCGCCGCAGTTGTTGACGACGCGGAAGCCGTTTTCCAGCCCCTCGCCGCGGGCGATCTTCGCGATCGCCTCGAAGCATTTGGCGACGTAAACGGAGTTGCTTTCGTCGACCTCCGCCGCGGAAGCGATGTGTTTCTTCGGCACGACCAGCACATGCACGGGCGCCTGCGGATTGATGTCGCGGAAGGCACGGACGTATTCGTCCTCATAGACCTTCGCGCTGGGGATCTCCCCCTTGATGATCCTGCAGAAAATGCAGTTGTCGTTCATGTCGTTTCCTCCTCAGATTTTTTCTTCGACAAAGCTGAACACGGCACCCAGCGCCTCATCGAGCCTGGCGATATCGCTGCCGCCGCCCATGGCGGAATCCGGCCTGCCGCCGCCGCGGCCGCCGACGATCGGCGCGATCGCCTTGATGATGTCGCCGGCGCGGACGCCCTTTGCCACCGCGTCCTTGCCGCAGACGCACTGGAGCGTCAGCTTGCCCTCGCTGACGGAGGCGAGCACGGCCACGACCGCCGCCTGTTTGTCGCGCAGCACGTCGCCGAGCTTGCGCAGGGCGTTGGCGTCGCCCTCGACCTTCGCGGTCAGTACATGCAGGCCGCCGATCTCCTTCGCTCCCTGCAGCAGCCGGTCGGCGCCGCCGGCGGATTCCTTCGCCTTGAACTGCTCGATCTGACGGCGTGCCTCTTTCAGTTCGGCCGCCTGCTGCTCGACGCGGCTGAGAAGATCCGCGGGAGAAGCCTTGAACATCGCGCCGAGCGCGGCGAGCGTGTCCTGAGTCTGATGGAAGGCGCGCATCGTCTCGGGGCCGGTCGTGGCCTCGATGCGGCGCACGCCGGAGGCGACGGAGGCCTCGGACACGATGCGGAAGGCGCCCGCCTTTGCCGTATTGTCCAGATGCGTGCCGCCGCAGAGCTCGACGCTGTAGCCGCCCATGCTGACCACGCGCACGATATCGCCGTACTTCTCTCCGAAGAGCGCGGTCGCGCCGGCCTTCTTCGCCTCGTCGACCGGCATCTCGCGGGTATCGACGGCGTAGCCCGTCAGGATCGCCTCGTTGACCAGCTCCTCGACGCGGCGGATCTGCTCCGGCGTCATGGCCGAGAAGTGCGTAAAGTCAAAGCGCAGGCGGTCGGGCTCAACCAGAGAGCCCGCCTGGTGCACATGATCGCCCAGCACGTCGCGCAGCGCACGCTGCAGCAGATGCGTCGCGCTGTGGGCACGGCGGATCGCCGTGCGGCGCGCGGCGTCGATCGAAGCCGTCACCGTGTCGCCGACGGAGAGCGTGCCCTCGCCGAGCATGCCGTAGTGCATGACCTTGCCGCCCTTGTTTTTCTGCACGTCGTTGACGGTGAAGGCGCCGATCGTGCCGTGGTCGGCCACCTGGCCGCCCATCTCGGCGTACATCGGCGTTCTGTCGAGGACGACGATCGCTTCCGTTCCGGCGGTGATCTCCTCGCGCGCCTCGCCCTCCGCGACGATGGCGAGGACCTTCGCCTCCACGCTGTCGCGGTCGTAGCCGACGAACTCGGTCTCCGGGATCTCCTTGCCGAAGCTGACGCCTGCCCAGCCGAGGTCGCCCAGGGCCTCGCGGGCTTTGCGGGCGCGCTCGCGCTGCTCCTGCATCAGACGGCGGAAGCCCTCCAGGTCGACCTCCATGCCCTCGTCGGCGCACATCTCGATCGTCAGATCGATCGGAAAGCCGTAGGTGTCGTAGAGCTTGAAGGCGTCGGCGCCGGAGAAGGTTTTCTCCCCTTTTGCCTTGTGTTCATTAAGAAGCTCTGAAAAGATCTTCATGCCGGCGTCGATCGTGCGGGCGAAGTTCTCCTCCTCGGTCTTGACGACGCGGGTGATGTAGCTCTGCTTTTCGCGCAGCTCGGGATACTGGCACTCGTTTTCGTGCACGACGGTGTCGATGACCTCGTAGAGGAAGGGCTCGTTGACACCGAGGAGCTTTCCGTGGCGCGCGGCGCGGCGCAGCAGACGGCGCAGCACGTAGCCGCGGCCCTCGTTGGAGGGCAGCACGCCGTCGCAGATCATGAAGACGCCGCTGCGGATATGGTCGGTGATGACGCGCAGCGACACGTCCATCTTATGGCTCCTGCCGTAGTACGCGCCGGTCAGCTCGCTGACCTTGTGGGTGATGTTCATTACGGTGTCCACGTCGAAGAGCGAATCCACGCCCTGGCAGACGACCGCCAGACGCTCCAGCCCCATGCCGGTGTCGATGTTCTTCTGCTTGAGCTCGGTGTAATGCCCCTCGCCGTCGTTGTCAAACTGCGAGAAAACGTTATTCCAGACCTCGATATAGCGGTCGCAGTCGCAGCCTACCGTGCAGCCGGGCTTGCCGCAGCCGTATTTCTCGCCGCGGTCGAAGTAGATCTCCGAGCAGGGGCCGCAGGGACCGGCGCCGTGCTCCCAGAAGTTGTCCTCCTTGCCGAA
>JAFZQE010000044.1 GCA_017552325.1 Oscillospiraceae bacterium
CCGGACTTTGTAAAAACAGTCGGCTATACGGCGACGGAAGTCATCAACACGTTCGATCTTCCGAAGAAGGCAGTCGAAATGCTGACGCCTTACTGGATCTACGTCGGCAACCGCATGGACGACCTGCCCTTCACGATCTACGCCTTCCTGATGGCCGACTACTTCACCGGCTCCTACGTCTGCCGCGGCTTCAGCCACGAGATGAGCATGAAGATGCAGGCCAAGTGCGAGGAAAACGGCGCGCAGTACGAGTTCAACCAGGAGGTCGAGAAGATCCTGGTGAAGGACGGCAAGGTCTACGGCGTGCGCACCGCGCGCGGCGACGAGATCCACTGCGACTACGTCATCTCCGGCCCCTACCCCAACAGGGTCTACAGCCAGATGATCGAGCCGCTGAGCGAGGTTCCCGAGGGCGCGATCCGCATGATCAACAACCGCAAGCTCTCCGTGGTGCCGGTGTCGGTCATTATGGTCATCGAGGGTACGCCCGAGGAAAACGGCATCACCAACTACTCCACCTTCTCCGGCTCCACGATGGACACCAACAAGATCTGGGAGAACTACTCCAACCTCACCGAGCCCTACAACTACATCACCACCATCTGCCTCAACTACGCCAACCCGACCCTGCCGGAGGGCTACACGCAGCTGTCGATCACGGCGCTCGTGCCCTCCAAGCCCTTCGAGTCGGTCAAGGAAGAGGAATACTTTGATCTGAAGCGCCGCCTCGCTTCCGAGATGATCGAGGAGTGCATCAAGATCACGAAGGTCGACTTCCGGCCCCGCATCACCGAGCTTGAGGTCACGACCCCGATGTCCGTCGCACACTACGTCGGCGCCTGGAAGGGCAACATCTACGGCTACCTCCACTCGATGGAGGACCACGCGGTCGCCCGTCTGCAGATGAAGGAGAAGGATCACTTCATCGAGGGTCTGGAATTCGCCGGCGCGCACGGCATGAGCGGCGACGGCATGGGCCCGCAGATCACCAACGGCCGCGCGGCCGCCAAGGGCGTGAAGGAAGACATGGAAAAGAAAGGGAGGCTGTAAGAGATGAGCATCAAAGTCAAAGGCTTTCTGAAAGACGTCGGCGGCGCCTCCCGCGTGACGAAGCTGAGAGAGGAGAACTTCGCCAAGGGCTCTCCGATCCCCGATCCGCACGATCCGATCCGTGAGCTGGCCGACAAGCTGCACCCGGCCTCGATGCAGGTTCGCTGCGTCGATATCCGCGAGGCCTCCCCCAGTTCCCGCACCTACCGTTTCGAGTCCGTCGACGGGCACATCCCCGTGTTCCAGTGCGGACAGTACGTCAATTTCCGCCTGCAGATCGGCGAGAGCCTGCTCTCCCGCCCCTACACAATCTGCTCCGCCCCCTATGAGGCGCGCGGAGAAAAACCCTTCTTTGAGGTGACAATCCGCAGGAACGTCCCCTACCTCGTGCCGGACTACTTCTTTGAAAATGTCCGCGTCGGCGACGTGCTCGAGGCCAACCTCCCCTTCGGCACCTTCTACTGGGAGCCGCTGCGCGACAGCAGAACCATCGTCGCCCTGGCCGGCGGCTCGGGCATCACGCCCTTCCACGGCATGGCCAAGGAGATCGCCTACGGCAAGATGAAGGGCGTCAGGCTCACGATCCTCTACGGCTCGGTCAAGGCCAACGACATCGTGCTGAAGAAGGAGCTCGACGAGCTCGAGGCCGCCTGCCCGGACATCAAGGTCGTCCACGTCCTGTCGGACGAGCCCGACTGGCCCGGTGAAAAAGGATTTATCACGAAGGAACTGATCGAGAAGTACTCCGAAGGCGACGTGACCTACATGTTCTGCGGCCCGCTGCCGATGTTCCGCTTCGTCAAGAAGGCGCTGGACGAGATGGGCGTCACCTGCCGCCGCTTCCGCCACGACGTCGTCAATAACCCCGCGGACATCTCCACCTGCCCCGGCTACCCGAAGGGCACCGAGACCAAGACCTTCCGGATCACCGTCGTCCGCGGCATCCAGGAGGACGTCATCGACGCGAAGGCCAGCGAGCCCGTGGCCGTGGCGCTCGAGCGCGCCGGGATCAAGATCAACACCCACTGCCGCAACGGCGAGTGCGGCTTCTGCCGCAGCCACCTGCTGTCGGGCGAGATCTTCGTCTCCCCCGTCGGCGACGGCCGCCGCCGCATGGACAAGGAGATGGGCTGGTTCCACGCCTGCTCCTCCTGGCCGCTCAGCGATCTGAAGATCAAGATTCCGATTATGTAAACCGTTTTATGTTAATCAGCAGCTACGCCCCGGGCAACCGGGGCGTGGTTTTTTCGCCCTTTGCCCGATCCGGTCAGGCAAAGCGGCCGGGCTTGCATTTTCGCGCGTTTGCTGTATACTGAAGGCAGATCAATCTTTTACGGAGAACTGCGATGAAAGCAAGAATGATTCTGTTGTTCTGCCTGTGCCTGCTGCTGCTCGCGGGCTGCGCTTCCGGTGAAGCTGCGCCGGAAACGACAGGCGCGCCGACGGCGACGGACGCTCCGGCTGTGACGGAGGCGCCGGCCGTTTCCGCGGCGCCGGAGCTCATGCCGGAACCTGCCTCCGAGCCGACCCCGGAGCCGACGCCCTGCCCGCATCCGCATTGGGAAAACGGCGTCTGCGCCGACTGCGGCGAGCGCTGCGCGCATCCTTCGCACGACGCGGAGACGAAGGTCTGCGCGGTCTGCGGCGAGGTCGTGCCGCACAACTATGTGGACAGCGTCTGCAGCCGCTGCGGCGCGGAGCCCGTGTTCGAGACCGTGTGCATCCCGCGCGAGCTGTTCTATCCCTGCGAGCACGCCGGGACCGTCGAGCTGCTGGATTACACGACCGAGGACTACCGCATCAACACCGACGGCGACGACCGGCTTGCCATCCACAAGCAGATCGCGGTCTACCTCCCCTACGGCTACGACCCTGAGGAGAAATACGACCTGCTGATCCTGATGCACGGGCTCTACGGCTCCGAGCGCTACTGGCTGGTGGAGCTGCAGGATTACTTCTACCCCTATCAGGATTACGTCTCGACCGCAAATCTGCTCGACAACATGATGGACAGCGCCTCCTGCCGGAAAATGATCATCGCCGCGCCAACCTTCTACCGCAACAGCAGCAATTCCTACGACTACTCGCGCGGGATCGACCAGGTCTGCTTCACGCGCGAGCTGCGCGAGGACATCCTACCGGCGCTGATCGCCAACTACAGCACCTGGGCGAAGGACGGCTCGCCGGCCTCGATCTCGGCTGCGCGGGAGCACTTCGGCTACGCGGGGCTGTCGATGGGCTCGATGTACGCCTACACCTCGATCATCCCGGACTGCCTGGATCTCTTCGGCTGGTTCGGCTGCTTCTCCGGCAGCGACGGCGACATGCCGAGCCTGGCCGAGCAGCTTAACCGCCCGCCGCTGAGCGAGTACCCGATCTATTTCTTCTACAACAGCATCGGCACCTCGGACAGCTTCTACTCGCTGCACTGGAACCAGTATCACGATCTGGTGTGGCGCTGCGACGGACTGGAGGACGGCGTGAACGCCGCCTTCACCGAGTACGAGGCCCTGGGGCATATCTACACCGCCTGGAGCCTCGGCCTGTACAATTTCCTGCCGCTGCTGTTTGCCGAGCAGCCGTAGCTTTTGATCAGTATTTTAAAACCCGCCCGGGAATTTCCTCCCGGGCGGGTTCGTCGTTCTTATATAAACTAAAAACTAAAAACTGCACACGACGCCCGCGGCGTCGAGCTGGAAGTTCACGGAGAAGGGGTTGACCGAGCCGCGCTTTTCCACGATGGCGCGGAGCATGGCCTCCGGCTGCGTGATGACCCGGCCGTTCAGCCGGTCGATCCCCAGCTGCAGCAAGCCCGGGCAGCAGCTCACGCTCGGCCCGACAAGGATCACCTCGGCCAGACGGCTCAGCTCCAGCAGGCGCGGCATCGTCTTGTTGATGGCGGCGCTGCCGGTGATGATGACCAGGTCGCAGGACGGCAGATAGTACTCGCAGGCGCTGTCGGGCAGCGCGCCGGGCTTTTCCTCGCGGTCCATGACGTAAAAGGCCTTCGTGCAGAGGAAGTCCTCCGCCGTCATGTTGCTGTGGCCGAGCATCTTTCCGATCATGCCGACCGTCCGCCCCTTCAGCGAAAAGCCGTCCAGGGTCTTGGACCACGGCAGCACATAGCCGCAGTCCTCGGTGTTGTACCAGGCGTTGACCGCGGCGAGCGCCTCGCTGGCCTCCTCCATGTTCCAGGACATCAGCGCCTCCGCCGCCGTGGGCAGGGGCAGGCCGAGCAGGCTGTCGAACATCCGCGGCACCGTCTCGCCGAAGGTGTGCATGGCGACGCCCGTCCTCCCGTCGCTGAGCACCGCCGCCGTCCACGAGATCCCGTGGACGAGCCGCTCGACGCGCAGCTTTGCGGGCAGGCCGCGCATGAGAATGTCGTAATAGTCCTTGACTGCCATGATGATGGCTCCTTTTTTGTTCTTTACTGAAATAATAAGCGCAGGGACGCCGGGCTGTCAAGTCTCCGCCGGAAAAAACCGGCCGCCGTCCGCGGCGGGAAAGAGACGGACACGCCGATTTGTCGTTGAAGGATGAGGAAAGCTGTGATATGATAGTTTAAACTGTAAAACAGTCTGCATAGGAAAGAGGGTATCCGAATGACCGTACAATCCCAGCTGAACAGTCCCTTTCTGTATCTGCTGTGCGGCTCGATCATCCTGTTCATCGCCCTGGTCAGTCTCTTCTTCCTGATCCGCGCCTATAAGGCCGGCAAGGCGATGGGACTGGACACGGCGAAGATGAAGCGGGCGATCACCGCCAGCGCGACCTTTACCCTGCTGCCCAGCGTCGGCATCCTGCTCGGCGTCATCGCCCTGTCCGGCAGCCTCGGCGTTCCCTGGCCCTGGCTGCGGCTGTCCGTGATCGGCGCGCTGCACTATGAGACCCAGGTGGCGACCGCGGCGGCCGAGCGCGTCGGACTCGGAGGGCTGTCCGCCTCGAGCATGACGGCGCAGGCCTTCGTCACCATCTGCCTGCTGATGAGCCTGTGCATCATGTGGGGCATGGTCTTCTCCTCGCTGTTCAACAAGCGCTACCTCAGGCGGCTGAATCAGGGCTCGAAAAAGGGCGGCGGCGTCCCCGGCTTCGGCGACAAGGCCATGACCGCCATGTTCATCGGCCTGATCTGCGCCTATCTCGGCAGCTATCTCGGCGGCTTCATCTCCGGCGGCGGGCTCTTCAGCTTCGGCGGCTCCTGGCTGCCTCTGGCCGTCGTTCTGGCCGCAAGCCTCGCGATGGCAGGCTTCCTCTGGCTGTCCGAAAAGAAAAAGCTGGTCTGGGTGGAGAGCTTCTCCATCGCGGGCAGCATGCTCCTGGCCATGGCCTGCGCCGTGCTGCTGGGCAAGCTTCAGTGAAGGGAGGCGTGAACCGTGACTGACAATACCGATCTGTCCTTTGAGAACCGGCCCGAAACCGAGCCCGACCGGGAGCTGTTCGAGGCCTACAACGAGCGGACCCATCTCTTCGGGCGCATTGCCAGCGTGATCACGCTGGTCCTGCTGCTCGGCGCGCCTTTCGTGATCGGCGCATACCTCGGCGTCTCGCCGGATCTGCGCGCCGCGGCCAGCGGATTCCTGGCCATCGGCGTCATCTGGCTCGTCAGCTGCGTCGCGGAATGGCTGGTCTATACGCCGATGCTCGGCGCCGGCGGCGGCTATCTGGCCTTCATCACCGGCAACCTCATCAACATGAAGATCCCCTGCGCGGTCAACGCCCGTGACATCGTCGGCGTCAAGGCCGGCACGCCGGAGAACGAGATCGTCTCCACGCTGTCCATCGCCACCTCCTCGCTGGTGACGATCCTGGTGCTCGCGGTCGGCGTGGCGCTGCTGCTGCCGCTTCAGCCGCTGCTGCAGTCCCCCGTTCTTACCCCGGCCTTCGACAACGTGGTCCCGGCGCTCTTCGGCGCGATGGCCTACAAGTATTTCCGCAAGAACCTGGACATCGCGGCGATACCGCTGCTGGTCATGACGCTGCTGTTCGTGCTCGTGCCCAAGCTGACCGGCTCCACCAGCTTCATGATCCTGCCCAGCGGCGCGATCGCCATCGCCCTGGCCTGGCTGAAGCATAAAAAGGCGGGGGGCGAGAAGTTGTGACCGTCGTTCTTGTCATCCTCGCGGCGCTGCTGCTCCTGCTGCTGGCCGCCGTCGTCCGGACGCTCGCGCTCGGACACAAGGTCTCCGCCTACCGTCCCGAGCCTGTGAGCGCGCGCGCGGAGGACTATGCGGAAAAGCTCGCGCGCATGGTGCGCTGCGAGACCGTCTCCCGCCCCGGCGAGGCGCAGCGGGAGAAGTTCCTCGCCTTCCACGCGCTGCTCGCGGAGCTCTTCCCGCGCGTCCACGCGCAGCTTGAAAAGACGGAGCTGGACGGCAACCTGCTTTTTTACTGGAAGGGCAAAAGCGGCGAGCGGCCGCTGGTGCTGATGAGCCACCAGGACGTGGTCCCGGCCGAGGGAAGCTGGAGCCACGAGCCCTTCTCCGGCGACATCGCCGACGGCAAGGTCTGGGGGCGCGGCAGCTCCGACACCAAATGCTCGGTGATGGCCTTTTTCCAGGCTGTCGAGGAGCTGCTGGCCGAGGGCTTCGTCCCGCCGCAGGACGTCTATCTCTCCAGCTCCTGCACCGAGGAATTCGCCGGGCCCGGCTGCGCCATGCTGGTCGAGGAGCTGAAGAGACGCGGCGTGCGCCCCTGGCTGGTCTGCGACGAGGGCGGCGGCATCATCACCGATCCGATCGCCGGGATCCCCGGCAATTTCGCGATGATGGGCGTATTCGAAAAGGGCAAGGCAGACGTGAAGTTCACCGCCCGCTCCTCCGGCGGGCACGCCAGCGCCCCGCCCGCCAACAGCCCGATCGCGCGGCTGGCCGCCTTTGTGGATCGGGTGGAAAAGCGCTCGCCCTTCCGCAAGAGCTTCGAGCCGGAGGTCGCGGCGATGTTCACGCGCCTCGCCCCCTACGCGCCATTCGGACTGCGCCTGCTGTTCGGCAATCTCTGGCTCTTCGCTCCGCTCCTGAAGCTCGTCATGCCGAAGCTGTCAGCGCAGGCGGGCGCGCTGCTCAAGACGACGGTCGCCTTTACGATGCAGTCCGGCTCCGACGCCTGCAACGTTCTGCCGCAGGAGGCCTCGGTCTGGGCCAACATGCGCTTTATCCCCCACCAGGGCATGGAGGAGAGCCTCGGCATCATCCGCGCGCTGGCCAAACGTTACGGCCTGGAGACGCAGGTGCTCGCCGCCAGCGACTACACCGAAGCCGCGGATATCAAGGGCGAAGCCTGGCAGTACACAGTGCGCACGGTGGAAAAGACCTTCCCCGGTCTTCCCGCCTGCCCCTATGTGATGACCGGCGCCACCGACGCGCGCTTTTACCAGGAGATCAGCGAAAACGTGATCCGCTTCGCCCCCGTCGTATACGGGCCGGAGCAGATGAAGGGCATGCACGGCGTCAACGAGAATATCGAGATCGCCTGCCTGCCCGGCGCGGTCGATTTCTACAGGAATCTGATCGCAGGGCTCTCCGGAGAATAACAAAGCGAATAAGCAGACACGCCCGCCGGGAAACCCGGCGGGCGTGTTTTTCTGTTTTTCCGTTCAGCGCGGCGCTGAAGGGCGCAGCAGGACGACCGCCGCGTCGTTGACGTTGGTGCCGGTGGGGCCGGTGACGATCAGCGCATCCGCGCTCTGCAGGGCGTGATAGGCGTCGTTGTTTCGCAGCGCGGCCTCGACCGGAAAACCCTTCGCGGCCATCGCGGCGGCCGTATTACCGTCCGCGAAGCCGCCCGCGGCGTCCGTCGGGCCGTCCGTGCCGTCGGAGCCGAAGGAGAAAACAGCGGCGTTATCCATGCCAGCGATCTCCGCCGCGGCGGCCAGCGCGAGCTCCTGATTGCGCCCGCCGAGGCCCGTTCCCCTCACGTGCACGACGGTCTCGCCGCCTGCGATGAAGGCCAGGGCCTTTCCCGTTTGACTGTGGCTGCGGGCGATCGCGCCGAGGAAGCGCCCCGCCTCCCGCGCCTCGCAGGCGAGGCGGTCGGTCAGGATCAGCGGCTCGTAGCCCAGGGCGCGGCAGGCCTCCGCCGACGCGGCGCAGAGCTCGCGCACGCTGCCGGTGATCTCGGTCGTTACGTTGTCAAGGCTCTTGGGCGTCTCCGTCCGGAGACAGGCCATCGCCCGCGCCGAGAGCTCCAGCCCGTATCTTTCGGCGATCGCGAGCGCCTCCTCGCAGCGGCTGCCGTCCGGATACGCCGGGCCGGAGGCGATGCTGTCCAGCGGGTCGCCGATGATATCCGACAAGACGATGCCGAACACCCGCGCCGGGGCGCAGTGCGCGGCAAAGCGGCCGCCCTTCACGGCGGACAGGCGCTTGCGCAGCGTGTTGATCTCGACGATGTCCGCCCCGCAGGCGAGGAGCCGCCCGGTGATGCTTTGCAGCTCTGCCGGCTCGATCAGCGGCTGCTCGAACAGGGCGCTGCCGCCGCCGGAGAGCAGGAAGAGCACCGTGTCCTCCGGGCGCAGATCGGCCGTCAGCCTCAGCGCCTCCGCCGTCGCAGCAAAGCTGTTTCCGTCCGGGACGGGGTGCCCGGCCTCCCGGATCTCCAGCGGCGGGATCGGTCCCTGCGCATGGCCGTATTTTGTGATGACGACGCCGCCGTCGATCCGCGCTCCGAGGGTATCGGCCGCGGCGCGGGCCATCGACCAGGCCGCCTTGCCGACGGCGACAAGGATCAGCCGCCCGGCGCCGAAGTCCTTTCCTTCGAGCGCGCGGCGGACGGCTTCGTCCGGCTGCACGCGCCGGATCGCCTCGCGGACGATATACCCGCAGTCCTCGCGGAATGTTCTTTTGCTCTCCACGCCGCAGCCCCTCTCCCCCGTCTGTCGGGATCCTGTCAAAAAAACACAGGACAAGCATACAATAGCCGCGGATCGCTGTCAAGGGCGAGCTCTCCCGCAAATTCAACTCAAAATAGAATATGTTCAATTATTCGGTTATTTACGAAACGCGCCGTATGCGGTATGATGCGATTGCGGGCCGCGAATAACACCAATTCATGGAGGACAAAATCATGGACAATCTTAAAATCGGACGGTACATCCAGCATCTGCGCAAGACGGCCGGTCTGACGCAGAAAGAACTGGCCGAGAAGCTGAACATCTCGTTTCAGGCCGTCTCCAAATGGGAAAACGGCGACACGCTCCCCGACACGGGCATTCTGCTCGAGCTGTGCGACACGCTGAACACCACGGCCGACAAGCTGCTCAACGGAGGCAGCCTCGCAGCCGTCGAGCGCAGGATGATGCGCCTGGAGGACGTTCTCACCGGCTTTCAGTATATCGAGAGCATCGGCAGGCTCTTCGGCGAGGACTGTACCTTCTTCACCGGCATGATCGAGGGCATCAACAGCAAAATGAACATCGACCTGCTGAGCTATCTGAAGGATCCGATGACCCGGGACGTCATGGTCGCGGAGGTCCTGATCCAGGGCATCCTCTCCGGAAGGACCGTAGACATGGACGAGATCGAGGCAGGCTTCCGGAACAAAGCGATGGTCGAAACGATCCGCCGCTATATCGCCAAGGCGAGCGAGAGCCCGGTGACGACGGCATGATCCGCCGGGCATACGCGCGCAAAAAGACCTGATTTCGGAAGAAATCAGGTCTTTTTGTCTTTTTCGTTTCAGTTGAAGCGCACCACGCGGTGGGCCACATGGTACATGAAGCGGACAAAGGCGGCGCCGCCCTTCCCGGGGACGCAGACGAAGCGCAGGGCCGTCCTCCAGCGGAAGTAATCGGCCCATTTTTCGTCGTAGGCGCGGCAGCTCTCCCAGAGCTGAGCCAGGTCGGCCTCCGCCTGGTCCGAGCCGTTCAGCCGCGCGTAGAGGATCGAGATGCCGAACATGATGAACAGCTCGTGCCGGCAGTAGGCCAGCTTGCGCCTGTCGCCCAGTTCGTCCAGATGAAAGGCCCTGAAGCAGAGCTCGGTGGCCTTGAGCTGGTGGGCGTAGCGCCGCTTCATCACGTCCTCCTGCACGCTCTGCCCGGCGCGGCCGATGAAGTAGCGGTAGAGGTCCGAATTCATGTAGTACAGCCGCTCGGCCGAGCGCAGGTTGCCGTAGATCATGTAGTTGTCTTCGTAGAAGGTGTGCTTCGGCATTTCGAGCCCTGTCTGCCGCAGCAGCTCCGTGCGGTAGGTGCAGGCGTGGATCATCAGGATCTGATCGACCCGGAAGGGCTTCGTCTCCGCCCAGCCGAAGATCCTGCCCTCGGGCAGGGCGTTGGAGAAGTTGATGGAGCGGTCTCCCTTGCCGTCGGCGTGCTCGTAGTAGTAGTTCGTGACGAAGAGATCGACGCCGCCCTGCCTCTCGCAGGCCTCCAGCGTGTCGAGGAAGCGCTGGAAATCGGCGCTGACCCAGTCGTCGCTGTCCACGGTCTTGAAGTACTTCCCCGTCGCGTGGCGCAGGCCCTGGTTGATGCCCTCGCCGTGGCCGCCGTTTTCCTGATGGACGGCCCTGACGATCGTCGGATATTTCGCCGCGTAGGCGTCCGCGATCTCGCCGGTGCGGTCCTTCGAGCCGTCGTTGATGACGATGATCTCCACCCGCTCGCCCCCGGCAAGCAGGCTGTCGAGGCACTTTTCCATGTAATCCTGAGAGTTGTAGCAGGGTACCGTGACTGTCAGGAGCTTCATATCCTTTTCCTCTGTCTTCTTACAGTTTTTCCGCCTGATCCAGCGCGGCGGCGATCACCGCGTCCATATCGTAATAACGGTATTCGCCGAGACGCCCGCCGAAGATGATGTTCGTCTCAAGCCCCGCCAGCGCCCGGTACTGCTCGTAGTGGGCGTTATTTTTCTCGTCGTTGACGGGATAGTAGGGCTCGTCGCCGGGCTGCCACTCGGCGCTGTATTCGCGGGAGATGACTGTTTTCGGCTGGGTGCCGAATTCGAAGTGCTTGTGCTCGATGATGCGGGTAAAAGGCGTTTCGCGGTCGGTGTAGTTGACGACCGCGTTGCCCTGGTAGTTGGGCGTGTCCAGCAGCTCGGTCTCGAAGCGGACGCTGCGGTACTGCAGCGGGCCGAAGCGATAGCCGAAATAGCGGTCGATCGGCCCGGTGTATACCACAGTCTTCGCCATGCGGTCCCAGGCGGACTTCTCCGCGAGGTAGTCCACGCCGAGTCTGACGTCCGCGCCCTCGAGCATTTTCTCCACCATCGCCGTGTAGCCGCCGACGGGGATGCCCTGGAAGCGGGCGTTGAAGTAGTTGTTGTCAAAGGTGAAGCGCACCGGCAGCCGCCGGATGATGAAGGCGGGCAGCTCCGTGCAGGGGCGGCCCCACTGCTTTTCGGTGTAGCCCTTGACGAGCTTCTCGTAGATGTCCGTCCCCACGAGGGAGATCGCCTGCTCCTCCAGATTCTTCGGCTCGGCGATCCCGGCTGCCGCGCGCTGCTCGGCGATCTTCTCCTCCGCCTCCTGCGGTGTCACGACGCCCCACATTTTGTTGAAGGTGTACATGTTGAAGGGCAGGGAGAAGAGCTCGCCGCGGTAATTGGCGACCGGAGAATTCGTGTAGCGGTTGAAGTCCGCAAAGCGGTTCACATAGTCCCACACGCGCCTGTCGTTGGTGTGGAAGATATGCGCGCCGTACCTGTGGACCTGGATGCCCTCGATCTCTTCGGTGTAGACGTTGCCGCCGATATGATCGCGCTTTTCCAGCACCAGGACCTTTTTTCCCTTTTCCCGCAGGCGCTGGGCCACGGTCGCGCCGTAAAGCCCTGCGCCCACGATCAGACAATCGTACTTCATAGGATCACAAACTCCCGCTCAGGATCTGTCCCAATTCCTCTTATTCCTGATAAGCCGGTCTGCCGGCAGCCTCGCGGAGCGCGTTGAACTCCTCGAGGAGCTTTCTCTCGGCTTCCGCCTCGGCCTGGCGCTTCTCGGGCGTCAGCTTCGCGATGCGGGCCTCTTCCTTGGCGGCAGCGTCGGCCTGCTTCTTCAGCTCGGCCTCGTAGGCCTCCTCGCCTTCCTCGATGCGGATCTTCTCCTCCGCGGAGATGTACTGGCGTCCCTCGGCCGCAGCGGCGGCCTTCTGGTCGGCCACGATGGCGTGGTGGTCGATCTTCGAGAACTTCTCGACGCCCATGAAGATGAAGATCAGGAAAATGCCGGCGTAGCAGATCGTCTCGCCGCCGATGAAGACCCAGGGCATCGCGCCGCGCAGGGCCTCGTTGGTCTGCAGGGTGCTGACGTCGTAGTTGACGCCGGAGAGCACCATGTTCAGCACGCCGGTGGTGAGGCCGGTCATGCCCGCCATGATCGCGCCGTAGATCGTCATCGACAGACCGTCGGTGCGCACGCCGTGCACGGCCTCCTGGTGGTCAAAAACGTCCGCCAGCAGGGCCAGGGACAGGTACATGGCCGGGGTGGAGCCCAGGGCCTTGATGACGAAGGAGATCACGACGACCCACCAGTTGTTCGGAGCGATCAGACCGATCAGACCGCCGATCACGGCCACAATGGCGCCGGAGAGGATGGCCTTGCCCTTGCTGCCGAGGAGATTGGCAAGCGGCAGGGCGAGCACCATGCCGACGGCCGTCGGGACGGCGCCGATGATGGACAGGGACGCGTGCAGCGTGCCGCCGTGCGCCACGGAGTACAGGCCGGTCTCCGCTTCCTTGAACATCGCCGTGCAGAAATAGACCTGAGAGACGTTCTTGATCATGCCGCCAAACTGGTACAGGAAGAAGAACACCATCATGATGATCCAGAACCTGTCCTTCGAGCAGATCTTCCACTGCTCCTTGATGGGCAGCGCGGCCTTGGGCGCCACGTCCTGGCCCATGCTCTCTTCGGTGACACGCTCGCGGGTGAAGAAGTACTCGATCAGCGCGCCGGCGAAGGTGACGACGATCAGCGCGATGACGAAGATCTTCCAGTGGTTGTAGCTGGCAAGCTCGTCATAAAGCACGTTGCCGTTGGCGTCCACATAGTTGACGATCTCCTTCGCCTCGTTGTAGACGGGCGTGCCGTTGGCGCCGCTCAGATCCGGAACGAAGAGCAGATCGAAGAAGAAGGGCAGGATCATGTTGGTCAGGCCGATGGCCGCCAGCATCGTCGCGTTGGAGATCGTGGCCAGCAGGCCGCGGTCCTTGCCGTTGCGCGTCGAGAGGCTGACCAGCGCCGCGTGCGGGGTGTAGTACATCGGATAGGCAAAGGCAAACCACAGGTTGTAGCCGATCGCGATGCACAGCAGCGCGCCGATATGCCAGCTGGTGTCGGTCGCGTTATACGGGGAGAAGATAAACAGGAACAGCAGCGCCAGCAGGCTGATGGGCACGGAAACGAGCAGCAGCGGACGCGCCTTGCCGTTTTTGGACTTGATTTTGTCCATCAGACGGCCGACCAGGATGTTGCCGATCACGACGAAGATGACCGAAATGACCGGCAGCCAGGTGAAGAAGGCAGGCGCCCAGTTGTTGACGTGCAGCACGTCGGACATATACTTGTTGAAGTAAGCCGACAGCACGGAGTTGCCCAGCAGAGCAAGGGTGGGTCCCAGCAGGTAGCCGATCGCGCCCTCCGGGATCAGGGTGACGTTGTTTTTCTTGATGAGGCTCGGCGGCAGCTTGTCAAAAAAGCTGCCCTTTTTCGTTTCGCTCATTGCTTATGTTCCTCCTATGCTTTTTTGAACGACAGAACGACGTCCGCCAGGAAGTCCAGGGTGATCAGGGCGAAGACGACGCCCCAGAAAATGTGATGAGTGACGAAGAATACCACGCACAGCACGGCGACCAGCACCGTCAGGAGGATCGCCACGATCGGGTTCAGGCCGTTCAGTCCTTTGCTCATGTCTCTCCCCTCCTTATTCGAGCTGTTTCTGGCGTTTGGCGACGCCCATCTGCTTGAAGAAGCCGCCGATCACCTTGCCGAGGCCCTTGCAGAAGGCGATGCCGTGGCCGTTGATGATGTCGAGGATACCGTCGCACATCTCGGTCGATACCATGCCGCCGGCCATCTTGCCGATCGCGCGGACGGGCATGTTATAGATGAAGGTGATGTTCAGATCCGGCTCGCCCTTCTTGATGGAGTTCTGCAGGATCGTGTCCATGATCTTCCAGATGAAGCGGGCCTTGAGGGCCTTGGCGTAATAGAGCTGGCCGATCGCGTCGTTGGCCCGGATCATGCCGGACCAGCTGCCGTCCGGGATCGGGCGGCCCAGCAGGGCCTCATACTCCGCGTCGGGCACGGCCTTGATGTCGCAGGCGTAGTAGCTCGGCAGCTTCGCCGGATCCTCGCAGGCGGGGGCTTCGGTGCCTTTGACGGCGACCATGCCGCAGAGCTTGATATCCGCGACGTTCGCGCCGATCAGGATCTCGTATTCGCCGCCGTCGATCTCGAAGCGGTTCGTGACGCTGTTCCAGTAGCGGAAGGCCTTGTCGTCGAGCTCGATCGTGACTTCCTTGCTCTCGCCGGCCTTGAGGAAGACCTTGGCGAAGCCCTTGAGCTCCTTCGCCGGGCGGTAGACCGTCGGGTTCTTGGCGTGGACGTAAAGCTGCGCGACCTCCGCGCCTTCGACGGCGCCGGTGTTCTTCAGAGTGAAGGTCGCAGCCTTGTCGGTCACCCTGAGATCGCTGTACTCAAACGTGGTGTAGCTCAGGCCGAAGCCGAAGGGGAACAGGACGGGGATCTTCGCGCTCTCGTACCAGCGGTAGCCGACATAGAGGCCCTCGCGGTACTCGACGTTGCGCTGCACGGCCGGGAAGTAGGGCGCGCTGGAGCAGTCCTCATACTTGACGGGGTAGCTCTCGCTGAGCTTGCCGGAGGGGTTGACCTCGCCGAGGATGACCTTCAGCACCGCGCTTGCACCGGCCTGGCCGCAGAGATAGCCGTGGACCATGGCCTTGCAGCGGTCGAGCCAGGGCATTTCGACGCTGGAGCCGGCGGACATGACGATGATGACGTTCGGGTTGGCCGCAGCCACGGCCTTGAGCGCCTCGATCTGGCACTCCGGGATCGCGAGCGTCGAGCGGTCGAGACCCTCGGACTCGCTGATCTCGTCGAGGCCGAGATAGAGCAGCACGTAGTCGGCCTTCTTCGCGAGCTCCGCGGCCTTGGCCATCATCTCCGCGTTCGGCGCGCCGTGGCGCGGATAGGCGGGCTCAAATCCGACGACGTCAAGCGGGAAGTTTCCGATCACGTCCATCGTGTGGTCGAGCTTGGTGCAGTTGACGACCGAGGAGCCGGCGCCCTGGTAGCGGGCCTTCTGCGCAAATTCGCCGATGACGGCGACCTTGCTGCCGGGCTTGAGGGGCAGGATGTTCTCCTCGTTCCTGAGCAGGACGATGCTCTGCTCGCTGGCCTTCTGGGCGAAAGCGTGGTGCGCTTCGACGTCGAAGGGCTTGCCCTTGAGCGGGTCGACGGCGGCTCTGGTGGACAGCATTACGTCCAGCAGTTCGTCCACGCGGACGTCCACCTCATGCTCGGTGATCCTGCCGTCGGCCACCGCCTGCATCAGCTGACGCGGGCCGTCGCCGCCGGTGCCGGGCATCTCGAGGTGGGAGCCGGCGCGCACGCCTTCGGTGAAGTCGTTGTTCGCGCCCCAGTCGGACACGACGAAGCCGTCGAAGCCCCAGGTGTCGCGCAGGATCTCCTGCAGCAGGTGGGCGTTCTCGTTGGCGTAGACGCCGTTGACCATGTTGTAGGAGGACATGATGGACTTCGGATGGCCCTCGGTGACGGCGATCTCGAAGCCGGTGAGGTAGATCTCGCGGAGCGTGCGCTCGTCCACAACGGAGTCGGATGCCATGCGGCGCAGCTCCGTGTTGTTGGCGGCGAAGTGCTTCGGGCAGGCGGACACGCCGTTGGCCTGGATGCCCCGGACGTAGCCCGCGGCCATCTTGCCCGCGAGATAGGGATCTTCGCTGAAATACTCAAAGTTGCGGCCGCAGAAGGGGCTGCGCTTGATGTTGAGGCCCGGGCCCAGCAGCACGCAGACGTCCTGCGAAGCGGCCTCCTCGCCGAGCATTTTGCCGAGCTCCTCGCCCAGCGCCGGGTCCCAGGAGTTGGCCATCGTCGCGGCGGTCGGATAGCAGGTGGCGGGCAGCGAGCCGTTCAGACCGAGCTGGTCCCCCGCTCCCTCCTGCTTGCGGATGCCATGCGGGCCGTCGGAAAGCGTCATATTGCCGACTCCCAGCCGATTGACGCTTTGGCTCTGCCAGAAATCCCGGCCGGAGAGCATATGGGCCTTCTCCTCCAGGGTCATCTGACTGATGATATCCAGATGTTTCAAAGCAAGAATTCCTCCTTTACCACTGTGTTTACCGAGAGAGAATACGATTCAAACACCGTATTGCCGGGGCTGCTTCCATGCGGAAAGCGGGTAATCCGTATTCTTTGCTACTGTCTATTTTACCGAGCGCAGAGGCGCTTGTAAAGTGCCGATTGCGTCCGAAAACCGACCGTTTGTGTACAGTGCGGCTTGACAAACTGCAGGCCGCAACGACAGGACAGGGCTGTCACTGTCCCCGGGCGGAGAACGGTGACAGCCCTGAGAGATCGCTGCGCGGCAGAGCGGTTAATTATGCCGCCGCCTTCTTTTTCTTGCTGTAGCGGCCGAGCAGGATCGCCTCGATCGCGATCAGGAGGACCGCCACGCCGATGTCGGCGCCGAGGAAGATCTTGGTCATGTTGTCCATGCCGCCGGCGGCGCCGTTGGTGTAGTAGCCGGAATTGCCGATGGTGTAGAGGATGTTCTTGCAGGCCTGACGCATGGCCAGAGTCGCCGTGGCGCTCTTGTCGGAGAAGACGTTGGTGGGATTCATGCCGAAGCCCAGCATCAGGTCGTTGCCGGAGCGGACGCAGTGGTCGGAGCTCATGTAGCCGTAGGAGCCGTTGTAGTCGCTTTCCACGAAGCCCCTGAAGCCCCATTCGTCGCGCAGGACGGTCTTCAGCAGGTTCGGGTTCTCGCAGCTCGGAACGGTGCCGATGAAGTTGAAGGAGCTCATCGCCGCCTGGAGGCCGCTGGTGTTGCCCTTCACAGCCAGCTCAAAGGGCTTGAGGTAGATCTCACGGATCGCCTGCTCGGAGGCAAAGGTGAGCAAGAAGGAGCAGCGGCTGCCCTCCTGGTCGTTCAGGGCGAAGTGCTTGATCTCGGTGTAGACGCCGTTTTTGGCAATGCCGTTGACCTCAGCGGCAGCCAGCTTGCCGGCGAGCACGCCGTCCTCGGAGTAGTACTCAAAGTTGCGGCCGGCGAAGGCGTTGCGGTGCGTGTTCATGGCCGGGCCGTACTGACCGTAGTTGTTGACCTCGGCGTACTCCTTGCCCATCGCCTCGCCCATCTCCTCGAGGAGCTCGGTGTTCCAGGTCTGGGCCATCAGCACCTCGGCCGGATAGGCCGTGCCGTAGGCGCCGGTGATGAAGTTCGACAGGCCGGCGGGGCCGTCGCAGTCGGAGGTCGCGACCTTGCCGACGGAGTCGATCGCCGCGGTCTGCCAGCCGCCGATGTTGATCATCGTGACCATCTCGTCAAAGCTCAACTGATCGAGCAGCTTGTCCCAGTTGGGATCGTCGTAGCTCTTGCCGGTCAGATCCGCGAGGGTCAGGCCGTTCTTCGCGCCCAGGGTGGGCATCGCGTCGTTGGCGTCGTCAAGCGCGGTCGGGTCATAGAAGCCGGTAGCGACCTTCTCCAGCTCGGCGCGGGTCGCGGCGCTCATCTCGAAGTTCGTGGGAGCGGCGGTGGCGGCGTCGTAGTTGGCGAAGCCGTCCTTGCGGCTGAGCTGCTCAAAGTCGCCGCGGGAGTAGGACTCGAACTGGCTGGTGGCCGGGACCTTGTCGCTGGCGCGGCCGTCGACGTAGCTGATGTCGGCGTCCACGGTGAACTTCGCTTCGGCCGCGACGGTGTGGGAGTCGCTGCGCAGGGAGATGACGTACTCGCCCTTCTCCAGGATGTAGCCGCCGACGCCGCCGAGCGTGGCGTCATAGGAGGCCATGTCTTCCTTGGCGATGGTGAAGCTCAGGGTCTCGGAAGCGCCGGGCTCGAGGGTCTTGGTCTTGGCAAAGTCGACCAGGTTGACGGAGGCCTTTTCAATGCCGCCGTTGGTGTAGGGCGGGGTGAAGTAGATCTCGGCCACGTCCTTGCCGGCCACGGCGCCGCTGTTGGTGATCTTGACGTCGAAGCTGACGGTGTCGCCGTTGTCCTTGAAGTTCTCGATGCTGCGGTCGAAAGTAGTGTAGCTCAGGCCGTAGCCGAAGGGATACAGGACATGCTCGTCATAGTTGATCAGGCCTTCTTCGGCGGCCGTCTCGTAGAACTTGTAGCCGACGTAAATGCCCTCTACGTAGTTGACGAAGGCCATGCCGCCTTCATAGGCGCCGTCGTTTTCAGCGATGGCCTGCTTGAAGTCTTCCACATTGGAGTAGTAGAAGCTGCCGAAGTTGTTCCAGGTCGGGGTCGCGGTCAGATCGTAGACAAAGGTGTCGACGGTGTGGCCGGAGGGGTTGACAGCGCCGGAGATGATCTCGCCGAGGCCGGCCAGACCGCTGTTGCCCGCGCCGGGCGCCAGGATGACAGCGCCGATCGACGGATAGTCGCGGACCCAGCCAAGCTCCATGGAGTTGTTGGCGTTGATGATGACGATGACCTTGTCAAACTCGGAGCAGACCTTCTCGACCATGTTCTCTTCGGTCACGGACAGCTCGAGGTAGTGCTCGCCCGGCTCGAAGTCGTCATAGCTGCCGTTGTTGGTGTAGGTGCCGTTGTAGTAGCCGAACTTGTCGGGAACGACGGAGATCTCGGCGGCCACGTTGTAGGTGCCCTTGATGACGGCGTTCATGTCGGTGGGCAGGTCGGCGCCTTCGCCGCCGGAACGGGAGATGACGATGACGGCCACGTCGGAGAAGCCCTTGGCCTGGCTCATCACCGCGTCGGTGTAAGCGTCAACGGTGGGCTCGGGAAGCGTCCAGTCCTGGGCGTACATGCCCACGCTCGGACGGTCGGCCCGGTAGTTCTTGTACATGGCGGTCAGCTCTTCGTTGGTGGCGAAGCCCGCGTCGTTGAGCGACTGCAGGATGCCGACGGCGGTGGAGCCGTCAGACGAGCCGGAGCCGGTGCCGCCCAGGATCGGGTTCGTGGAGCCCCAGCCGAAGACGTTGAGCGCCTTGACGTCCTTCAGCGGGAGCAGACCGTTGTTCTCGACGAGGACAAGGCCCTCCTCGCCGACTCTCTTGATAACGTCTTTGCTCGCGGCAACGGTCTCTTCGGTCAGCTCGGCCTTCGAGGCGTTGAGGAAGCCGGAGACGTTGCTCTTCAGGGGGCCGAAGCATATCAGGTTGACGACCAGCGCCAGGATCGCGATGAAGGCGACCACGGCATGCCAGCGCCACAGATGCCTCTTGCCCTTCTTCGCCAGTCTCGCCAGGAACATCACGACGATCAGGGCGGCCAAAGCGATCAGGATGACCCAGACATAGCTCTTGACCATGGTCAGGTAGCTGGTCAGGTCCGCCTGGCTGACGCCCATCGGCTCAAAGATGGGGCTCAGCAGTTTGGACAAAAATTCTACCATTTTCTCTCCTCCTTTTTTATTGTTCCGAAGAACACTGTATTTGAATTTTAACATTTTTTTAATAAATAGTAAAATGCGCATTTTGCATCTCAGTATGCGCTATATGCATACCGAGACACAGGCTTTGTGCGATGTGCACCAAATAAACGGACCCTTTTTGGTTGTTTCATCGCATCATGAGCGGATTATCCCTTTTTCTTCAATTTTGATTGCTATACGTTTTTTTCGTGCTATAATGAAAATAACGATAAAAAAGGGAGGCTGAACCTGCATGATCGATTTCCAGCAGCTCCTTCAGTTTGTCACGGTTGCGGAGACGGGCAGCCTGTCCGCGGCCGCGGAGCAGCTGCATCTCTCGCAGCCGGCGCTGAGCCGTTCTATGCAGCGGCTGGAAGCTGAACTCGGGCTCACGCTCTTCGTGCGCCGCCGGAACCGGATCGCCCTCGGCGAGTTGGGCCTGTACGCGGCGGAAAGCGCGAGGGAGCTGCTTCGCGAGGCGCAGCGCTACGTCGAGGATCTGCGGGACTATGCCGAAAGGCTGTCCACGATCCGCATCTGCGCAAGCTCCCCTTCTCCCCTGTGGAGGCTTTCCGCGCAGATCCACGAGCGCTTCCCCAACAGCATCATCGCCAAGGAGCAGCAGGAAACCGAACTGCTCCTGCCCGGTCTGCGGGAAGGCCGCTTCCGCCTGATCCTGACGCATGTCCCCGTCGAGGAAAAGGGGATCCTGTGCGGGAAATACCTCGAGGAACGCCTGCTGCTGGAGATGCCGACCTCTCACCCGCTCGCCGGAAAGAGCGCGCTGGAGGAACAGGATCTGAACGGGCTGACCGTGCTGGCCTACCGGCACATGGGCATCTGGCGCGACCGGCTGAGCTGGCTGGAGGGCCTGCACCGGATCGAGCAGGAGGATCTGGACGTGCTGGAGGATCTGGCGCTGTCCACCGGGCTGCCGCTGCTGACCTCCTCGCTGTTCTCCTCCCCCACGGCGGGCCGCGCAGGCCGCGTCTCTCTGCCGATCCCGAGCAGGGAGGCCGTGCTGACCTTCTATCTCTGCGCCCGCGACTGCGACCGCGAGCTGTACGAAAAATTTTGCTGAGAGCAGTTATCCTGCAACATGATGCTGCTTTCCCGCCCCGGAAAGCAGCAAAAAAGGCTTGATTTCTTTCGAAATCAAGCCTTTTTTATTTTTTTCTTCAGATCCGGTAGCGCGGCAGCATGGCCGCTCCGATCAGCCCGGCGTCGTTGCCCAGCAGGGCGCGCAGAACACGCGTCTGCTGTCTGCTGTCCCGCGCGTAGGCCTCGCGCTGCACCGTCTCGCGTACCGGGGCCATGATGCGCTCCCCGGCGCCGGCCAGGCCGCCGCCGATGCAGAAGACCTCCGGCTGAAAGACGTTGATGAGGCTCGTGACGCCGGAGCCCAGGTAGTCCAGGAACTCCTCCAGCACGCGCGTCGCGGCGGCGTCCCCTTCCCCTGCGGCATCGAACACCAGCTTGCCGTTGAGCTTCTCCGGCGATCCCGCCAGGGCCCACATCCGGGAAGCCGGGTCCTCTGCCATGGCCTTGCGCGCCTCGCGGATCAGGGCCGTGGCGGAGCAGTAGGTCTCGAAGCAGCCCCTGCGCCCGCAGGTGCATGGTCTGCCGCCGTGCTCGATCACCATGTGCCCGACCTCGAGCCCGCCGCCGTTGAGACCGGTGGCAAGGCGTCCGTTCAGTACCGCGCCGCCGCCGATTCCGGTGCCAAGCGTGATGACGATCAGCGAGCGGCTGCCCTTGCCCGCGCCGGCGACGTATTCGCCCAGCGCGGCGCAGTTGGCGTCGTTTTCCATCACCGCGTCCAGCCCGGTGCGGCTGCGCACCATCTCCGCCAGCGGCACCTCGTGGAAGTTGAGGTTCGACCAGTACTCGATCACGCCCCGCTCCGTATCGAGAGAGCCGGGCGCGCCGATGCCGATGCAGGGGGCGAGCTCATCCGCGCCTTCGGAAAGCGCTTTCACATGCGCCGCGATCGCATCCGCCACGCCCTCCGGCGTACGGGGCGTGGGGACGCTGCGCGTCTGAAGGATTTCGCCTTCCTCGCTGACCAGCGCCGCAGCCGTGTTGATGCCGCCGAGATCAATGCCGATATAGTTCATGGAAGCTCACTCCCGCTCAACCGTCAATTCCTTCGTAAAGGTGTATTCCTTCCCCCAGATCTCCAGCGTGACCGGCTCCCGCGCCGTGTCGTTGACGATGTGCACACTGTCCTTCCCGACCCTCACGTCGAGACGCTGGCCCTTCCAGAGGATCGTGTAGCGCAGCCCGTTCCAGGCCTTCGGCAGGGTCGGGCTGATGCGGAGCTTGCCGCCCAGCATCCGCAGGCCGCCGAAGCCGTAGACCGCGCACTGCCACAGCCCGCCGTAGCTTGCGGCGTGTATGCCCGCGTCGGAGGAATGGGGATTGGCGTTGTCCAGGTCGATCAGGCAGGCCTTGCGGAACATCTCATAGCCGAGCTCCGGGTCGCCGATATCGCTGGCCAGCACCGAGTGCGTGGACAGGGACAGGCTGGAATCGTGCAGGCAGCGGGGCTCGTAGTAGTCCCAGCTCGCCTTCTTCACGGCCTGGCCGAACTTCTCCTCCAGCAGATAGAAGAGCACCATGACGTCTGCCTGCTTGGAGACCTGGATCTTTGTGATCTGCTCCTGGTTGAAGTCCTTGTAGATGCCGCCGACGTGCGCCTGCTTCTTGTACTTCGACAGGTCGATGTCCCGCAGCGTCAGATAGGTGGAGTCCTGCGGCAGGACGCCGTTCTCGTTCGGTCTGGTCAGGAAGATGCGCGCGGTCTTCTCCCGCCAGAGCGGCAGGCGCTTGGAGAGGCCGAGCCTGTCGTCCAGCGCCGCGTAGAGCGCGGGCTTTCCGGCCTGCAGCTCGTCCGCGTATTCCAGGGCCTTGTCGATCGTCCACTTGGCCATGTAGTTGGTGAAAGCGTTGTCATCGACGTGCTCCTTGTACTCGTCCGGGCCCACAACGTCGTTGATGTGCAGCAGACCGTCCGATCCCTCCTCCAGGCGGCTGGCCCAGAACTTGGCGCAGTCGAAGATCAGCTCGTAGCCATAGCGGTCCATGAAGTCCTGGTCGCCGGTGCAGACGTAGTACTGCCAGGCGCCAAAGGCCACGTCCGCCGTGATGTGGATCTCGATGAAGCCGGTCCAGACCTTGATAAGCTGGCCGGTCACGATGTCGGTGCCCATGTACTCCGGCGTCACCTCGCCGTCGTCCAGCCAGGCGCTCTCCCAGGGGAACTGCGCGCCCTCGTAGCCGTTGCGGCGGGCCTTTTCATGCGCGCCGGAGAGGGAGAGATAGCGGTACTCTTCCAGACTGCGCGCGATCTCGGGCATGGAGAAGATGAAATAGGGCAGCAGGAAGATCTCCGTGTCCCAGAAGGTGTGGCCCTTGTAGCCCTCGCCGGAGAAGCCCTTCGCGCCGATGTTCATGCGGTTGTCGTGCGCGGGGGTCATCAGCTGCATGTGATACTGCGCGAAGCGGATCAGAAGCTGGTCGTAATCCGGGCCGTCGATCTCGACGGGCGCGCGGCGCCAGACCTTCTCCTCCCAGGTCTCCGCGCTCTCGGCCGCCAGCGCGTCGAAGCCTGCGGCCTCGTCTGCCTGCAGCTGCTCCAGGCCCAGGGCCTGCAGCTCGTCCAGGCTCAGCGCCGCCGCCTCTCTGTCGCGCGTCGTGAAGACGGTCGCGAACTTCTCCATCGTCAGCGTCTGCCCGGCCTTCAGCTCCTGCGTGAAGTTGGAGAACATGCGGCGGCGGACGATGTTGATGTCGCTCTTCGGGCTGATCGCTTCGCCGTCCGCGTTGAAGCGGTGCGCCGCGCTGAGCACGAAGCTGATGTTCGACTGGATCGTGCGCGGGACATACTGCAGATAGCGCTTGTCGTAAAAGCGCGTCTGCCCCTCGGTGAAGTGCTGGGAGCCGTCGCAGCTCACGCGCCCGTCGATGCCGGAGCGGAGCTTCACCGTGCAGTCGGACTCGGGCGTCACGGAGATGCGCAGGGCGATGCTGTGCAGACGGCGGAGGGAGACGACGCGCTCGAAATGCAGCGTATAGGTCTTCCCCTCCTTCGAGCGCCAGACCACCCGGCGGTCGAGCAGCCCGGTCTTCAGATCGAGAGATCGCTCGTAGGAGAGGATCTCGCCCCGGGTCAGGTCAAAGCGCTCGCCGTCCAGCGTGATCTCAATGTTGGTCACGTCGGCGGCGTTGGGCAGCTCCGTGACCTCCTCCGGGGAGAAGCGGTCGAAGGTGCCGGCCACCAGCAGGTCTCGCGTCTCGCCCAGGTACTGCTCCTCCGTGGCCGAGCGCAGGCCCAGATAGCCGTTGCCGAGACAGAAGTTGGCCTCGACCTTGCCGAGCGCGGAGGGGTCAAAATCCGTTTCGATGATCTTCCATTCGGAAGCCCTTGTAAAATCCAGCATGGCGCTTCCCTCTTACAGGATGTTCAGCAGGTCGGAGAAGGAGGCCAGATCGTAGTCCTCCAGTCCGCAGCCCGCCGCGTCGCCGAACAGAGCCAGAGCCGTCATGCCGCCCGCCTTGGCCGCCTGGATGCCCGCCTTGGCGTCTTCGACCACGGCGCAGTCCGCCGGATCGATGCCGACCTTCGCGGCGGAGATGAGGAAGACCTCGGGATCCGGCTTGGAGCGGGTGATGTCGGTGCCGTCGGCGATGGCGTCAAAGAAGTCCGACAGGCCGATGCGGCTGAGGATGAACTTGGTATTTTTGCTGGAGGAGCCGATGGTCAGCTTGTAGCCACGGCGGCGCAGCTCGTCGAGGGTGTTCTTCACCTCGTCGCTCAGGTCGGCGGGGCTCATGTTCTTCAGGAGCTCGCGGTAGTTTTCGTTCTTCTCTGCGGCGAAGGCTTCCTTCTCCTCGGGCGTATATTCCTTCGTCGAGCGCTCGAGGATGATCTCCAGGCTCGCCATGCGGCTCACGCCGCGCAGGCGGTTGTTGATCTTCTCGTCAAAATAGATGCCCAGGCGGTCCGCCAGCATCTTCCACGCCTGATAGTGGTACTTGTCGGTAAAGCAAATGACGCCGTCCAGGTCGAAAATGATTGCTTTCTTCTCGAATTTCATGCGGGTTCCTCCTTAAAGAATTTGGGATCCGGATCCGGTTGCATTCCATGTGATGGCAATGCCTGTTGATTTCATTATACTGGATAAAAAGTATTTTTCAAGCTTTGATTTTGTAATTCATGCAAAGCGCAAGCCGCCGGTCCTCCCCGGCGCGGTCCGTCTCAGTCCCGCAAAGGGCCTTTGGACTGATAAAAAACGAAAAGAGAGGCATGCTTTCGCATGCCTCTCTTTTCGTTTCGGGCGTCCGGATCAGAACAGAAAAGTACTACTCTTTTTTCCGGCTTTTTCTATGCATGTCCGACCGTGATCCTGTATGCACAAGATCCGTCCCGCCGATTATTCATTTCAGCGGCGGAAGCTCGTGGATGTCGTAGGTGTCGTAGTAGATCTCGAAGGCTGTCTCCACATCGCCGGAGAGCTCGATCAGGGCTCCGGCCTGGAACATGGTGGAGAGCGTGCCGGAGGGCGCTTTCCACGCGGCGTTGGAGACCACGCTGATCGCGGGCTCCCCTTCCGGATTGTCGGCGCGCAGGATCGCCTCCGCGCCGAACAGGAGCGTACCGGTGGCGATGTGGTAGTCGCTGGAGACGATGACCAGCTCCTTCACCTGCGGATACCTCGCCTCCAGGATATCAAAGGTATAAATGGCGTTCTGCGCCGTGGTGAGGGATTTGTCCTCCACGATCACCCGCCCGGCGGCGACGCCGTTTTCGATCAGCCACTCCGCCATGCGCCCGGCCTCCGTGGCCGTCTCGTCCTCGGCCGCTGTGCCGCCGCCGGTGCAGACGATCAAGGCGTTCGGATACTTCTCCGCGCAGCGCTGCGCGACCGTCAGGCGTTCGACCAGCTCGTCGCGCATCGTGCCGTCCGGGGCAAGCTGAAAGCCCAGCACGACAAAGCACAGTTCGTCGGTATCCGTGAGGCCCTCCGGAAGCACGTCAACGTTGAGCTCAAGCTGCGAATTGGCCTTCCACCACAGCATCATGATGCGGTCCCAGCGCGCGCCGAGATTCGGGTCCGTCTCCTTCAGCTCGCGCAGAAGCTCCTCCACCCGCTGATCGGCCTCGCCGCCGTAGCTGCCGTAGTCGACGACCATCTCCTCGATGATCTCCTGCGCGCCGCGCTTTTCGGCCTTTTGCCCGCAGCCTGCGCACAGAAGCAGCAAAAACAGAGGGATCAGGATGAAAACCGCTTTTCGTTTCATAACCGGGCTTCCTTCTTTCCGATATTCAAATGCTGATCGTCAGCACGTTGAGTCCGAGGATATTCTGGTACTGCACGTCCCGCGCGATCTTGAAGACCATGCGGATCCCGATGTTCTTCGTGATATCGTCGCCCTCAGTGAGCTGCTGCCGCTCGCCCGGGTCAAAGGGCACGCAGTCGTCCTTGATGCGCAGGATCACGACGTCGTCCTTATGTACGACGCGCACGTCCACGGAATGGCTCTTTTTGTCCTTCCTGAAGCCGTGATCCACGACGTTGCCAGCCATCTCCTCCATGGAGAGGCCGGCCAGATAGGCGCGCCGTGCATCGACTCCACGCGCCAGGCAGAAGGTCTGTACGCGCTCAGCGACGGAGACGACGTCCTCCATGCTCCTGACGCTCAGATCCAGGCGTTCGTCGGCCCGGGCGCCAAAGTCGTCGGGGACGACCATCAGCTCGTCCATATTCCGCGGGAAGCGCTTCTTTTTGATCCAGGCGTAGCCGACGATAACAAGGGTCGTGACGACGCCGTTGAGGAAATTGGAAATGTAGACGCTGTTCATGCCGATAAAACGGATCAGCAGCGCCGTGAAACCGGCTACGCAGATCACGCCGTCCAGCGCCGCGAGCAGATAAACCAGGCCGGTCCTGCCGAAGCTCTGGCTGTAGGAAATGAAGTGCATGAGGATGATAGACAGCGGCATGCACAGGGGCAGAAGCCGCAGGCCCCAGACCGTCATCATATAGACGGGCTCGGCCGGGTCGCGGAAAAAGATCCGCGTCAGAGGCTCGGCGCAGAGGACGAGCAGCACGCAGATCGCGCCCATCAGCGGCAGGAAGCGCCGGAACATGACGCGCATGACGTCGGTCAGCGTCTGCCGGTCCTCCTCGCCGATGCTGACGGAAAACAGCAGACGGGAGACGGCCATCATGCCGACGGGCACGGACCAGAAGATGCTGAGCAGATTGTTGGCCGCCGCAAAGGCGGAGATGCCGACGCTTCCGACGAAGACGTCGAGCAGATAGTTGACGATAAAGCCGCGCAGCGTCTGGTAGCTGTTGGAGGCGGCGCCGGGCAGCCCTGTCTTGTAAAGCAGGAAGGCGTCTTTCCAGCGGAGCTTCTGCAGGCGGATCCGCAGATGCGTCTTTCCGGCGAGGAAAGGCTGGACCTCCACCGCGAGGAAGAACCACAGGCCCAGCGAAGAGGCCAG
Source organism: Oscillospiraceae bacterium (assembly GCA_017552325.1). Lineage (GTDB taxonomy): Bacteria > Bacillota > Clostridia > Oscillospirales > Oscillospiraceae > Limivicinus. Next base: position 27,142 of record JAFZQE010000044.1, read on the forward strand.
CGCAAGGCCGAAGGCCTCCATGTGCAGCAGCTGCACGAACAGGAAATTAAAGATGATGTTGGCGAGGATATAGATCAGGCTCGCGAACATGGTATGCCGGCTCTTGCTCTCGATCGAGAGGAAGGGGACGATGGCGTTGCCGAGCAACAGCGGGATCAGGCCGATTGCCTGGCCCAGCAGATAGCGGTTGAACAGCAGGCGCACCTTTTCGTCTCCGGTCAGGATACCCGTCAGGTCAAAAAGGCCGAAGAAAAGAAAAAGCACGGTCAGGACCGCGGCAAGCATCGGAGCAAGGAACAGCGCCAGCGAAAACACCCGCTGCAGATCGTCCTGCCGGTTCCGGCCCAGGTACTTCCCGCAGAGGATGACCGAACCGCCGACCATGATTAGGCTGACCGAGTTGAGGAACATGCTGATGGGGCTGTACAGACCGACGGCGCTCATCGCGTCGACGCCGACATAGTTGCTGGCAAAGTAGCTGGACACGATGCCGTTGACCGAGCCCACCGCCGCCAGAAAGATCTGGATCGGCAGCAGCCGGAACATCAGCCTCGTAACAACTTTCGCATTTGCCTTCTGTTCGTTCATACGGCGTATTCCCCGTTTACAGCAGTTTTCTCAGCGTCAGAACATTCTCTCCGTCGCGGTACTCGTAGCTCATCTCATCCACGAGCTTCTTGGTCATAAAGATGCCCAGGCCGCCGATCTCGCGCTCGTCGGCGCTCAGCGTCACGTCCGGGTCGCTGTTGGCCAGCGGGTCGTACGGGACGCCTTTGTCCCTGAAGGTGATCGCGGCCGCGGCCGGCGATCCGGAGAGAGTCACGGTAACGACGGCTTCGCCCGTGCCGGGAGCGTAAGCGTAGTGCGCGATGTTGATAAAGACCTCTTCGACGGCAACGCTCATCTGCATCTGCGTTTTCATCGAAGCGCCGCCAGCATCCAGGCACTCTTCCACAAAGCCCTGCACGGCTTCCAGATTGCCGGGCACGGCCAGACCCTTCCATTCATTCGTAATCGGTGTCAGCATAAGCGATCCCTCACCCGTTTCGTTGTTCTCTCATGAGCTGTTCTTTCTTCTGTACGTCTTTCGCTTTCTGCACGATCTTTTCCTTCCAGTCGTCATCCTGGGCGTTGAGCTGATAGGTACTGAACCCGTATTCGCGCCCCCAGGAGCAGACCACGCTCTCGTCGTCCACATGCAGCGAGATGCGGTAGCGGTTCGGCATCTTCTGCGGCAGCGGCGTCCGGTTGCTGCGCTGTACCTCGCGCAGGTGGCGGTCGCCGTTGACGATCCCGTCGAGGCGCACGCCGTAGCATCGGAACAGCCGGCGGATGTACTTCTCCGTGCGGAAAGAAGAGGTATAGATCCACACCTCGTAGCCGAGCTCCTGCAGCTCGCGGATCAACGCCGGCGTCCCCAGCCGCAGCCGCTCCCTGAATATCAGACCGAGCGGGAACGGGAGCGCCGGCTCGGTTTTGTGCGTTTCCGGCGAGACGAACAGGACCTCGTCCAAATCAAAGGATACTCTCATGGCGTTTCGCTTTCCGGACTGCTATTTTCGATCTCTTCGATCGCGGCCATGACCTCCTTCGACCAGTCCGCGGCCTCGCCGCTGAGCTCGAATTCCCGGAAGTCTTTGCTGCCGCCGAAGATCTGCAGGACCATGCCGCTGTCGATGTGGACCGTGTAGCGGTATTTGTCCGTGATCAGCTTTTCGAGCTTCTTCCCGGCGTCTCCCGCCGCTTTGGCCCGTTTGCCGATCGCCGTCATGACGCCGTCGATCCCGACATGGTATTTGCGGAAATAGTTCCGGATGTAGTCCGTGGAATAGTATTTCGCGGAATACAGCCAGATATCGTAGCCGTTTTTGGCAAGGAAGTGGAACAGGGCCGGCACGCCGAGACGGATCCTCTCCGGGTAAAACCTGCTCCACGGGAAGGTCATGGCGCTTTCCAGCGGCCCTTCCTCCCGGAAGATCACCTCGTCGAGGTCGAGCGCCGCGCGCTTGGTGTGCCGGGAATTCTCGAGGATCTTCCTGACGTCCTCCTCATGCGTGAGGTTAACGATCCGGATCGGGATCTTCGGCTGCCCGATGCGCAGCGCGGCCGCCCAGCGGTGATGCCCGTTGATGATCCGGTATCCGTCCGGATGCGTCCGCTCGACGATGATCGGCTCATCGTCGTAATAATGGTCGGAGGTCTTGAGCGCGTTGACGAACATCTGCTGATACTCGGAGATGATCTTGTAGTTCGGGCCGATCTTCGGCATGCAGAACTCGTCCTCCGGGTTCGGATGGAGATTGTCGCAGCGCGCCTGACGGGTCAGCAGACGGCGCAGGATCCCGGTCTTGACCGGGAAATACACGCCCCTGCTGCTCTCCACCTCCTGCGCGAGATACTCGTCAAAAAGCGATTTGCTTCCTGCCAAGGCTCAGTCTCCTTTCTTTCCGTTCCCGCGGTAGTCCAGGCAGAGCATCGTCAGATCGTCGAACTGCTCCGCGTCCCTGACGAAAGCGTCCACATGGCGGCGGACGTTTTTCAGGATCTGCTCGGGCGTTCCGTCCGCATCCTCGTTGAGCGCGGCAAGCATCCGTTCCGTTCCGAAGAGCCTGTTTTCCGCGTCGGTCGCCTCCGGCACGCCGTCCGTATAGAGAAAGATCTTCTCCCCCGGATGCAACGAGAGCTCGTACTCCCGGTATTTTGCGCCGTCCATAGCGCCGATCACAAGACCGTGCTTGTCCTTGAGCAGCTCAAACCGCCCGTCGGGCTTTTTGAGCACCGGATACTCGTGCCCGGCGTTGGCCGCCGTCAGTTTTCCGGTGGAGATCTCCAGGATGCCCAGCCAGACCGTGACAAACATCTGAGCTTCATTGTTCGAGCAGATGGCCTCGTTGGTCTTGTTCAGGATCTCTCCGGGAGATCTGCCCAGCATCGCGACGCTCTGCAGGATGATCTTGCAGACCATCATAAACAGCGCCGCGGGGATGCCCTTGCCGGACACGTCCGCCATCACCATGCACAGATGGTCCTCGTCGATCAAAAAGAAGTCATAGAAGTCTCCGCCGACTTCCTTGGCCGGGTCCATGGAGGCGAAAACGTCGAACTCCGTCCGATCCGGAAAGGGCGGAAAAACATGCGGAAGCATGGCCGCCTGAATGCGGGTCGCCAGGGACAGCTCCGCACCGATGCGTTCCTTCTCGGCAGTCACCGTCTTCAGATTGGTCATATAGGTCGAAACTCCGTCGGCAAGGCTCTTTACGTTGTCCGCAAGCAGACGGAGCTCGCCGCTGGATCCTGCCGGCATGGTCACGTCTTCAAAGTCGAGCTCCTCCGGATCGGCGTTGTTCTGCATTTTCCGGACGAAAGAGTCGCTGCTCTGCGTGAGCTTGACGATCGGCCCGGTCAGATAGCGATCGGTGTTGATAAGGTACACAAAAGCCACAAGCGCCGTCAGGACGGCGGCGATCAGCACGAGCGTGCGCAGATAGTGATGCAGGTCAATGTTGATCCGGTTGATGTCGATCTCGACACAGATCAGGCCGACCGCCTGATCCTCACTGTCGAAGATGACCCGGTAGCCGTTGAGCATATGCCCGTATTCCGAGGAGTTGCCGTCCAGCGTGCCGTTTTCGCGCATGCCGCTTCTGACCGCCTGCTGAAAGATGGTAAGCGTGTCGTCCTCAAAGCTTCCTTCCTCGCAGGGCCTTCCCATGTAGCTGTAGATCTCAGACAAAGGAGCGCCCGTGGACAGCTCCTCCTTTGTCTTTGCGTTGATCGCATAGTGGAGGCTGTGGATATCGTTGATATCCTCAAAATAGATCGCGTAGAGATACTCGATCCGGGAGGAGTCCTTGATCTCATTAAGCTCGGAGCGGAATTCTTCATATCCTTCCGGCATTTCGCGCGAGGCGATCATATCGCCGAAAGCGTATTCTTCGCTCGCCCGGTATGCGTATTCCAGGACCGTTTCCGCATACGTGACATAGCTCTCCTTAACGCTGTCGTGATACAGTTTATAACCGACCACGGCAATGACAGCCGTGAGGACAACCATAAAGGTGATCGCCATGAGCGCCACTTTTGTTTTGATTTTCATTCCTTTTTTCACGGCTCGTCATCCGTCCTTTTCGCGTTATTTTACCCCGTCTTCCTGCTTATTCGACAGTCAGGATCTCCGAAAAGCCCGTGACCTCGAAGATCTCCATGATGATCTCTCTCACGCGGACGAGCTTCATCCCGCCCTGCCGGTTCATGGTCTTCTGCGCGGAAAGCAGCACGCGCAGGCCGGCCGAGGAGATGTACTCCAGCCCGGCAAAGTCCAGCGTCAGCTCGCTCACGCCGGGGAGCGACTCCTTCAGCGTTTTTTCCAGCTCGGGAGCCGTGCTTGTGTCCAGTCTGCCCTCGAGGGCAAGGGTCAGTGCGCTTCCGTTTTCCGTTTTGCCTATCGTCATCGAAAGCTCCTCCTCATTCCAGGTTTCTGTATACGGTCATCTCCACTTCGCTGCCGCGGATGCTGACCTTGACGTCCTTGGCCAGGTGGGAGACCACGGATTTCTCCAGCTCGTCCCAGGCTTCCTCTGCGTCCGTTTTGTTCTGGCCGATGTACTGATGCAGCCGCTCCTGATAGGATCGCATGGACCATACCATATCGCCGTAAGAACCGTCGGAGCTCGTGTCATAGAGGATCGGCAGACCCTCCGCCGGCTCAAAGAAGGCCCGCAGCTTTCCCATGAAGCCGCGCGTGGCTTCGTTTTTCCCGCTCGTCGACGCGGAAAGAAGCTGCCTGCGCTTATACTCGTCCATGAAGGTATTGCAGTGCAGGTGCAGTTCATACTCCTGTCCCTTGTTTTCGATCCAGAACTGGCCGTCGACGTCTCCGGTGATGGCGCGCATCAGGCACATCATTTCCTCGGCCAGGAGGCGAAGATGCAGCGCGCCTTTGTGTGACAGCTTCTGCGTGAACGCCATCCGATCGGCCTGATCCAGCACCAGGTCGGTCCGGTCATCCTTGCTGGAGACCTTGATCACATCACTTTTCATGCCGCTATCTGTTTTATTCGATCGTCAGGATGTCCGAGAAACCCGTGACCTCAAAGATCTCCATCACGATCTCTCCCACATGGATGAGCTTCATGCTGCCCTGGCGGTTCATGGTCTTCTGCGCGGAAAGCAGCACGCGCAGACCGGCCGAGGAGATGTACTCCAGTCCGTCCAGATCCAGCGTCAGCTCGCTGACGCCGGGCAGAGAGCCCATCAGCATCTTTTCCAGATCGGGCGCCGTGACCGTATCCAGACGGCCCTCCAGCGCGATCACAGCCGCCGTTCCGTCCTGCTTTTTGGTAATCGTCATACCAGGATCCTCCCCGTCAGGCAAAGCTCTTGACGACCGTCATATCCACTACACCGCCGCGGATCGCGATCTTCACGTCGTCCGCCACACGGCGCAGGACCGAACGCTCGTAGTGATCCCACTCGGTGTCGTCGGGATGATAGTTCGGGATGTCCGCCGCGATCTCCGCCGGCAGCTCGTAATAGACGTGATCGGCCTCGGCGGTCATGGCCTCCTCGAACTTGTCGCGCAGCTTGCCCAGGAAGCTGTTGGCCGCTTCGTTCTTGCGGGAGGTGGCGGCGGAAAGGAGCTGATAGCGCTTGTCCTTGTCCATGGTGGTCTTGGTGTTCAGGTGAAGCTCAAAGGTCTTTCCCTCGCTCTCCAGCCAGAAGGACGCCGTCAGTTCGCCCGTAACGATGCGGGCCATGCTCAGCATTTCTTCCGTGCAGAGAGTCAGCTGCAGGGTCTCCTTGTGGCTCAGGCCGCGGAACGCCGCGACCTTTTCGGTCTGCTCCAGCGCCTCATCAAAGCCGACGCCCTGATTGTCAATGCGGATGATGTCAGATTTCATGTTTCTTCCTCCTTGTATTCAGCTTCCCGCTTACCCGATGGTCAGGATATCGGCAAAGCCGGTGACTTCGAAGATCTCCATGATGGTCTCGTTCACATGGACGAGCTTCATCGCGCCCTGCCGGTTCATGGTCTTCTGCGCGGAAAGCAGCACGCGCAGACCGGCCGAGGAGATGTAATCAAGCCCGGCAAAGTCCAGCGTGAGTTCCTTCACGCCGTCCAGAGAAGCTTTCAGCTCCTTCTCCAGCTCCGGCGCGGTCACGGTGTCCAGTCTGCCCGCCAGGGCGAGCTCGAGCGCGCTCTCGTTCTGTTTCTTGGAAATGGTCATTTCGGTGTCCTCCTTCTGTTATTCAAAGCTTTTGCTTACGGTCATATCCACCGTGCCGCCGCGGATGGCGATCTTCACATCGTCCGCCGCGCTGCGCAGGATCGACTGCTCATACTCGTCCCACTCGGGGATCTCAATGGCGTGGTTTGCCAGATCGGGCAGCGCCTCATCCGGGATCTCGGAAATCGGATCGGAGACCATGGCGGCCTCGAAGGCGTCGCGGAGCCTGCCGAGGAAGCTGTTGGCCGCCTCGTTTTTGCGGGAGCTCGCGGAGGCGATCAGTCTCTCGCGCTTCTCTCTGTCCATGACGGTCTTCGTGCTCATGTGCAGATCGAACTTCTTTCCTTCGCTCTCCAGCCAGAAGCTCGCCTGCATCTCTCCGGTCACGCTGCGCGCCAGGCTCAGCATTTCCTCCGTGCAGAGACGGAGCCGCAGTTCCTCCTTATGGTTCAGGCCTCTGAAGCTTGCTGCCTTTGCGGTCTGCTCCAGGGCTTCCTGGAAACCGTTGCCGCGGTTGTCGATGCGGATGATATCAGATTTCATGATGCTCCTCCTGTCAATAATTGCTTTCGTAATTCCGATTCACTCGACGGTCAGGATGTCCGAGAAGCCGGTGACCTCGAAGATCTCCGCGATGGTCTCGTTTACATGGACGATCTTCATCTCTCCCTGGCGGTTCATGATCTTCTGGGCGGACAGCAGCACGCGCAGGCCGGCCGAGGAGATGTACTCCAGCCCGGCGAAGTCCAGCGTCAGCTCGCTCAGGCCGGGAAACGACTCCTTCAGCGCCTTCTCCAGCTCCGGCGCGGTCGTGGTATCCAGGCGGCCCTCCAGCGCGAAAAGCGCTTTCCCGTTTTCGATGCTTTTGTTGATGTTCAGCATGGTGTTTTCCTCCTGTATGTTTATTATTTTATCATTTTTCAGTTCAGACGACGTCCGTCAGCTTCAGGTTTTTGACCGGACGAAGCGCAATGATATTGACGAGCACGGTGAACAGCACCGTCAGCGCGGCGCCTGTGATCCATGCCATCGCGCTCGGCTCTTTCACGACCTGCAGGAAAGGCTGCTCCATCGAAAGGCAGATCCTGCGCCCGATCCCGGAACCGACGAACATGCCGATAATGATGCCCAGCGCCGTCGTGATCACAGTCTCCCGCAGCATATAGCCGACGACTTCCTTCACGGTGAAGCCGTTGACGCGCATGATGGTCAGTTCGCGCTTTTTCTGCAGCACGTAGATATTCGTCAGATTCATCAGCACCACGCCTGCCATAACAGCCGCCATGAAGATGAACAGCATCACAAGCGAATCGATCACGCTCGTTGACGCGTCGAATACCGCCCTGCCGGACTCGGCGGTGGCCAGACCGGCAAAGCCCTCCACGTCGCGAAGCGCTTTGTCCAGCGCGTCGGCATCAGCCCCGTTCAGGCGCACAAAGAACGCGTTGATCTCGCTTTTCTCTCCGAATACCTGTTCGTAATAAGACGGGCTGATGACCATGGGGCGGCCTATGTAATGGTCGAACACCCCGGCGACGACCACATCCGCCGTTTTGACTCCGCCGAGGGCGATCTGAAATGTGCTGCCCGGAGCGAGATGATAGTATTCCGCCACACGGAGCTGAATCAAGATCCCCTCGTCGGTATTCGTGACCGGCTCGGCGGTCTTCCAGTCGCGCAGATGGTACAGCTTTCCGATCTCCTCCGCGTCGCCGCAGAAGAGCTCGGCGGTCTGGATGTCTCCGAAACGGTAAGTGATGTTGGCAATGGACAGCGGCGTATATTCCGTTCCCGCTTCATTCAGCAGCGTTTCGATCTCATCCCTGGCCGTTTCCGACTTCCCGGGGTTGAAGGTCACACGCCAGTCATACTCTTCGATATCGACATACTGCCTGTCCAGCGAGCCGTTCATGGCGGCCTTGAGCGTCATGCCGATCACGACCAGCGCGCAGCAGCCCGCCACGCTCACGATCGTCACAAGCACGCGCTTGATATCCGTGCGCATGTTCAGCAGGATCAGGCGCGAGTAGAGAGACAGCGCGGAGCCTTTGCCCTTCTTCTCTTTTTTCGCGCTGGTCGGCACCTTCGCCTGCAGCAGCCGGATAGCGGGCGTCCGAAGCAGACGCGAGCAGGCGGCCCATACCGCAACCACGGCCAGCCCTGCGGCGGCGAGCAGCACGATGACGGTCGGCAGCACGGTGATCCCCGGCCGCATGAGACTGAATGTATAATAGATGTTATAGCCCTTCAGGACGATGCCTTCCATGGCGAAGCGAGCCACCAGCACGCCGATGACCGCTCCCAGCAGGGCGGCGGAAACACCGAAGCTCAGGTACTTGCGGAAAATCTCTCTGTTGAAGAAGCCCAGCGCCTTGGTAGTCCCGACCTGTGTGCGCTGTTCGTCCACCATTTTGCTGACGGTGGCAAAGATCACCAGCGCGCCGACCAGCACAAACAGCAACGCGAAAGTGCTCTCCAGGCTTTTCAGGTTATCTCCGGCCATTCTAAGCTGCACATAACCGGGATTGCCTTTCATATTCAGAACAATCCACCGGCAGGGCGTCGTATCGTCGAGCTTACCGCGCGCCTCTTCGAGCTGATTCTCGCCGTCGGCGATCGCAATCATCGCGTCCTGATAGGAGGTCTCGCCCTCTTCCAGCTGCTTTCGGCCGTCCTCCAGCTCCTTTCGGCCGGCTTCCGCGTCGGCCAGCCCCTGCTCATAATTTGCTTTGGCTTCCTCGTACCGGGTCTTTCCTTCCTCGTACTCCGCCTTTCCTTCCTCCAGCAGCGCCAGGCCGACCTGATAGTCGTTCAGACCCTTGTTGTATTCGTCCTGACCTGCCTGATATTCTTTCGCCCCTTCGTTGTAGGCGTTCAGTCCCTCGATATATTTCGCATGACCCTCGTCCCACTGCCGGCAGCCGGACTGAAGGGCCGCATAATCGCTCTCATACGCCGCTGACTGCTGAACGGCCGCCGCAGCGACCAAGGACCTCATCATGTTCGCGTCGAAGCCCTCTTCGGTACCCATGGCGCTCACATAGGCTTCCTTCAGCATCTCGTCCGTGATGTTGTCGGAATAAACAAAAGCCCTGATGTTTTCTTCCAGAGTGAGGTTCAGATCACAGTAGTAGGTCGTTGTGATCCAGAAGTACATGGCCGTCGCATTCGGGTCGTCCACATTGGCGGGCATTTTCCGCGCCCACGCGATCGATCCCGAGGTATCGCCGACCTGCTCCTCCAGCGCGCCGCGGACGCCGTCGCGGATCTGCGCCTTGCCGTTCTCCAGCTCGTTCCATCCGGATTCGAGCTCCGCTTTTCCTTCGTCGAGCTGTTCCCCGGCGGTGGCAAGCTCCTCGTAGCCCGCGTCAAGCTTTTTCTTGGCGCGCCAGAGCTCAACTCTCGCCTGCTCCAGCTTGTTCTCCGAGTCCTCGATCTCCTTCTGCGCGTCATCCAGCTCTTTCTGCGCGTCGTCCAGCTGTTTTTCGGCGTCCTCCAGCTCCTGCTGTCCCTCGGCCAGCTCCCGCTCGCCGTCGGCGAGCTCCTTCCAGCCCTCGTCCAGCTCGATCCGGGCGTCGGCAAGATCGCTCTTCGCCTGCTCCAGCTCCTGCTGCTTTTCGTCGATCAGAGCCAGAGCCTGTTCGTGAACGTCTGCGTCACGGCGGGCGGCGGCAGTCGGTGCGAGCGCCTCCAGGCGCTCCTGTACGGCGGTGAGCGCCGCGTTGTATTCTTCGCCGTAGCGGTCCGGGTTCTCCGGTTTTTCTATCGCCACCTCCGCCTTCATGAAGCAGCCGTCCAGCGCTTCCATGTCAAAGGCGTCGACCGTCAGCAGAACATCATAGGTATCGGCAACCATCGTGTTGCTGTTGTCGGCATGGTTGGCGATCCCCGTAACGGTAAAGCGGTTGCCGCGCAGATACTGCACGGTTTCGCCGTTGTCGTCGTTCACCCGGATCTCGCTGCCTACCTCCAGGCCCAGTTCCTCGGCCAGATTGCGCTCCACGGCACATTCTGTCTCCGTCTCCGGAAGACGTCCCTCCAGAAGCAGCGGCTGATTGAGCCGCTCTGTCAGCGAGACCGCGTTCGCGTCCACGCTGTCGCCGCCGGTCGACGCCTTGACGCCGACCTGCCACACGGGCTCGACGTCAGCGACGCCCTCGGTGCCCCGGATTTCCTCAAGGTCTTCCTGGGAAAAGAGAAGCGTGGACACCAGTTCGATATCGCGGAAATTCTGCGTATTGAAGTAGTCCGATCCGTTTCTCGTGAGAATGACGGAAGAGTAGTTCAGCCCGAGGAAGATCGACACGCCGAGCACGGCGATGACAATGATCGAAATAAAGGACACCTTGTTTCGGGCGATGTTCCGAAGAAGGTCCTTAAGCTGTGTTCTCTTCATCGGCGCTCACCAGACCAGCTCTTCCGCGTGAACGGGGTGCATGTTCTTCTTGATGGAGGCGATTTTGCCGTTTCTCACCTTCACCACACGGTCGGCCATCCTGGCGATCTCCGGGTTGTGGGTGACCATCATCACGGTGGCGCCCTGGTTCCTTACGATGCCCTCAATGACTGAGAGCACCTCGATGCTGGTCGAATAGTCCAGCGCCGCGGTCGGCTCGTCGGCCAGGATCAGCTTGGGCTTCTTGACGATGGCGCGGGCGATGGACACGCGCTGCTGCTGACCGCCGGACATCTGCCCGGGGTAGTTGTTCGCGCGGGACGTGAGGCCGACCTTTTCGATCGCCTCCTCCGCGTCCATGGGATCGTCCACCAGCTCCGCGATGAACTGCACGTTTTCCAGCGCCGTCAGGTTCGGCATCAGGTTGTAGGCCTGGAAGATGAAGCCCACGGTCTCGCGCCGGAATCTGGTCAGCGCATCGTCGGAGGGATGGGAAAAGTCCACGCCCTCGATGGTAAGCGTGCCGTCCGTGAGGAAATCCATGCCGCCGATGATGTTCATCATCGTGCTCTTGCCGCAGCCGGATTCTCCCAGCACCACGACGAATTCGTTCTTGTATATTTCCAGGTTGACGCCCTTGAGCACCTGCAGCACGGTGTCGCCCGTCTGAAACTCCTTGGTGACGTCCCGGAGCACCGCGAGAACTTCCTTTTTCTCGCCCAGGTCGACGAGCAGGCCCTTTTCATCGATGGTGATGGCGGCCAGCGAGGCCATGCGCTCGCAGAGCTGCAGCTCCTCGGCGTCGTAAAGCGTGCCGTCCTTTTTGTTGACGACCTGCACGCAGCCGATGATATCATGGAGATTGTTCAGCGGCACGCAGATCATCGTCTTGGTCGTCAGCCCGTTGTCGTCGAAGACCGTGCCGTCGAAGCGCGGGTCGTTCGCCGCATCCTCCACGATGACGGATTTCCCCGTTTTGGTAACGATGCCCTCGAGCCCCAGGCCGTTCTCCACCGTGATGTTGGAGATGTCGGCCGGGCCGATGTGGAACAGGGGGCTCAGCCGGTCGGTCTTCGGATCGAGGAACCAGATCGCTCCCGCCTCGCTGTTGAGAGTCCTGACAATGGTCTCCAGGCTGCCGGACAGCGCGTCCTCGAGACTGTCCACCTCAAGCAGCTGCTCCATGATCTGCCAGGTCGCTTTGGCAAAACGCTTTTCTTCCGCCATTTTCTCGTTCTCTCCTTCTGCGTTCTGATGTGTGTTCTTTCCGCACATTTATATTCAGTTTATCATATCATATCATGCGTTCATACGCAACTCAAATTCGACAAACCGAGCGAGATTCTTTGCATTCTTTTCCATGGAGCCAACGGAAAAAGAGACGGACACGCTTCCGCGTGTCCGTCTCTATCGAAGGAAAGCGCCGAATCCTGCTCAGCCGTCGTTCGCCGCGCTGTGCCGGGAGGCGCCGGAACGGCAAAAAAGCCGCCTTCCGGCGGCTTTTTGCGTATCCCCTCTTATTCCGCGAGGCCGAAATATCGCTCCGCGTTTTTGTAGCTGATCCCTTCGACGATCGTGCGAAGGGCCTTGTCGTCGTTCGGGTATTCGCCGTTTTCCACCCAGGAGCCGAGCAGCTCACAGAGGATGCGGCGGAAGTACTCGTGCCGGGCGTAGCTGAGGAAGCTGCGGGAGTCGGTCAGCATGCCGACGAAGCCGGCGAGATAGCCGTCCGCGGCCAGGGTCGTCAGCTGCTCGACCATGCCGGCCTTGTGGTCGTTGAACCACCAGGCGCTGCCGTGCTGTACCTTGCCGACGGCCTCGCCGGTCTGGAAGGCGCCCATGACGGTGACCAGCGCGGCGTTGTCGTTCGGGTTGAGCGAGTACAGGATCGTCTTCGGCAGCTCGTCCGTGTCGTCCAGCGCGCCGAGGAAGGCCGCCAGCTCCTTGATCGAGGGCTGGTCGCCGATCGAGTCGATGCCGGCGTCCGGGCCGAGCGCGCGGAAGACGCGGTGGGAATTGTCGCGGATGACGCCGAAGTGGAGCTGCATCACGACGCCGAGGCGATGATACTCCCGCCCCAGCTCCAGCAGCAGCGCGGTCTTGAACTGCTTCTGCTCGAGTGCAGAGGGGATCTCCCCTGCCAGACGCTTTCGGAAGATCGCCTCGACCTCCGCCTCGGTCGCCTCGGCATACGGAACGGATTCCATGCCGTGGTCGGAGACCCGGCAGCCGAGCGAGACGAAGAACGCCAACCGCTCCTTCAGCGCCCCGGCGAGCTCCGCGAAGCTGCGGATCGTGCCGAGCCTGGCAAGATAGTTTACATAATCCTCTTTCTCGATGCCCAGGGCCTTGTCCGGCCGGTAGCTGGGCAGGACCTTCACGCCGAAGCTTCCGTCTTCGGCGATCTTCTTGTGCCACTCGAGAGAATCCGCCGGGTCGTCGGTCGTGCAGAGGGCTTTCACGTTCGAGTTCACGATCAGCCTGCGCGCCGACAGCTCTTTCAGCTTTTCGTTGCAGAGCTGCCAGACCTCCTCCGCCGTGTCGCCGTTCAGGGCGCCGGTATAGCCGAAGTAGTTGCGCAGCTCGAGGTGGCTCCAGTGGTACAGCGGGTTGCCGGCGGCAAGGCCGAGGGTCTCCGCCCACTTCTGGAATTTCTCGCGGTCCGTCGCGTCGCCGGTGATATAGCGCTCGTCCACGCCCGCCGAGCGCATCAGCCTCCACTTGTAGTGGTCGCCGCCCAGCCAGACCTGCGTGATGTTCTCGAACTTCCGGTCCTCGAAGATCTCCTGCGGGCTCAGATGGCAGTGGTAGTCGATGATGGGCTGCGGCGCGGCAAAGTCATGATACAGATGCTTCGCCGTTTCGGTGCTCAGCAGGAAGTCCCTGTCCATAAATGCTTTCATGCTTCGTCCTCTCAGCGCTTGACGCGCGCGCCCGCGCCGCCCATGATCGCTTCAACTTCCTTGCGGCTCGCCATCGAGGTGTCGCCCGGGGTGGTCATCGCCAGCGCCCCGTGGGCCGCGCCGTAGTTGACCGCCTTTTCGGGGTCTCCCGTGGTCATCAGACCGAAGACCAGACCGGAGGCGAAGGAGTCGCCGCCGCCGACGCGGTCGAGGATCTCCAGCCCGTTGTATTCCTTGGACTGATAGATCTCGCCGTCCGCCCAACAGATGGCCTTCCAGTCGTTGACCGTCGCAGTCTTGACCGTGCGCAGCGTCGTCGCCACGACCTTGAAGTTGGGATAGGTCTCGGCGGCCTTGCCGATCATCTTCTTGTAGCCTTCAAGATTCAGCTCCTTGAGGTTCTCGTCGTTGCCCTCGATCTCGAAGCCGAGACAGGCGGTAAAATCCTCCTCGTTGCCGATCATGACGTCGACGTACTTCGCGACCTCGCGGTTGACCTCGCGCGCCTTCTCCAGGCCGCCGATCGCGCTCCACATGGAGGGGCGGTAATTGAGGTCGTAGGAGATCACGGTGCCGTACTTCTTCGCGATCTTGCAGGCCTCGATGACGGTCTGGCAGCTCTGCTCGCTGAGGGCCGCGTAGATGCCGCCGGTGTGCAGCCAGCGCACGCCCAGCTTGCCGAAGATGTACTCGAAGTCAAAGTCCTCGGGCGTGGCCTGGGAGATGGCGGTGTTGGCCCGGTCGGAGCAGCCCACCGCGCCGCGGATGCCGAAGCCGCGCTCGGTGAAGTTGATGCCGTTGCGGCAGAGGCGGCCGATGCCGTCGGTCTTCTTCCAACAGATCAGATCCGTCGCCACGCCGCCCTGCTCGATGAAATCCTTCATCAGCATGCCGACCTCGTTGTCGGCAAAGGCGGTGATGACCGCGGTGTTCATGCCGAAGCACTTGTGCAGGCCGCGGACGACGTTGTACTCGCCGCCGCCCTCCCAGGCGCGGAAGGAGCGCGCGGTGCGGATGCGTCCCTCGCCGGGATCCAGGCGGAGCATGATCTCGCCAAGGCTCACGGCGTCATAGCGGCACTCTTCTCTCGGTCTCAGATTCAGTTCCATGATTCAGCCCCTCACTTCTTTGACGATCTCGCGGGATTTTCTGCAGAGCTCCGTGATCTCGTCCCACTTGTTGTTGTCGATCTGGTCGGCGGTGACCATATAGCTGCCGCCGCAGGCTGCGATGACCGGGCAGGACAGGTATTCTTTCAGGTTTTTCAGCGAGATGCCGCCGGTCGGCATGACGCGGAACATCGGGAACGGGGCGGAAAGGGCCTTGATCTTTGCCAGTCCCCCGCTCTGCTCGGCCGGGAAGAACTTGATGAGCTCCAGGCCGAATTTCAGCGCCTGATGGTACTCGCTCGCCGTGGTGCAGCCGGGATAGATGGGGATATTCTTCTCCTGCGCATAGGCCACCAGCTCGGGATCGAAGCCCGGCGTCACGATGAAGTCGCCGCCCGCTGCGAGCACGGCGTCGATCTGCGCGGTGTTCGTCACGGTGCCCGCGCCGACGAGCATATCGGGGCATGTCTCTTTCATGATCCGGATCGCCTTGTCAGCGCCGGCAGCGCGGAAGGTGACCTCTGCCACCGGCACATCTCCGTCACAAAGGGCCTTTGCAAGACCGTCTGCATCCCGCTCGGGGTGATTGAGCTTGATGACCGGCACGACGCCGATCGCGCTGATCTTTTCGTTCATGGCGTTCATCGCTTATTCCTCCGTCACATATTTGTGCAGGGTCGCGCGCACGGCGCCGACGCCCGCGGTAAGCTCGGCAAAATAGCCGCAGACCTTTTCGGCAAGTCCGGCCTCGACGAGATCAACGCCGAAAATCGTCCTGTTTCTCAGCAGGCCCTCGAGCCTCGCGCAGTCGGGCTTCTCGCCGAGCTTCACGTCGGCGACATAGGCCTGCGCGGTCTCGAGCAGCGGGTCGGGGCTCGGCTCGAAAGGCCTGCCCCCGTCGTCGACGGCCATCAGATAGCGCAGCCAGCCGGCGAACACCAGCGGGATCAGCTTGAGATCCTTCACGTCCAGCGTGTCGGAGGCAAGGTAAGCCTTGATCGTCTCGCCGAAGCGGATCGGCAGCTTCTGCGAGGTGTCGGTGGCGATGCGCTGCGGGGTGTCGGGCATGAAGGGGTTCGGGAAGCGCACGGTGAGCACGGTGCGGATGAAGTCCTCCGGGCGGATGATGCCGGGGTCCGTGACCACGGGCAGGCCTTCTTTATAGCCGATCGTGTAGATCAGCTTCTTCAGATCCTCGTCCTGCAGCTCCTGCCAGATGTGCTGATAGCCAAGCAGGCAGCCGTAGACGGCGAGAGAGGTGTGCAGCGGGTTGAGGCAGGTGCAGACCTTCATGCGCTCGACCTTGTCCACGGTCTCGCGCGCGGTGAAGAAGAAGCCAGCCTTCTCGAGCGGCGGGCGGCCGTTCGGGAAGTCGTCCTCGAGCACCAGGTACTCGCTCTCCTCGGCGTTGACATAGGGCGCCTTCACGGTGCCGCGGGCGTTGCGCACGGGGGCGAAGCCCTCGAGACCGTCGGTCTTGAGCATCTCGCCGACCTTGAGGTCCGGGCTGGGCGTGATCTTGTCGATCATGGTCCAGGGGAAGGAAACCTTTTCGCCGTCCTCGATATAGGCACGGAAGCCCTCGTCGCCCCAGGCCTCGGCGAAGGCGGTCATGGCGGCCTTGAGCTTGTCGCCGTTGTGGGAGCAGTTGTCGGTGCTGACCATCGCGATCGGGTACGCGCCCGCGCGATAGCGTGCCAGCAGCAGCGCCGCGACCTTGCCCATGTAGCTCTTCGCTTCCTCGGGCGCGGCGCTCAGATCGGCCTTCACGTCGTCGCCGGCCAGGCTGTAGCCCTTCTCGGTAATGGTAAAGCTCGCCAGCTGCAGGGAGGGCTTGCGGAAAATCTCGCTCAGGCGCTCTTCCCCGCCGTAGAGATAGCAGGTCTCGGCCATCGCGCCGAGGATGTTCTTCTCCACGGTGCCGTTGGCCTTCAGCGTCACGACGACCGCCAGGTCGTCATATTTCTCGCCGCCGCGGTCCACGCGCTCCACGGCGATGATGCCGCGGTCGAGCACGCCCTCGTTCAGAAGCCGCTCGGCGGCCATGCCGTGCAGGGCCTTGAAGATGTTGCCCGCGCCGAAGTGCAGCCAGCTCGGGTTTCCCTTCGTCCGCGCGATCATGGCCTCGCGGTCATACTGCGGCAGGCGGTAGCCCTTGGCCTCCCATTCCGCCCGGTTTTTCAGCGCTTCGTTGTTCAGGATCATTTCGCGGCAGCCTCCTTGTCCATCAGGTCCCAGGCGCCCAGCATGTACATGATGCCGAGAGCCCTGTCATACAGGCCGTAGCCGGGGCGCACATTGCCCGGCTTCTCATCCCAGAGGTGACGGCCGTGGTCGGGGCGGATATATCCCTCCCAGCCGCCGTCATGGTAGGCGCGCAGGATATCCAGGATCCCGGTCTCGCCGTCGCAGTCACGGTGGCTGGCCTCGGAGAAATCCCCGTTCGGGAAGTGTTTGACGTTGCGGATGTGGGCAAAAGCGATGCGGTCGACGTGCTTTCTGACGATCTCGGCCACGTTGTTCTCGGGGTTTGCGTTGAGCGAGCCGGAGCAGAGCGTCAGGCAGTTGCAGGGATCGTCCACCATCTTCAGGAAGCGGTCGATGCTCGCCTCATCCACCAGCAGGCGCGGCAGGCCGAAGATGTCCCAGGGGGGATCGTCCATGTGCACGGCCATTTTGATGCCGGTCTCATGGCAGACGGGCATGATCGCCTCGAGGAAGTACTTGAAGTTGGCCCAGAGCTTTTCCTTGGTCACGTCTTTGTACTTTTCAAACAGCTCGTCCAGCTTCGCCATGCGCTCGGGCTCCCAGCCGGGGAAGGTCATGTGATACTTCTCGGTAAAGCCCATGACGTAGTCGGCCATCTCCTTGGGGTCGTCCTGGATCATGTCCTTCTGGTAGAACAGGGCGGTCGAGCCGTCGCCGACAGGATGGAACAGGTCGCTGCGCGTCCAGTCGAAGATCGGCATGAAGTTGTAGCAGATGACCTTCACGCCGAAGGGTGCGAGGTTGCGGATGGTCTGAATGTAGTTGGCGATGTACCCGTCACGGCTCGGCAGGCCGATCTTGATGTCGTCGTGGACGTTCACGGACTCGACCACGTCGGCGTTGAAGCCTGCGGCCGTGATCTGCGAGACCACCTTTTCGATCTCCTCCGGCTGCCAGATCTCGCCGGGCATTTTGTCGTGCAGCGCCCAGACGATCGTGCTCACGCCGGGGATCTGCCGGATGTCGCTGAGAGAGATTTTGTCGTTTCCTTCGCCGTACCAGCGAAAACCCATTTGCATCGGCATGTGCTGTTCCTCCTGTTGTATTTTGTAGTTCTATTGTAGCATCGGCGGGCTGCGGGTTCTATTGCGATTATTGTTGCATTGATTACCGATCTTGTGGTATATTGCAAGAAGAAGGGGGCGTGCGGATGAAAAAGAAGCTGCGCAGTGATTTCAACAGCCGCCAGTATATGCTGGCGCAGGATTTTGAACTGTATTATTACAGCGATCTGCACTTTTCTTCGGTGGGAAAGCACAGTCACGCCTACACCGAAGTGTACCTTTTCTGCGAGGGCGAGGTGGACATGGAGATCCGCGGACGCCGCCGCTCGCTGCACCCGGGCGACGTGCTGGTGCTCCCGCCCGGCACCGAGCACCGGGCGATCGTCCGCAGCGGAGAGACGCCCTACCGTCGCTTCGTCTTCTGGCTCAGCGAGGGCTTCTGCGAGACGCTGCGCGCCGAAGCGCCCGAATACCTGTATCTCTTTGACCTTGTCCGGGAGAACAGGGAGCATGTCTATCCGATGGATCCCCTGGAGTTCAACAGCCTGCGCAGCCAACTGTTCACGCTGCTCGAGGAGCTGCACACCGACCGCTTCGGCCGGGACGCGCAGATCGCTCTGCATGTGCGCGCGCTGCTGCTGACGCTCGGCCGCACGGTCTGGCAGAGGACGAATAAGCAGGCAAAAAGAGAGACGCGGTCAAGCTATCAGCTCATTACCGACCATATCGCCGATAATCTGAGCGGCGATCTGAGTCTCGACGCGCTGAGCCGCAAACTGTATCTGAGCAAATATCACATCGCCCATCTGTTTCAGGAGAACACCGGCCTGTCCCTGCACCAGTACATCACGAAAAAGCGTCTCGCCGCCTGTGTGGACGCCATGCAGAGCGGGCAGCGCATCAACGACGTCTTTCATCAGTTCGGCTTTTTGAATTATTCCAGCTTCTACCGCGCCTTTTTGAAGGAATACGGCTGCTCCCCCAGCGTCTATATGCAGGAGCGCCTTTCCACCGCGGCGGCGGAGGAGCGGACGCCTTAAAACAGAGAACACCGGCAGCCTTCACCAGCGGCGAAGGCTGCCGGTGTCAGCAACTATAAAGAAATCTGAATTTTTCGCTTTCACCCTTTCTCTTTTCTCCCGTTTTCGTTATAATACGGAGCGGAAGCCTTGAGAGGAGCCGGAGGCGCTTGGCGCCGATACTGCGGCTCCTCTATCGCAGGAAATGAGAAAGAGAGTGAGAATCGATCATGAGAAAAACAATTGCACTGATTATACTGCTTGCCATGCTGGCGCTGACGGCCTGCGGGCAGACCGCGCCCGCTGCCGAAACGCAGCCTGCCGACAAAACGGCTCCCGCCGCTGAAACGCAGCCTGTCGTTGAAACGGAGCCCGCCGCCGAAACGGAGCCTGTTGCCGAAACGGAGCCCCCCGCCGAAACGCTGCCTTCTGCCGAGGAGCAGCGGCGCATCCTGGAGGAAAACCGCAGCCTCTGGACCTTTGACGAGGAATACTACAGCCCGGACTGGTACTACGCCTTCACCGATCTCGATCACAACGGTCTGCTGGAGGTGATCTCCGCCTCCACGCAGGGCAGCGGCATCTTCACCTATGCCCGTTTCTATGAGGTGCTGCCCGACGGCTCCGGCGTCAGGAATCTTTATCACGCCGATATGGAGTTCGAGGGGCCGGACGACTGGCCGGAGATCGTCCTCGATTCGATCCCCTGCTATTACGACCGCGCGGCGGATCGCTACTACTATGTCTGTGAAAACTATGTCCGGGACGGCGCGGCGCACGGCATGACCATCCTCGCGGCGCTCTGTCTGAAGGACGGAGTCGCCGAATGGGAGACCCTCGCCGTGAAGGACGTTCAGCGGACCGAGGACGGCGAGCAGATCAGCTGCACGGACGCCGCGGGCGATCCGATCCCGGAGCAGGACTTCGACAGCGCCGCCGAGCGCCGCTTCGCCGGGATGGAGCAGTCGGAGCTGCGGCCCGAATGGGTCGCCGTCACTTCGGCCGAGCCCGCCGAAGCTGAGGCCGAAACCGGAAGGGAGGACGGCGAGCGCTTTGAGGCGGTCATCATCCTCGAGGGCATGGAGGAGACCGTCCGGTACGAGCATCTCCGCCGCGAAACGCTCGGCTTCGAGATGGACTACGACTATGAGAGATTCGTGCGGCAGAGCGAGGCGGACCGCGAGCGCTTCGTCTCCGTCTGGGACGACCCTCAGAATCCCGAGAACTATCTCGATCTGAGCTTTGTCGCGGAGGACGCCGATGCCGCCGCCGAGGTCGTGAGGGCGGAGCTTTCCGCGGAGTATGAGCTCCTCGAGGGCACGCGCGAGCTGGAAGGCACGGGCAGCTGCCTGCGGATCGAAGCCTCCGTGATTAAGGGCACCAACAACATGGCGGATCAGCTGCAGGCGGTGTATATCATCCCGGCGTCCGAGGGCTGCATCGTCGCCAGAGCGCACTACGCCGCCGAGGCGGCCGAGGGCTTCGGCAGACGCTTCAACTATCTCCTGAACACCCTCACGCTCATCGAAAGAGAAGCACAGAGCAAGCTGTCGGACGAGCAGGCGCTACTTGCGGTCAGAAACTATTGCTTTGCCCAGAACCCGGATCTGGAGGAGATCATAAACGCCGAAGAGTATCCGGTCTTCTGGGAGCTCTCTTCGATTACCGATTCCGAGATCGTCGTCCTGTTCCGCTCGTATACGGGAGCGCAGATACGCTATTATATCGACGCAGCTTCGGGCGAAACCTATGTCACGGAGTTCGTTTCCGGGATCACGCCCGAGGAACAGCGGACGGAGGAGAGCTTTAACGCAAGAGATTTCCTTCTTTCCATCCCGGGGACCTGGCAGACGGCGTCCTTTATCTATCAGAACGACGGAACGGCAGTTCCGGAATACCATGTGCGCTTTACGGACACGGAGATCCTCTACGGACACATGAAGGACGGAGCTTTCGTTTCCGATCACGCCGATCCGATCATCCGCCTTGAGGAAAGCGCGGCAGGCGGATTCAGGCTTTGGGCGGAGGCCGCCAACGGCGTACGGTACAGCTATCGGACCAGCGAGAGCGATAACGACGTGCTGGAGTACTTCGAGACATGGAATGAGACCGATTATCCTGAAAGCTACCGGGGCGGCGCTTCCCTGAGCCGGTGTATCTGACGCCTGTCGCGGACCGATTCGGTCAGGACCGGGAAACGGTTCACGCAATACCCGGAGACAGTGGAACTTTTCCCGGGTGAAGGCGTCATACCGCACAGGACAACGGAAAACAGAACCGTTATTCATCATCCGTTTTACTGAGACAGGAGGATCCCGGTATGAAAAAAATAATGACAGCAGTCTGTGTCGTGCTTTGCCTTGCGATGATCCTTGGCCTGGCAGGCTGCGGCACAGCGCCGACAGCCGCTTCGCCCTCGGCCGAAGCCGTGTCCCAAATCACGGTTTCCGCTACCGGCACGGTCCGGCTGGTGCCGGACAAGGCGACCGTCTCCTTCGGCGTGACGACGCAGGAGCAGACCGCAGAGCTGGCGCAGAGCAAAAACAGCGAGGCGGTAAAGAAGGTCATCGAAGTGCTGACAGGGCGCGGCGTCGAGGAAAAGAGCATCCGCACCGCCTATTACAGCATGTACCCGCAGTATGACTGGTCCGACGGCGATCAGCGCATCATCGGCTATACCGCCAGCACAACGATGACCGTACAGGATCAGAACATCGAGGACCTGGGAGCGCTGCTTTCCGCCTGCGTGGCCGCAGGGATCAACAACGTCGACAATGTGACTTTTCTCTGCAGCGGGTATGACGAGGCCTACCGGCAGGCGCTCGCGCAGGCCGTCGCAGCCTCGAAGGACAAGGCGGAGGCGATGGCCGAAGCTTCGGGCCGGAAGCTCGGCGAGGCGATCACCATCACCGAGGGCTGGCAGGACAGCTCCGCCCGCTACGGACGGACGGCAAATATGCCCCTCGCCATGAGCGAAGCCGCCGCCGGAGACGCGGTCGGCCCGTCTCTCCAGCCGGGCGAAACGGAGATCGTCGCAAGCGTGACGGTAAGCTACCGGCTGAATTGAAAGAAATTCTTTTTATTCTCATAAACCTTAAACAACTGAGCGGGGCTTAAGCATGAAGCTCAAGTCCCGCTCAGTTTTTATTTCGCTTCAGGCAGGGGCAGGCATACATTTGTGAGGCCCAGTAGCATCAGGATACCGCCTGCGATGGGATAAACAACAATCAGCGAGTTTGTCGTCCCGTAGATCGCCAACACCCCTTGAAACACGCTGCCCACGCTCAGACACGCGACGCCCGCGTTCCATAGGTTCAGGAACACCCGCCCGGGTGCTTTTCCGACATGCAGCAGCAGCGCATAGAGCAGCGCGCCCAGGAGAAGCGGCACGGCGAAGGAGAAGATCATCCAGCCGGAGTATACCTCGTGACTGAAGAGCTCATAGATCCCGCCGAAGACGGCCAGGAAGCCCGAGGCGATCAAATGCCCGCGCAGATGCTGTTTCAGTTCTTTCTCAGATGTAGACAATGTCGCTCACGCTCCTTTCGCTGATGCGGCCCGTGGTCGTCGGCTTGTTGATGACCTGACCGTTGAAAACCATCGTAGACGAGCCGCCGCCGTCCAGATTATAGGCTGTCTGGACGCCGAGGCTCTGCATGAAGCTCGCCAACTCATAGATACTCAGGCCTGCACTCTCCGAGGTCCTGCCGTCGGACACGACGAAAATGAAATGATTTTTGTCGATCATGCCGATCGCGGTTCTCGGGTTGCTGACCATGCCTCTGCCGACCTCGGTATTCACACCGACAGTGACCGAGCCGTTTTCCACGAGAGCCGGGCCGAAGGAGAAAGACTGCCAGACGCCCTTCAATACCAATTCATCGGCGGTATACTCGCGGTCACTGACGACTTCCATAGAGCCGTCGGCATAGACGCACAGCACGTCGGCGCCTTTCGCGGTGTCGCGGTAGACGACGCCGTTTCGGATCACATAGCCCTTTTCCTGCACGCCGTAGTAATCGCCGTTGATGGCCAGGATCGCGTTGTTCGCCTGCGCGATCGACGAGGTCGTCGCGGTAACGTTCTTACCGTAGGTGTCGTTCGCAAAGGCGGTTTTCAGATATTGCGCGGAGCTCAGCGTCACGTCGGCCACATAGACCGTCGTGTCATTCACGCGATAGGTGTTCAGTGTGATCGAGACGTTGTCGTCCCGGTAGCTCGTGCTGCCTGCACTTGAAGCTGCGGCGGACGATGAGCTGCTGTCAGCATTTGCGGAGCTGCTGGGGAAGGAGGGGCTTGTGCGATTCATGTTTGGCCTTCCTCCACGGCCATGGCTGCGGTGATATCCGAACGAGCCGCTTTTCTGCTGTGAAGCCTGTTCTTCTGCCTGCCCGGCTGAGGATGTGCCTTGTTCGCTGCTTGCGTCAGCGGATGCTTCCGCAAACATGGCCGTGTTGATTTCGACGGCGCTGCCATAGCTTTTGCTGATCACGAAGGTATCCAAGGCAAAATAGGCGGAAAACACGACCAGCGCCGCCGAAAAAACAATGGCAAATAAATGCTTTTTCATATTGCGACCCCTTTCTTAAGGATTACTTTTCCCTTTGTGATCCTCATGATACAGGGTCAACCTTAAAACTACTTAAGTAAACATCCTGAAAACCGGCGTTCGCCGCCAAATGAAGGAACGCCGTCACCTCATCCGCTTCTCAAAGCGGAACATCCCGTCGAAGTCCTCACCGCTGTAGTCGTTTTCTTCTCCGGTCTCCGGGTCGTGCGGATCGGGATGGTGGCTGTTAAAGAACTCCACGATATGGAAGCCGCATTTGTTCACATAAAAGTGGATATTCCTCGTCTCAAAGTATGGCGTGCAGGTTTCCCAGACCTTCGTTTCCGGGTAAAGGCGCTCTACTTCTCTCCAGGCCGCTGTGCCGACGCCCTTGCTGTGGGCCGAGGGCGTGACGAACAGCAGATCCAGATGGTTGTGCTGAGTCTCCTCGTCGATCTGCAGGACAAGCCCGCCGACGATCCTGCCGTCTTCCCGAATACGGTAGGCAAAGCCCTTTTCGATGCAGTTTTCAATGGTCCTGCGGGAGATGATCTCTTCGCCCTCTTCAAAGTGCTTGTCCCTTTCTCCGAATTCCTCCGTCGCGCCGTATTTGAACGCGCGCTGATTATCGAGGATGAATTGTTCCCGATCGTCTGCGGTGAGCGGGGTGAGCGTGATGATTGCCATATTGATTTCCTCCTTAACAAAAAGCCCGGCAACAAAAGACTTGATCTCTCAAGCCAAATGTTCCGAGCTCACTCGACATCTTATCTGACAGGCGGCCTGCAAAGCTTTCGCTTTACGATCCCCTACGCTACGGCGTACTGTCCTCCGATGACCGATATTCGATTGCGTCTGCGATTATCGCATAAAAATCATAAAAAAGCAAGAAGAAAGGAAATTCTTCGTTATTGACATATGTCTGAAACGGTGATATATTATTTTCGACATAAGTCAGAAAGGAGGCGTGCCTATGCCCAGAAAACCGCGCTGCCGCTGTATCGGCGGCTATCCGGATCATTGGGAATTCTCGCCCGAGGAAGCGTCCGGCGAAGAGCCCGTCGTGATGAGCCTGGATGAGTTCGAGACGATCCGGCTTCTTGACAGAGAAGGGCTGACGCAGGAGCAGTGCGCCGAGCGCATGGGCGTCGCGCGCACGACGGTCACGGCCATCTACGAGAGCGCCCGCCGCAAGACGGCGGAGGCCCTGGTGGACGGCAAACGCCTTCTGATCCGCGGCGGAAATGTCCGGCTCAACGATCAGGGGGCGGAAAACATTACGGAGAAAGGAACGAACAGCATGAGAATCGCAGTCACTTACGAAAATGGAGAGATCTTTCAGCATTTCGGACACACGGAGCAGTTCAAGCTCTACGACGTGGAGGACGGCAGGATCGTCTCGGAGCAGATCGTGCCCACCAACGGCAGCGGTCACGGCGCGCTGGCCGGTTTTCTGAAAGCCGCGCAGGCGGACGCCCTGATCTGCGGCGGGATCGGCATGGGCGCGCAGAGCGCGCTGGCGGAGGCCGGGATCAGACTTTACGGCGGCGTGAGCGGATCGGCTGACGCGGCGGCGAAAGCGCTGGCCGAAGGAAAGCTCGCGTATGATCCAAATGCCCAATGCGACCATCACGGCCATCACCACGGCGAAGGCCACAGCTGCGGCCATCATCACGGCGAGGGGCACGAGTGCGGACACCACCACGGGGAAGGGCATGACTGCGGACACCAGCACGGCGACGAGGGCTGCCGCCGTCATCACGGAGAGTAAAACCAAAGAAAACCATGAGTCTTCTTTTTGAGCTGTTTCTGACCTTCGCCAAGGTCGGGCTCTTCACCTTCGGCGGCGGTTACGCCATGATCGCGCTGATCGACCATGCCTGCGTGGAAACGAAACAGTGGATCACGCATGACGAGATAATGAACGTCACGGTCATCGCGGAATCGACCCCGGGGCCGATCGCGATCAACTGCGCGACTTACGTCGGGTACAGGCAGAAGGGCCTGCCCGGCGCCGTTGCCGCCACGCTTGGGATCGTGCTGCCGTCCTTTTGCATCATCTTTCTGATCTCTCGCTTCCTGGACGGTTTTCTGGAGATCGCATGGATCGCGCACGCCTTTATGGGGATCAGGCTTGCCGTCGGCGTCCTGATCCTTGACGCGGGGATCAGGATGCTTCGAAAGATGCAGAAGAAAGCGCTGCCGAGAGCGATCATGCTCTGCGCATTCGCCGCCATGCTGCTGGTCGATCTCTTTGCGCTGCGGGTATCCTCTATCATGCTGATGCTGACAGCCGGATTTATCAGTCTGATCCTCTTTCTGGCAAAAAGGCCCGCGGAAAAAGGAGGCGTCGGAAAATGACCCTTCTTGAACTATTTATCGGTTTTCTAAAAGTCGGGTGCTTTGCTTTCGGCGGCGCTTACGGGGCCATTCCGCTGATCCGGGACG
>JAFZQE010000045.1 GCA_017552325.1 Oscillospiraceae bacterium
GCCAGGCCATGCGCCGCCTCGCCGGCGCGATCTCCAAGAACAACTGCACCGTGATCTTCATCAACCAGCTTCGCCAGAAGATCGGCGTGATGTACGGCAACCCCGAGACCACGCCCGGCGGCCTCGCGCTCAAGTACTACGCCTCCGTGCGCATCGACGTGCGCCGCATCGAGACCCTGAAGGCAAACGGCGAGATGATCGGCAACCGCACCCGCGCCAAGGTCGTCAAGAACAAGGTCGCGCCCCCCTTCCGCGAGGCGGAGTTCGACATCATGTACGGCGAGGGCATCTCCCGTGTCAGCGAGATCATCGACCTGGCCGTGAAGCTCGACATCATCGAAAAGGGCGGCGCCTGGTTCACCTGCAACGGCCAGCGCATCCAGGGCAAGGAAGGCGTCAAGGAGTATCTCGTCAACAACCCCGAGATCTGCGACGACATCGAAAGCCAGATCCGCGCCCGCGCCACCGAGCTGATGAGCCCGCAGGCCAAGAAGGCCGCGGTCATCTCCGGCCGCGCCGTCGACGTCAGCGCCAGCGACTTTGACGAAGGCTGATGCCGGAAGCGCTTTGCATCGAGGCGCTCAAGCAGGTCTCGCCCGAGCGCGTCGGCATCCGCCTCTCCGACGGGGAGGAGATCGCCTCGACGCTCGGCGTGGTCGCGGAGCTGCGGCTCTGTGCCGGGCTTACGCTGGATGAGGAGCGGTTGGAGGCGATCAAGACGGCCTCCGCCCTCGCGCTGCTGAAGACGAAGGCGCTGGAGCTGCTGAGCCGCAGGCCGATGTCCGCCAAAGAGCTGCGCGTCAAGCTGCTGCAGAAGGGAGCGGAGCCCGGGAGCGCAGAAGCCTGCGTGCGCTGGCTCGAGGAGCACAGGTTGCTCGACGACGAAGCCTATGCCGGCGCCGTCGTGCGTCATTACGCGTCGAAGGGCTGCGGCGAGGGGCGCATCCGGCAGGAGCTGTCCCGCCGCGGCGTTCCGCGGGAATACTGGGACGAGGCGCTGGCACAGCGCCCCGACAGCACGGAAAAAATCGACAAACTGATCGCCGCGCGTCTGCACGATCCCGAAAACCGGGATGAAGTGCGCAAGGTCACGGCCGCCCTGTACCGACGGGGCTTCGGCTGGGACGAGATCCGCGCGGCGCTCGCCCGCTTCCGCGCGGAGGCGGACTACGAGGAAGACTGATGGAAAAGACTTTTGCCCTGATCTCCCTGGGCTGCGCCAAAAACCTGGTCAACAGCGAGCAGATGCTCTTTCTGCTCGACGAGGCCGGCTACCGCCTTGTGCCGGAGCCGGAAGGCGCGGATTTCGCCGTGGTGAACACCTGCGGCTTCATCGACGCAGCCAAAAGCGAGGCCATCGAGAACATCCTGAGCCTGGCCGAGCTGAAAAACGAAGGAAAACTCGGCGGGCTGATCGTCACCGGCTGCCTCTCCGAGCGCTACAGGGACAGCATTCTCGCCGAGCTGCCGGAGATCGACGCCGTGCTCGGCGTCGGCTCCTTCGACAAGATCGTCGAGGCGGCCGACCGCGTCTGCGCGGGCGAAGGCTACGCCTCCTTCGGCGACCAGAGCGGGCCGATCGACGAGACGCCGCGCGTCGTGTCCACGGGCCCGGGCTGGGCCTGGCTGCGCATCGCCGAGGGCTGCAACAACTTCTGCGCCTTCTGCGCGATCCCCTACATCCGCGGCCGCTACCGCTCCCGTCCGATCGAGAACGTCGTGGAGGAAGCGAAGGAGCTTGCCGCGCACGGGGTCAGGGAGCTGATCGTCATCGCGCAGGACATCACCCGCTACGGGACCGACCTCTACGGCAAGCGGAGCCTTGCGAGGCTCTGCCGGGAGCTCAAAAAGATCGAGGGCGTCGAGTGGATCCGCCTGCACTACCTCTACCCCGACCAGTTCGACGACGAGCTGATCGACGAGATCGCGGCCAACGACAAGATCGTCAAGTATCTCGACATCCCGATCCAGCATATCAATGACGCGATCCTCAAAAAAATGAACCGACGCGGCACCGGGGCCGAGATCCGCGCCCTGTTCAAAAAACTCCGCGAGCGCATCCCCGGGCTCGTGCTGCGTACCAGCCTGATCGCCGGCCTGCCCGGCGAGGGCGAGGCGGAATTCGAGGAGCTGTGCGAGTTTCTGAAGGAAGCGAAGATCGAGCGCGTCGGCGTCTTCCCCTTCTCCCCGGAGGAGGGCACGCCCGCGGCCTCGATGGAGCACGTCGACGAGGAGGAGGCGCGGCGCCGCGCCGACCTGATCCTCGCGCTGCAGCAGCCGATCATGGACGAGTTCCTGCAGGGCTTCGTCGGGCAGACGCTGCGCGTACTGGTCGAGGGTGACGACGAGGAGAGCGGCCTGCACAGCGGGCGCAGCTTCGCCGATTCCCCGGACATCGACGGGCTGGTGCTCTTCTCCGGTGATGCCGAGGAGGGCGAGTTCGCCGAGGTCCGCATCGACGCGGCCGAGGATGGCCTGCTCTACGGCGTCAGACAGTGAGGTGCCTATGGATACCTTAGCCAACCGAATCACTATTGCGCGGATCCTGCTGATCCCTGTGTTTCTGATCCTCGCCTACCTGGGCTTTTCCTGGTGGGCGCTGGCCGTCTTCGTCGTCGCCTGTCTGACCGATCTTGTCGACGGCTATATCGCCCGGCATTACGACCAGGTCTCCGACGTCGGCAAGTTCATCGATCCGCTGGCCGACAAGATCCTCGTGATGGCCGCGATGTGCTATTTCGTGGAAGCGGGGCGGATGCCCGGCTGGGCGCTGGCCGTCGTGCTGTTCCGCGAATTCGCCGTCTCCGGCCTGCGGCTGATCGCCGTCGAGCGCAAACGCGTCATCGCCGCCGCCTGGTCCGGCAAGATCAAGACCTTCTCCACAATGGTCGCGCTGGGCTTTATGATGGTCTTCGGCGAACATGACTGGATCAACATCGCCGCCACCGCCGTCATCCTGCTGACCACGGTTTACTCCGGCATCGATTACTTTTACAAAAACCGCGATATCTTCACCAAGTCAAAATAAGGAGCCATCCCATGAAGCTGTATAATTCCCTGACCCGTCAGCGCGAGGACTTCGTCCCGAACCATCCCGACGTCGTCAAGATGTACACCTGCGGCCCGACGGTCTATCACTTCGCCCATATCGGCAACCTCCGCTCCTACATCATGGAGGACATCCTCGACCGCTATCTGCGCTACAGCGGCTACAAGCTCAAGCGCGTCATGAACATCACCGACGTCGGGCACCTCTCTTCCGACGCCGACGAGGGCGAGGACAAGATGCTCAAGGGCGCGAGGCGCGAGAACAAGAGCGTGATGGAGATCGCGAAGTTCTACACCGACGCCTTCTTCTCCGACTGCGCCAAGCTTGGCATCCGCATGCCCGACGTGGTCGAGCCCGCGACGAACTGCATCGACGAGTACATCAGGATCATCTCGAAGCTGATGGACACCGGCTATGCCTACTTCGCCGGCGGCAACGTGTATTTCGACACCTCGAAGCTCGAGAAATACTTCGTTTTCAACGACTTCAACGCCGAGGATCTGGACGTCGGCGTGCGCGAGGGCGTCGAGGAGGACGGCAACAAGCGCAACAAGAACGACTTCGTGCTCTGGTTTACGAAGTCCAAGTTCGAGGATCAGGCGCTGAAATGGGATTCCCCCTGGGGCGTCGGCTATCCCGGCTGGCACATCGAGTGCTCCGGCATCTCGATGAAGCACCTGGGCGAGGATCTGGACATCCACTGCGGCGGCATCGACAACGCCTTCCCGCACCACACGAACGAGATCGCGCAGAGCGAGGCCTATCTCGGCCACAAGTGGTGCAATCTGTGGATGCACGTGCTGCATCTGAACACCAAGGGCGGCAAAATGTCGAAGTCCAAGGGCGAGTTCCTCACCGTTTCGCTGCTGGAGGAGAAGGGCTACGATCCCCTCGCCTACCGCTTCTTCTGCCTGCAGAGCCACTACCGCAAGAGCCTCGTGTTCGACTGGGAGAACATGGACAACGCGCAGCGCGCCTTCAGCAAGCTGATCGCCCGCATCGCCGCGCTCAAGCCCGAGGCCGGCGCGCTCGACGAGGCCGCCTTCGCCGCGCTGAAAAAGCGCTTCACCGACGCGCTCGACAACGATCTGAACACCTCGATGGCGCTCACGGCGCTGAGCGACGTCTTCAAGGCGCAGACGAACGACTTCACCAAGCTCGCGCTGATCGCGGACTTTGACCGCGTACTGAGCCTGGATCTGATCAAAAAGGCCGACAAAAAGCGTGAGGAGCTGAAGCGTGAGAACCTCAAGGCCGGGGAATTCACGATCGTCTCCGAGTCCGGCGAGGCCGACGCGGAGATCGAGGCGAAGATCCGCGCGCGGCAGGACGCGAAGAAGGCCAAGAATTTCGCCGAGGCCGACCGCATCCGCGACGAGCTGAAGGCCGCCGGGATCGAACTGACCGATATCCCGCACGGCGCGAAGTGGCGGCGCGTCTGAGCTTTCAGTTTTTGTATTTAGAAAAAACGGGACTCCGGAGATTCCGGAGTCCCGTTTGGTTTTCATAATATTGTTTACATAATATATTCTGTGATGCAGTCGTACCAGTGGACGCAGGTCTCGCCGTTGACCGTGATGCGCTCGTTGTCGGGCAGCAACTCCGTCCAGCGCTTGCCGTAACGCTCAAACTGCCAGGCGTCGCTGTTGAAACGCCGCCAGAGCACCGTGCGGCCGTTTTTGTCCAGATACTGCTCGCTGACGACGCCCTCGTCGTAGGTCTCGCAGTCCATCACGCAGACCGTGTCAAAGCTTTTGCCGCCGATCGTCACGCTGCAGCGGCCGACGACGTCGAGCAGGAATTTTTTGTGCGCGGTCGTGATCACATTTCCCTCACGGACGACGTCGCCCTTGGGGATGAGATTGACTTCATTCCCGCAGTTGTCCTCGCCGAAGCCCCAGTTGTTCAGGAAGCTGTCGCCGTCGAGGAAGGTGCTGTAGCGCCTGACCCCGCCCTCGGTGACGCTGTGCGCCAGCAGGCGGCAGTGCGTGTCGGTGAGCTGGGCGATCAGGTGGCGCTCGACACGCTGCTGCCCGCCCGCGCTGTTGCATTCCATCGGGTCGGTCTCGATCGAGCGGATCTCCACGCCTTCGAGCCCGTGCACCTCGGCGCGGCCGATCACCTCCAGCTCGCAGAGCTCGGTGCGCTCGCGCTCCGGGAAGTCGTACATCGCCCAGCTGAGTTTTTCCCCGAGACGCGGGACGATGAACCAGCCCATGATCTCCTCCCAGCGCAGCGGGAAGGGCTCCTTGTCCGTCCATTCTATCGTATAGTCAGGCATGATATTCGGCAGTTTCTTCATGTTTTCTCCTCCTTCTGTCCCCCTGTGGAAGGGATAGCTCTCCTTGAATTTCTTTTTGGCGTAGTGCAGGCGGCTTTTCACCGTCCCGAGCGGGACGCCCAGCCGCGCGGCGATCTGATCCTGCGGCAATTCCTTGAAATAATAGAGGTACAGGATCTGCTTTTCCCTGTCGCCGAGCCTGTCGAGCGTTTCGCCGACGGCCAGGTCGACCCTCCTCCCGCAGAGGCCGGTCGAGACGACGGTCTCGGACAGGGCCTCGATCGGGATCTCCATCTGCTTCGCCTTCGCGCGGTAGTAGTCGGTGCAGCGGTTCTGCGCGATGCGGATCAGCCAGGCCTTGAGCGACAGAGGATCGCGCAGGCTGTCCTTCTTGCTCACCGCGGCCACCAGGCTGTCCTGGATGATGTCCTCGGCGTCGAAGCGGTTTGAT
Source organism: Oscillospiraceae bacterium (assembly GCA_017552325.1). Lineage (GTDB taxonomy): Bacteria > Bacillota > Clostridia > Oscillospirales > Oscillospiraceae > Limivicinus. The sequence continues at coordinate 5,782 of JAFZQE010000045.1, forward strand.
ATTTTGAATTTGACAAAGCGCTCCAGCGCGGGCAGGCAGTCCGCCAGCGCCCGGTCGAAGTCCTCCATGCTCTCACCTCCCTGCGGCTTGTTTTGAAATCGACTTCGCCTGTAAAGACGGAGCCGCGCCCTCAAAGGTTCAAAAAGAAGAAAAAATTTCTGAAAAAAGAGGCGATCCCCGGGATCGCCTCTCGTTTCTTCTAAAAACTACAAACTACAAACTGAAAACTACTCGGCGTAGCCCATCGGGTTCTTGCTCTGCCAGGCCCAGGTATCGCGGCACATGTCCTCGAGCGTGTACTGCGCCTTCCAGCCGAGCAGCTCCGCGCTTTTGTCGGGGCTTGCGTAGAGCGCGGGCAGGTCGCCGGGACGGCGGGGCACGATCTCATAGGGGATCTTCTGTCCGGTCACGCGCTCGAAGGTGTGTACCATGTCGAGCACGCTGTAGCCCTGTCCGGTGCCGAGGTTGAATACGCTCTCGCCCCTGTGCTTCATCATGTAGTTGATCGCGGCGACGTGACCGCGCGCGAGGTCGACGACGTGGATGTAATCGCGCACGCCGGTGCCGTCCGGCGTCGGATAGTCGCCGCCGAAGACGTTCAGATGGTCGAGGCGGCCGACCGCGACCTGCGCGATGAAGGGCATCAGATTGTTCGGGATGCCGCGCGGATCCTCGCCGATCAGCCCGCTCGGATGCGCGCCGATGGGGTTAAAGTAGCGCAGCAGCGCCACCGCCCATTCGCCGTCGGCCTTCGCGGTATCGCGGAGGATCTGCTCGGACATGTACTTCGTCCAGCCGTAAGGGTTGGTGCACATGCCGGTTTTCGCGACCTCGCGCAGCGGCATCTCGTTGTCGCCGGAATAGACCGTCGCCGAGGAGGAGAAAATGATGTTCTTCACGCCGTGCTCACGCATGACCTCGCAGAGCGTGACGGTGGAAAAGAGGTTATTGTCGTAGTACTCCAGCGGCATCACGACCGATTCGCCGACGGCCTTGAGCCCGGCGAAATGGATCACGCAGCCGATGTCGTGCTTTTCAAAGACGCGGTGCAGCGCTGCTTTGTCGCGCACGTCCTGCTCGTAGAAGGCGACGCCCTTCCCGGCGATCTGCTCGACGCGATCGACGGCCTTCGCGCTGGAATTGACGAGGTTGTCCACAACGACCACGTCGAGCCCCTGCTTGAGGAGCTCCACGCAGGTGTGGCTGCCGATGTAGCCGGCGCCGCCGGTGACCAGTACTTTCATGGTGTTTCCTCCTTAGTCCAAAAGAATCTCCGGGTACTTGCCCGCCTTGCGCAGATCGGCCAGATGCCCAACGACGCTGTCCATGTCCTCCCGGTAGGTGATGCCGTACCAGGTCTCATGGCAGGGCAGCACGCGCACGCGCCCCTCGTTTTCGTGGATCAGCGCGTTGACCACGAAGGGCAGGAAATACTCGCACTTGAGCGGGTTTTCGGGGAGATTCCGCTCCAGCCAGGCCGGGAAGCGGCGTTCGAGCTCGCGCATCATGCCCGGGCCGAAGCCCCAGCAGTTCATCGACACCGGCGCGTCGCCCGGGAGCGGGAAGAAGTGCTCGCCGTCCTCGGTATATTCGGCGTCCTCGCCGCGCTTGAAGATCTTTGTGCGCTCGACCACGTCGGCGAGGCAGCCATCCTCGACCCGGCAGATGCCGCGGGCCACCGAGCCGTGCTCGGTCACGGTACGGCGCAGCTCGTAGGCCACCATCGCGTGCTCGTTCTCCGGCCGCTCGGCCGAGAGAAAGTCAAAGAGCGCGGTGTAAGCGCTCGGGCCGTAGTAGTCGTCGGAGTTGATGACGGCAAAGGGGCCATCCACCTGTCCGGCGGCGCAGAGCACGGCGTGCCCGGTGCCCCAGGGTTTTATACGGCCCTCGGGGACATTGAAGCCCTCCGGCAGGCAGTCGAGCTGCTGATAGACGTAGCTGACCTCGAAGTACTTCTCCATCCGGCGGCCGACGCGCGCCTTGAAGTCCTCCTCGATCTCGTGCTTGATGATGAAGGCGACCTTGCGGAAGCCCGCCTGATAGGCGTCGAAGAGCGAATAGTCGATGATAGCGTGGCCATGATCGTCCACGGCGGTGATCTGCTTGAGGCCGCCGAAGCGGCTGCCCATCCCGGCGGCCAGGATGACCAGAGTCGGCTGTGGCATGCGGGACACTCCCCTCTTTTCTGTGTTCCCGACCATCTTATCACATTTCTTCCGCGCTGTATAGAGAAAAAAGCGCCGATTTTCCGTCCGCGCCCTCTGTTAAAAGCGCGCAGGTTGCGGTATAATCGGCACGGAAGGGGTGATATCATGGAGGAATTAAAGCCGGGGCTGTACCGGCATTTCAAGGGGAAGGAATACCGCCTGCTCTTCGTCGCGCGGCATTCGGAGACCGAGGAGCCGATGGTCGTCTACCAGGCGCTGTACGGCGAGCGCGGCTATTGGGTGCGCCCGGCGGCGATGTGGAACGAGACCGTCGAGCGCGACGGCTATTCCGGCAAACGCTTCACTTACATCGGGCCGTGAAAAAACCGCCGACCAAACCGGTCGGCGGTTTTATTACTGTCTGTCAGCGCTTGAGGGCGAAGCGGATGCTGCCGAGCATCGCCGAGAAGGCGGGCTCTTCGGGCAGGGCGGCGAAGTCCTCCGGGTCTGCCGCGGCGCGGATGACTGTCAGCAGCAGGTAGCTGTTGTCGTCGCCGGGAATGCGCAGGCGGAAGCCGTAGCTGTCACCGTCGAGATAGCGCAGCGCCTCGTTCTCGCCGTATCTGTCCGGGGTAAAGCCCTTGAATTTCTCCGCGATGGCCCTGGACATGGCCTCGAAATCCTCGCCGGGATAGTAGGCCGCGTATTCCATCTGGATGTGATAATCCTCGCCCCAGAGCACGGCGACGTGCGAGTCGCTCGAGGGATTGAGATATTCCTCGGAAATGACGGAATAGCTGAACTTCTCCGGGTCGTAGCGCAGCGTGACCTCCACGGTCACCGGATCCCTGAAGCCGGAGATGAAGCTGTAGCTCCCCTCCCTGCCGTTCGCGGGCGGCGCGGGCGCCCTGTCCTTCGCGGCGGGTTTCTCCTCCGCGGGCTTTTTCATCAGCAGCAGCGCGGCGGCGCCGGCGGCGGCCAGGCCCAGCGGCAGGACGATCTTCCATTTATTACCCATGATATCTGCCTCCTGTGTTTTTTCTCTATTATACACGGAAAGCCCTCGTCTGACAACAAAAAAAGAACCGGGAGTCCCGGTTCTTTTTTGTTTTGATCAGCCGCCGAAGACCGAGAGCAGGAAGCCCGCTGCGATCGCCGAGCCGATGACGCCGGCCACGTTCGGGCCCATGGCGTGCATCAGCAGGAAGTTCGACTTGTTGTAGCGGCGGCCGACGTCCTGGCTGACGCGAGCGGCCATCGGAACGGCGGACACGCCGGCCGAGCCGATCAGCGGATTGATCTTGCCGCCGGAGGTGCGGTACATGATGATGCCGCCGACCAGACCGCCCGCGGTGGAAATGCCGAAGGCGACCAGACCGAGCAGGATGATGTACAGGGTCTGCGGCTGGATGAAGTTGTCGCCGGTCATCGTCGCGCCGACGGAGGTCGCGAGGAAGATCGTGACGATATTCATCAGCGCGTTCTGAGCGGTGTCGGACAGACGGTCGGTCACGCCGCACTCGCGGAAGAGGTTGCCCAGCATCAGGCAGCCGATCAGCGGAGCGGTGGCGGGCAGGAGCAGGATGACGAAGGTCGCCACGATGATCGGGAAGAGGATCTTCTCGGTCTTGGAGACCGGGCGGCTCTGCTCCATCTTCACGACGCGCATCTTTTCCGTCGTCATGAGCTTCATGATCGGCGGCTGGATCAGCGGGATCAGCGCCATGTACGAGTAGGCCGCGATGGCGATCGGCCCGAGCAGCTCGGGCGCGAGCTTGGTGGTCAGGAAAATGGCGGTGGGGCCGTCCGCGCCGCCGATGATGCCGATGGAGGCGGCCTGCGGGCCGGTGAAGCCAAGCAGGATCGCGCCGAAGAAGGCGACGAACACGCCCAGCTGCGCCGCCGCGCCGAGCAGCAGGCTCTTGGGGTTGGAGAGCAGCGGGCCGAAGTCCGTCATCGCGCCGACGCCGAGGAAGATCAGCGAGGGATAGATGCCGGCCTTGACGCCGATGTAGAAGAAATCGAGCAGACCGGCGTGCCGCATGACGTTGCCATAGCTGTGGTCGACGAGAAACTGCTGCCACAGCTCCGGGTGATACAGCGCGTTCTCGCCCATGCCGATGAAGTAGCTCAGGTTCGACAGCAGGCAGCCGAAGGCGATGCCGCACAGCAGCAGCGGCTCAAACTTTTTGGCGATGCCCAGATAAAGCAGAACGAAGGAGATGATGATCATCACCAGGTTCTTCCAGCCCCCCGCCGTCAGGAAGAAGGCTGCAAATCCGGACTCTGTCGCCAGCTTTTGCAGAGTGCCTAATATATCCATGCCGCCCTCCTGTCACGCGATGACGAGCAGAGGCGCGCCGGTTTCCACCACGGTTCCCTTGCTGACGACGAGCTGCGCGACCGTGCCGGACTTGGGCGCAACGATGTCGTTTTCCATCTTCATGGCCTCGAGCACGATCAGCACGTCGCCCTCGTTGACCTTCTGGCCCTGCTGGACGTTGATCTTCAGCACGTTGCCGGGCATCGGGCTCTTGACGACCTCGCCGGCGGCGAGAGCGCCGACGGGCGCGGGCATTGGAGCCGCAGCAGGAGCGGCAGCGACGGGAATGACCGCCGGAACGGCCACGGGCGCGGGAGCCGCGGCGGCGGGGGCCTTCAGCTCGTATTCGTCGAGAAGCATGGCCTCGCCCTGCTCCACCACGACCTCATAGACGCGGTTATTCAAAGTCACCTTGTATTTCATTCGTCCTTGACCTCCTTGATGGAAATGAAGCGCAGCTCATTGAGCGGCTTGCCGAGCGTATCGGCGACGATAGCCATGATCATGGCCGCGTCGCGCGGATCGGTATCGTAGAGCTTCAGGTCGCCGGCCGTACCGGGCGCCGGCGCGGGGATCACGCGCAGGGGCTCGACGGGATCGGGCACGGGGTTCGCCGCAGCCTCTTTCTTCGCTTTGGCGATCATGATGCGGCAGAGCAGCATCACGACCAGCATCAGCATCACGATGCCGAGAAAGACGACGCAGTAGCCCAGCACGGCGATGCCGGCGCCGCTGCCGATGGTCAGATTGATAAGATCCATCTTCCCGCTCCTTTACTCCAGTGGAGTGACCGTATAGCGCACGACCTTCTCCTCTTCCGCACGGCGCTGCTCGAAGAACTTCTCCGCGACCTGCGGGAAGGAGATGTAGCTGAGCACGTCCTCCTCGCAACGGGCGGTGTCGCCCAGCTTCTCGGCGGCCTTCTCGTAGGTGTCGGTCGGCAGGTAGTCGGCGTAGCGGCCTTCGATCGGCTTCTCGTCCTTGAGGATCTTGGCCTGGATCTCGGGATTGATCGGCGCGGGGGTGCGGCCGTACTCGCCGCGGCAGTAGGCCTTCAGCTCGGCGCCGACGTTCTTGTAGCGCTCGCCGGCCAGGACGTTTTGCACGGCCTGGGTGCCGACGATCTGGCTGGTCGGGGTGACGAGCGGCGGGTAGCCCATGTCCTCGCGCACGCGCGGGGTTTCGAGCAGGGCCTCGTCGAAGCGGTCGAGCGCGTTCATCATCTTGAGCTGGCTCAGCAGGTTCGAGAGCATGCCGCCGGGGATCTGATAGGTCAGGCACTGGGTGTCGGTGGCCATCGAGATCGGGTTCAGGGTGCCCTTCGCCAGGAAGTCGGCGCGGATGGGCTTGAAGAAGTTGGCCATCTTAAAGAGGACGTCGTCGTCCAGGCCGGTCTCATAGCCGAACTCCTTGAGCGCGTAGTTGAGCGTCTCGGTCGCGGGCTGGCTGGTGCCGCCGGAGAAGGGCGAGATCGCGGTGTCGATGACGTCGGCGCCGGCTTCGATGGCCTTGAGGTCGGTCATGAAGGCCAGGCCCGTGGTGCAGTGGGTGTGGATGACGACGGGCAGGTCGACCGCGTCCTTGATCGCGCTGACCAGGTCATAGGCGGCCTTCGGGCTCATGATGCCGGCCATGTCCTTGATGCAGACGGTGCTGACGCCCATGGAGACCAGCTCCTTGACGATCTCGACGTACTTCTCGCGCGTATGCACGGGGCTCGTCGTGTAGGAGATCGCGCCGGAGGCCATCGCGCCGGAATTGACGGTCTCTTCGATGGCGACCTTGAGGTTGTTGGTGTCGTTCAGGGCGTCGAAAATGCGGATGATATCGATGCCGTTGCGAACGCTCGCGCGGACGAAGCGGCGGACGATATCGTCGGGATAGTGCTTGTAGCCGAGGATGTTCTGGCCGCGCAGCAGCATCTGCAGCTTGGTGTTGGGCATCGCCTCGCGGATGCGGCGCAGGCGCTCCCAGGGGTCCTCGTTCAGGAAGCGCAGGCAGACGTCAAAGGTGGCGCCGCCCCAGCATTCGACGGAGTAGAAGCCCGCCTTGTCAATGGTCTCGAGGATCGGCTTGAACTGCTCGTAGCTCATTCTGGTGGCGACGAGGGACTGGCTCGCGTCGCGCAGGACGGTTTCGGTAAACTGTACTTTCTTCATGGCATCTCCTTCTTTGTGAACAAAAGAATTTGCTCAAATTTCCTCATGTTAAATATATCACTAATCCTTTCAAAAAGCAATGCAAATTCGAAGCCTTCCAACAAAATCGGCGCATTCAACAATCCTCACATATCCCTCCGCGCGCGCTTCATATATATGGATCAGAAAAAGCGCGCGGCCGGAGGCCGCGCACGGGGAGTGGTATCCATCCGCAGCAGCATCGAGCAGCGCGCCTGCGATCTGGCCGCGTATATCATCGAAAACGAGAGCACCGTCCGGGCCGCCGCAGCCCGCTTCGGCGTCAGCAAATCGACGGTGCACAAGGACATCACCGAGCGCCTGCCCGCGGTCAACCGCGGCCTCTACGCCGAGGTGCGGCGGCTGCTCGACCGCAACAAGGCCGAGCGGCACATCCGCGGCGGACTCGCCACCAGGCGGAAATACAAGGGAGCATGAGATATGGGATGAAAAAACCTTGAGGAAGCTTTCCTCAAGGTTTTTCGCTGTTTTCGTATTCCATGCTCAGGCGGAAGCAGGGCCGCTCGGACAGGCCCTCCATGAAGTACCGGCCCTCCTCCCTGCCCCAGCGCAGCTTGAGCGCCTCGCCAAAGCGCGCCTCGGCCGTGTACTCGGTGCAGACGACGCGCAGCCGCTCTCCCTCCGCCGCGGCGGGGATGTGGTCCTCCGCGATGTCAAAGTAGCGCGTGTTGTTCATGTGCGCGTTGAGGTCGACGTAGCTGTAGGGCACGGTGAAGGCGGCCTCCTCCGTGCAGGGAAGCCTTCTCAGCGGCGAGGGCAGGCGGATCTCCCGCCCGGTCGTTACGCCCGCGATCTCCACGCCCCACTCGTCCGGGAAGACCATCTTCCGGGTTTTTTCATCGACGAGCATCCAGAGGGCGCTCGCAGCGATCAAGGTATTGTCCTGCTCGTCGGCGACGCGGTAGTAGCGCGGGAAAAAGACGTGCATCATCTCCCCCGGCCAGGACGTGAGCGTGATGCGCTCGTCGTATTCCGGCATGCGCGCGATCTCGCAGCGCTGCATCGTCACGACCCAGAGAAGGCCCTTGTCCAGAGTCTTGTCGCGGCCCATGCCGAGCTGCTCGGTGTGGCGGATCGAGGCCTCCTGCAGCAGCTCGAAGAGCCGCGACAGGCGCAGGCGGCGGTACAGATCCACGTCCTTGCTGCGCAGCAGGATCTCCTCCCGGTAGACGCTCATTTCTTCTGCAGCGCCTTCTGCACGGCGTCGGCCACGTCGCCCAGGGTGGACAGCTTGTTCCACTGGCGCTGCGGAATCTTGATCCCGAACAGCGACTCCAGCTTGCAGATAACGAGGATGAAGCCCATCGAGTCGATCGCGGTCTCGGTGTTGACCACGGTCTCCTCGCGCAGGTCCGCGTCCCTCAGATCGGGGAAGCAGTCGAAAATAACGGTTTTGATCTGATCAAGGATTTCCTCTCTGTTCATGAACTTATGCCTCCATTTTCCGCTGGAGCTCCCAGCGTTTGATTTTTCCCGTCGCCGTGCGCGGGAGCGGATCGTTGACCACAAGCACGCCCGCGAGCTGCTGCCCGCGCGGCAGGTCCTCCGTCACGGGGCGCAGGCGGCGCAGGATCTCCTCCGGCTCGCCCTCGCCGCTCCAGACCAGCACGGGGCGGCTGTTTTTGAGGATGACGGCGAGCTCGGTGTGCCCGAGGGCCTTCATCAGCCGCGCCTCGTACTCCGGCAGGTAGAGCTTCGTCCCGTCCGGCAAGACGAGCATATCCTTTTTGCGGCCGGTGATGTGGAGCTTGCCCTCTTTGTCGAAGCGGCCCAAATCGCCGGTGTGCAGCACGCCGTCGATCAGCACCGCCGCCGTGTCCGCCGGGCGCTTGTAGTAGCCCTGCATGATGCAGGTGGGCGCCTCGATCAGGATCTCGCCGTCCTCAGCGAGGGTGATCCTGTCGTCCGGGCAGATCTCCATCGCAAAGGGGTCGCCCCGGACGGAGATCGCGACGCCGGAGCTCGTCTCGGTCAGGCCGTAGCCGAAGCTGACGCGCAGGCCCATCGCCGCGGCCGCGCCGAGCAGAGCGGCCGGGCAGTCGCCCGCGCCGACCAGCACGAGCTTCAGCCCGGGATTCGTCAGCCTTCGCTGCAGCAGGAAGCCCAGCAGAAGCGGCACGACCGACACCGCCGTCGGCTCAAAGAAGGCGCAGTCGTCGCCGTAATGGCGCGCGCCGCGGCCGAGCGCCACGGCCGCCCCGCAGCTCAGGCCCCACAGGAGGCCGCAGACAAAGCCGAACACATGGCCCAGCGGCAGCAGGCACAGCAGCGTATCCTCCGGACTGAGCGGCAGCTTCTCGCCGCCGTTGTACGCGCTCGAACACAGGCTCTGCTCGGTCAGCACGACGGCCTTCGCCTGCTCGGTGGTGCCGGAGGTGAAGAAGAGGATTTTCTTTGCGCCGTCCTTTACACCTGCCGTCAGCGCCGGGCTAAGCTCTTCGCAGAGATCATCGTCGCCCCAGAGCGTATCGACGTCGGTGTAGACGATCAGGCGGCGCAGCAGCTCCTCGGGCGCGCTCTCGTCGAGCATGACGACCTGCAGACCCGCGGCGACCGCAGCGAAGATCTCGACCACGCAGTCGCGGCTGCCGTCGGCCAGGATGCCGATGCAGCTTTTTCCGCCGGCGCGCAGCGCCTCCGCCCGCTCCCGGATGTGGCGCAGCAGCTCCTCATAAGTCCAGGATTTCCTGCCGCCCTCGTCAAAAATCAGCGCGGGGCCGCTTTTTTTCCTCTCCGCCCAAAAGCCGATCATCTCTTCGAAGCTTTGAAAGCGCAAGATCCCCCACCTCCCGGTCTTCTTTGTGAAAAGTATACCATAAGCCGCCGCGCTTTGAAAGAAATTTTTTCGGATTTCATAAAAAAAGCGTGCAATTCCGGCCGACTTGCTATATAATGACACTATCGACCCATGCGGACAAAACGCACAGTTCGAATACTAATGTTGGAGGTCAAGACATGGACAAAAACACCCGCATCTGCATCATCGGCGGCGGCCCCGCGGGCCTTTCCGCCGGTATGTATCTCGAGCAGAAGGGCTACGAGAACTACACGATCCTCGAGCGTCTGGATCGCGTCGGCGGCAAGTGCTGGAGCCCCCATTACAACGGACGCCGCTATGAGATGGGCGCCATCATGGGCGTGCCTTCCTACTACGCGGTGGAAGACGTCGAGAAGTTCTGCGGCATCACGCACGACGGCCCGAAGCTCAACCGCAACTACAAGAACGCGAAGGGCGACGTGATCGAGCCCTTTGAGCCCAAGAAGAACATCCTCAAGATCCCCCGCCTGCTGAAGATGAAGAAGCAGGTCAAGAAGCTGGGCGAGCTGCTGGAGACCAAGTACAAGGGCTATGACCTGAACGGCCACCGCGGCGTCGCCGAGGGCCGCTACGACGGCTATGCCTGCACCCCGGGCCGCGAGCGCGTCCAGGGCGAGAACCCCAACCTGAAGGATCTCTGCCTGCCCTTCAACAAGTTCTGCGAGATCAACGGCGTGGAGCTGACCCAGGACATCTGGATCGGGCCCTACACCTCCTTCGGCTACGGCTACTTCGACGAGATCCCGGCCGCCTACGTGCTGAAGTATCTCGACTTCCAGACCACGATGAACTTCGTCAAGGTCAACCTCTGGACCTGGAAGGAAGGCACCCAGTACATCTGGGAGCAGCTCAACGCCCACCTGAAGAACCCCGCCCGTCTGGGCAGCACGATCGAAAAGGTCGATCGGCGCGACGGCAAGGTCTACGTCACGGTCAACGGCGTCGTTGAGGAGTACGACAAGATCATCGTCACCGCCCCGCTGCACATCCCCGGCAAGCGCGCCGACGGCCAGAAGGGCATGGACGAGTACTTCGACGTGCGCGACGACGAGAAGGAGCTCTTCTCCAAGATCGACTACGAGCGCTACGACGTGCAGGCCGTCCTCACGAAGCCCGAGGATCACCCGGAGATCTCCTACTATGTGTTCGACAACATGGTCAAGGAGAAGCTGGGCCACCTGATGGTCTACTACCGCCGCTGGAAGGACGAGATCGACCAGGTCATCACCACCTATGCCCTGCGCAAGCACAAGGACATGGAGGAGATCCCCTACGAGACCTGCCGCCAGATGGTTCAGGACGACCTGAAGACCATGCACAACCCCGCGAAGGAAGTCATCAACGAGTGGTCGGTGTACTACTTCCCGCATGTCTTCTCCGAGGACTACAGCGCCGGCTGGTACGACAAGGTCGAGGCCATGCAGGACAAGTACGACACCTTCTACGCCGGCGAGATCATGGCCTTCGGCGACATGGACGAGACGGCCGAGTACTCCCGCGAGCTGGTCGAGAGATTCTTCTAAAAAAACATCCTGACTTTGTGTCATCCTGAGCGGAGCGAAGCGACAGCGAAGGATCTTTCCCGTTGATTCCGGCAAGATTCTTCGTCGCTTCGCTCCTCAGAATGACACGTTTTTTGAAAGGAACGATTGCATGAGCTTTTACAAAGACCATTACGACGTCGTCATCATCGGCGGCGCGCTGGCCGGCATGTCCGCCTGCCTGCAGCTGCAGGCCTGGGGGATCAAGGACATCCTGATCCTTGAAAAGCACAACATGCCCGGCGGCCTCGCCACCGATTTCGTGCGCAACGGCTTCGAGATCGAGGCGACGCTGCATGAGATGATGTCCATCGGTCAGCCCGGCAAGCGCCTGAAAGTCGGCAAGTTTTTCGACGACATGGGCGTGGACATCGACTGGCTGCCGGTGAACGAGTGCTACCGCGTCGCGCTGCCCAATTCCGGCATCGACAAGATCCTCCATCACGACTACGACGACAGCTACACCACCGTCGCCAAAGAGATCGACGAGGTCGTCCCCGGCACCTATGAGAAGGTGCACGAGCTGATGCTGCTCTGCCGCCGCGTCTACGACAGCATGAACATCCTGTCCGTCACGCCGATGAGCAAGGTGCAGATGCTCCTGAAGCACCCCGACTTCGTCAAGACCGTCGGCTACTCCGCCACCGAGGTCATCAACACCTTCGATCTGCCGAAGAAGGCCGTCGAAATGCTGACCCCGTACTGGATCTACGTCGGCAACCGCATGGACGACCTGCCCTTCACGATCTACGCCTTCCTGATGGCCGACTACTTCACAGGCTCCTACGTCTGCCGCGGCTTCAGCC
>JAFZQE010000004.1 GCA_017552325.1 Oscillospiraceae bacterium
CTCCGACACGGTCGTGGCCTTCAACGTCTCCAGCCGCGAGCAGTGCATCATCAACACCTGGTACGGCGGCGAGATGAAGAAGGGCATGTTCTCCATGATGAACTACTACCTGCCCCTGCGCGGCATCGCCGCCATGCACTGCTCGGCCAACACCGACATGCAGGGCGAGAACACCGCCATCTTCTTCGGCCTTTCCGGCACCGGCAAGACCACCCTGTCCACCGACCCGAAGCGCCTGCTGATCGGCGACGACGAGCACGGCTGGGACGACAACGGCGTCTTCAACTTCGAGGGCGGCTGCTACGCCAAGGTCATCAACCTCGACAAGGACTCCGAGCCCGACATCTACAACGCCATCAAGCGCGATGCGCTGCTCGAGAACGTGACCGTGGACGCCGAGGGCAGGATCGACTTCGCCGACAAGAGCGTCACCGAGAACACCCGCGTCTCCTACCCGATCGAGCACATCGAGAAGATCGTCAAGAACGTCCGTCCGGTCTCCGCCGGTCCCGACGCGAAGAACGTCATCTTCCTCTCGGCCGACGCCTTCGGCGTGCTGCCTCCCGTCTCCGTGCTGACCCCGGAGCAGACCAAGTATTATTTCCTCTCCGGCTTCACAGCGAAGCTCGCCGGAACCGAGCGCGGCATCACCGAGCCGACCCCGACCTTCTCCGCCTGCTTCGGCCAGGCCTTCCTCGAGCTGCATCCCACCAAGTACGCCGAGGAGCTGGTGCGCAAGATGGAAAAGAGCGGCGCGAAGGCCTACCTGGTCAACACCGGCTGGAACGGCACCGGCAAGCGCATCTCCATCAAGGACACCCGCGGCATCATCGACGCGATCCTGAACGGCGACATCCTCAACGCCCCGACCAAGAAGATCCCGTACTTCAACTTCGAGGTCCCGACCGAGCTTAATGGCGTGGACAGCGGCATCCTCGATCCGCGCGACACCTACGCCGATCCCGCCGTCTGGGAGGAGAAGGCGAAGGATCTGGCCGGCCGCTTCATCAAGAACTTCGCCAAGTACGAGAGCAACGAGGCAGGCAAGGCGCTGGTCGCCGCCGGCCCGCAGCTCTGACAGGGCTTAGTGCATAGTGCTCAGTGCTTAGAAAGAAGAGGCGCTGCGTTTTACGCAGCGCCTCTTCTTTTTTTGAACAGAAATAGAAAACAGCCCGTCTTCCGAAAACGGAAGTCAGACTGCTTTCAGAAACCGGTTTTACTGCCAACCGAACGGAATGGCGCGTTGCCCGAACAACTGCCGTCTACTATGCCGACGACGGGCCCACAAGTAATCTTTGCTTGCTTTTCCGGGTTTAGGTGCCGATCTCACCGATGGGTGCCGCCCATCTCCTGTATTATGTATACCACAAAAAACAAGCCTTGTCAATAGACAATTGTTAAAAATACATGAATTACGAACAAATATCGGCGGATAACTGGTGAAAAAGCACAAAAAGCATCAAAAACCGGAAGGAAACACAAGATGTCGTGTTTTCTTCCGGTTTCCATATCAAGATATTGGCAGTCAAAAAACCCTCACACCGTGCTGCGCGCGGCGTGAGGGCCTGCTTTTGGTCAGATAAGGGGATCAGGGAGCCTCTTCGACGATCACGATGCGGCCCTGGCCGTAGGGATCGGCATAGTCGTCGCCGATCACGCCGCCGAGGGTTTCGGTGATGTAGTCGATCAGAACCTGGTTGTCGAGCTTGACGCGGTCCTGCAGCAGCTTGGCGCCGGCGAACATGGAGAAGCCGTCGCCTGCGTTGAGGAGCATGTAGTCATGGCTCGCCAGCGTGTAGGTGGCTTCGGGATCGATGGGCTCGCCGTTGACCAGAACGTTCTGCACGCGGCGCTCGCCCTCGATACCGGCGAACATGGTGTTCTCGTCGGTGATGCAGGGATTGTCGATGTAGGTGTGGATCTCATAGCTCAGGCCGGAGACCTGCAGGAAGCCGCCGTTCTCGCCGGGGACGTTGCGGGCGCCCCACTCGAGCGCGTCGAGGATCTGCTGGCCGGTGACTTCGATCACGCACATCGCGTTGCCGAAGGGATGGACCTTGAGGATGTTGTTGAGGGTGATGTCGCCGGCGGGGATGGTCACGCGGATGCCGCCGCCGTTGACAAAGGCGATGTCGGCGCCGGACTGGAAGCGATAGGCGTCGGCGCAGAGGTCGCCGAGGTTGGTCTCGGCGCGGCGGATCATGCGGATCGGGTTGCCCTTTTCGTCAACGGCAACGGGATCGCTGATCGTCAGCTCGACCGTGGAGCTCGCGACGACCACGTTCAGCATTTCGTCGAGGCTGGAGATCGCGGCGTCCACCGCATCGCCCATCTCGTTGCTGATGCCGAGCAGCTCGGGTACGGCCACCTTGTTCGGCCAGCTGTATACGCCGGCGCTGAGCTTGCCGTCGGCGCCGATGCGGCAGTAGCCGATGCAGCTGAGCTTGGTGCCGCAGGCGGAGCGGATGACGTCGTCGCCGTCCTTGTTCTTCATGACGACCTGCTCGGTGTCATGGCTGTGGCCGTCGAGGAAGACGTCGATGCCGTTGGTGTTCTCGATCACGTCGGCATAGGTCCAGGGGCGGCACTCTTCCTCGTTGCCCATGTGGGCCATCACGACGACGATCTCGGCGCCTTCGGCGCGGGCGGCGTCAACGGCGCTCTGCACGGCGGCATAGAGGGCCTCGCCGGTCTCGTCCTGGAAGAAGCCGTAGACGAACTCGCCGTCTTCGTTCTGGAAGTAGCGCGGGGTGGAGGAGGTCAGGGTCTTCGGGGTGGTCACGCCGACGAAGGCGACCTGACGGCCGGCCAGCTCACGGATGACGTAGGGCTGGAAGACCAGCTCGCCCTCATGGTTGAAGTTGGAGCTGATGTAGGTGAAATCCGCCTTCTCGGTCAGCGCGAGGAACTGCTCCATGCCGTAGTCGAACTCGTGGTTGCCGGGGATGGCGATCTCGTAGCCGACAGCGTTCATCAGTTCGATGATGGATTCGCCCTTGCTGATCGTGCCGATCGGCTCGCCCTGGATGGAGTCGCCGTTGTCGACAAGGATGACGTCGTCGCCGTTGGCAAGCAGGGATTCGCGGACCTGCTGCAGACCGGCATAGCCGAAGCCCTGGTCGATGCCGCAGTGCACGTCGCTGGTGAAGAGGATGACGGCCTCGCCGCTGGGCTCAACGGCGGGAGCAGGCTCTTCGGCGGGAGCTTCCGCGGGCGCCTCTTCGGGCTGCTCCGCAGGCTCTTCCGCGGGTTCTTCGGCGGGGGCTTCCGCAGGCTCTTCGGCGGGAGCCTCGGCAGGAGCCTCAGCAGGGGCTTCCGTGACTTCAGCGGCGGGCGCTTCGGCAGGAGCCTTCTCCTGCGGGGCGGACGCTGCGCCGCAGCCAACCATCAGCAGCATGGCTGCGGCCAAAAGGAACGCGAGGATCTTCTTTTTCATCATTTTTCCTCCCTGTGATATTTTTTGGGGATGTCCTATTTTACCATAAAGAAACGCCCGCCTGCAAGACTTTACAGGACGGGCGCTGTCGATTTATGCAAAGGGACGGTTTTTCGGCAAAATTCCGGCCCTACAGCCAGCAGATTTCACCGCTGCGGATATCGTAGACCGCGCCGAGGACGTCGGTCTCGCCGAGCGGGATCTCCGGGTGCACCGCGAAGCCCTGGCGGATCGTTTCCACCGCGTGCAGCACGTTCAGACGGCAGGCACGGTCCGGGTCGCGCTCTTCGCCGATCGCGCGCAGGATCTCGTCGGTGATATAGGAGATCATGCCCTCGCCGCCGCCCTCGAGCGCCGCGCCGACCGCGCCGCAGCCGGTATGGCCCAGGACGAGGATCAGCCGGCAGTGCAGGTGCGCCGCGGCGTATTCGATGCTGCCAAGCTGGTGCCGGTCGAGTACGTTGCCCGCGACGCGGATCACGAAGAGCTCGCCCAGCCCGGCAGAGAAGATGTGCTCCGGCACGACGCGGGAATCGGAGCAGCAGATCACGATCGCGCAGGGATGCTGTCCCTCGTCGGCCGTCCGACGGCGGAGGGCGGGGGAGACCTCGCCGACGGGCTGCGTCAGCGTCAGATAGCGGCGGTTCCCTTCGATCAGCCGCTCCAGGATCTGCGGATTCTTCATGTCGCCGGCGCTCCTCTCATTCCAGTCTGATGTCGCCGTTGAGAAAGCTCTTGTAGCTGTCGCAGAGCTCGTTGACATTGTCGCCGAAATCCACCTGCCTGCCCTTGTTGAGCCACAGGACCTTGTTGCAGAGCCTGCGCACCTGCGACAGGGAGTGGGAGACGAGGATCGTGGTCGCTCCCTTGCTCAGGATCTCGTTCATTTTTGCCTCGCTCTTCTTGCGGAAAGCGCCGTCGCCGACGGAGAGCACCTCGTCGAGGATTAGGATGTCCGGATCCACGAGGCTGGCGATCGAGAAAGCCAGTCGGGACTTCATGCCGGAGGAGAGCTGTTTGAAGGGGCGGTTCTCGAATTCCCGCAGCTCGGAGAAGTCGATGATCTGGTCATAGGTGTCGTCCATGAACTTGCGGGAATAGCCGAGCATTGCGCCGCGCAGATAGGCGTTCTCCTTGACGGTGAGCTCCTTGTCGAAGCCGCTGGAGAGCTCCAGCAGAGCGGCGATGTTCCCCTTGCGGATGATATATCCCTCGGTGGGCGTCATGATGCCGGAGACGGCCTTGAGCAGCGTGGATTTTCCGGCGCCGTTCGTGCCGATGATGCCGAGCATGTCGCCCTGGTCGAGCGTGAAATTGATATGACGGTCTGCCCAGAATTCTTCCACGCGGTAATTGCCGGTGATCTTGCGCAGGATGAATTCTTTTAAGCCGATGTCCTTGAAGTCGCCGACCTTGTAGCGGATCGAGACGTCGGATACTTTCAGTACGATCATCGTGTGGTCACCCCTTCCGTCAGAGGTAATAGAGGAATTCCGTGTTGTATTTCTTGTACATGCGGCAGCCGAGCAGGAAAAGCAGCGCCGTGTCGGCCAGCATCAGCAGATGATATCCGAGCGTCGGGATCCGGCTGTAGATGACGATTTCACGGAAGTAATTGATGAAAAGGAAAAGGGGATTGACGAGGAAGGCGCGCTGTGTTGACTCGGGGAAGCTGGTGATGGTGTAGAAGATCGCGGACAGGTACATGAGCAGGCGCATGAATACCGACCAGAGGTACTGGATGTCCTTGAAGAACACGAAGAGCGCCGAGAGGATCAGCCCGACGCCGATGCAGAAGAAGACGAGCAGGCAGACGGGGTAGACCAGCAGGAAGAACTTCGGCGTGAAGGGGATATGGTCAAACAGGCAGAAAATGAAGAATACGATGATGGTCAGTCCGAAGTTGATGAGCGCCTGGACGTTCTTCGATATCGTGAACAGGTACTTGGGGACGTTGATCTTCGTGAAGATATGCGCGTTGGAGGTCAGGGACTGCATGCCCTGGGAGCTGGCCTCATAGAAGTAGTTGTAGATGATGTTGCCCGCAAAGACGTAAATCGTGTAGTGCGGGGTGGTGCGGCCGAAAAACTGGGTAAAGACGAGCATCATGACCAGCAGGGTCAGCAAAGGAGACAGAACGCTCCAGGCCATGCCGAGCACGGTACGCTTGTACTTTTTCTTGAAGTCGCGTTTTACCAGCTCTTCGAACAAAAACTGATATTTTTTGAGCGTGGAGATTTTATTTCTCATGGCAGACAACCTTTTGGTGGCATAGAATCGGGGCCGGATGCGCCGCGGCGCGGCAGTCCCCGGGAAACGGCAAAGGGAGAACCATTCCAAATAATTATAAGCGAAGAAGCGAAAAAGGTCAACTTGTAATTTCCGCCCGGCCTATTCCGCGGATTCCGCGGCGAGCTCACGGATGCGCGCCCAGAGCGCGTGATAGTCCGTCAGCAGGTCATAGACGGCGTCTTCGGACAGCACGCCGCGCCGCAGCCCGGACGGCAGCAGCCCGGCCCGGTCGCAGTCCAGGTCGAAGAACCAGCTGTCGCTGCCGTAATATTCGTTCAGCGCCCGGATGCCCTCGCGCAGGGCCAGGAACTGCTCCAGCGCTTCGTCAAGGGCCGCGCAGCCCTCGACCGAGCGATTGAGGATGTCCTCCATGCTTTTGATGCGTTCGATTTGCTCCATGTGATGTTCCTCCGATCTCAGCGTCCGGACCTCCCGGGACGGCAGCGGACCTCATCCCTCTGCGCTCCTACTATACCACAGGCTCGGGGCCGGAACAAGAGCAATGATTCCTTCGTCAGCTCTTGCAGTACAGAAAAACGCATGATATAATATATTGAAAAAATATAGGGAAATGAGAAAGAAAGGAAGAAAACTTGTGAAAAAAATACGATTTTTGTGCGTTCTCCTGGTTGCGGCCCTTCTGGTATGCGCCGGCGCCTTCGCCGCGCAGGCTGACGCCAACGAGGCCTATTCACTGATCGATCAGGCCGTTTCCAGCAACTACAGCGGCGAGCAGTTCACGGTCCGGACCCCGGAAGACGAGCCCTGCACACTCTACGTGTCGGGCAAGGCGGAGATCGAAACAAAGATCTTCATGATCTCTGTCAAAGGCGCGGAGGGGACCTATATCCAGGTCTTCGTCTATCCCGACGAGAACGGCGAGTTCTCTGTGAAGATCAACACGACGGCCGGCAACAGCGATTTCCCGACGGCCGACAAGGGCCGCGTCGTGGCGGACGAGACCGGCGGTCAGACGAACGTCGTCTGCCTCAGCACGATGCCCGGCTACAGCCAGGTCGCGGAGATGCCGGAGGGCTTTTACCGCGTCCTGATCACCAGAGGCACGACCGATCTCCACGTCCAGGGCGTCTATGACCGGAAAGGCGAGGACTGCGATTACTACTGGTATCACGAATCCAACCCGCTGAGCGGCAATCAGGGCTATGCCGCGAGGGAGTTCCCTCTCTACGTGATGGACAACTCGCCCCGGCTTGTCTATTACGATGATATCGCGACAAATAACGCTACGATCCGCGCAGCGGACGCCGTGCCTGAGACGGGAAGCGCGGCCTGGACGCAATACACGGACGTCTATCTGAAGGACATCGAATGGTCGATGAATACCGATGGGAACAATGTTCCGCTGCAGGCCGATCAGGTGGCCTATCTGAAGAGCGTGGCCGACGAGCTGTCGGAGGGCTCGGAGAGCGCCTATGAGACCGCTTTGCGCTTCTACCGTTATCTCTGCGAGAATTTTTATTACGACAACTACGCCTTTTCCATCCATACCCACGCCTACTGCAATCCCTACGACAACCTGTACGCCCTGCGCAACGCCGTTGCCGGGCCGAACTGCATCAACGGCAAGGTCGCCACGACCTGCAACGGCTATGCCTCTATGATGGTCGCGCTCTGCCGCGCCGAGGGCATCCCGGCGCGCGTAGTCAACGGCGCGCAGCTGACCAGGAACTGGGAGACCTGGAACGTCACGGACAAGGATTACCGGAACGAGGTCACCCACTGGTGGTGCGAGGTCTACGTCACCGAGGGCGAATCCGGCCGCTGGGTCGTGATCGACGCGGACCGCGGCTCCTGCAACGAGTGGGCTCGCGAGAACTGGGACGTGGCCGACGACGCCACCTGGAAGAAGGGCGACAGGATCAGCTATGCCGGCTTCGACATGAGCGACTTCGGGATGGCCAACTCCTACTGCTATCAGAACGTCTACGCCTCCTCGACCTATCAGCGGGAGCTGCCCGCCCCGGTCATCACCGACATAGACACCTCGATCGGCTATGTCAGCATCAGCTGGGAGCCGGTCGAAGGCTGTGATTCCTATTACATTTACCGCGGTACGCTTCCTTACATGAACAAGTCTTCCAGTGACCCGGTTGATGGCGCGGTCCAATACTTCGCCTCTGCCAAGGGAGACGCGGCCGGCTATATCTCGGTCAATAAAGAAAAAGGCATTGAGGAACCGGGCGTCACCTATTACTACCGCGTCGCCGCGCGGAAAGAAGGCGTCACCGGGACGCTCAGCAATATGATCTCGGCCTGCGTCAGCGAGGAGGAA
The DNA here is from genome assembly GCA_017552325.1 of Oscillospiraceae bacterium. Lineage (GTDB taxonomy): Bacteria > Bacillota > Clostridia > Oscillospirales > Oscillospiraceae > Limivicinus. The sequence goes on from JAFZQE010000004.1 coordinate 8,022, forward strand.
CGGGCGGGGGCGCTGCCGCCGCCGGAGTTCGATACGCAGCCCGCAGACGTGACGGCGGAAATCGGCGAGATGGTCAGCTTCTCTGTCGCGGCGCACAACGGCACGCTGAGCTACCAGTGGCAGTATTACAGCACGGACAGCGATGCCTGGTATGATCTGAGCAGCAGCGCCTTTACGGGCCTGGATACGGACACGATGACCGTCAAGGCGACGGAGGCCCGCAACGGCAAGCAGTACCGCTGCAAGGTCAGCAACGAGTACTTCACGCGTTACAGCGAGGCGGCGACTCTGACCGTCGAAGCCCGGCCGCCGGTGATCACCCTGCAGCCTGTACCGGTCATCGCCGCCGAGTATGAAAACGCCGTATTCACCGTCTCTGCCGAAGGGACCGATCTGAAGTACAAGTGGCAGTACTACGACGCGGATTCGGCGAGCTGGAAGACCGCCTCCGGCTCCAGCTTCTCCGGCACCGAGACCCCGACCCTGACGGTGACGGTTCGCACTTGGCACGACGGCGTGCTGTACCGCTGCCGTATCAGCAATGCCAGCGGCACAGTGGAGAGCGACTCCGCCAAGCTGACCCTGAAGCCGGAGATCTCGACGCAGCCCAAGTCCGTTTCGGCCTACACGGGCGATTCGGCCACCTTCACGGTCAAGACGAAGGGCTCCAACCTGACTTACCAGTGGCAGTACCGCAAGAGCGCAAGCGGCAGCTGGATCAGCTCGAAGCAGGAGGGAAGCAAGACCGCGAGCATGACCGTTTTGGCCACCGCGTCACGCAACGGCTACGAGTACCGCTGCTGGATCACGGGAGCCGACATCACGCTTTACAGTGACCCGGCCACTTTGACCGTGCTGGGCAATATCACGGCCCAGCCCGAATCCAAGGCCGCCTATCTGGGCGACGCGGCGACCTTTACCGTCAAGGCCAAGGGCTCGGATCTGAGCTATCAGTGGCAGTACCGCAAGAGCGCAAGCGGCAGCTGGCTCAACTCGACGCAGGATGGCAGCAAGACGGCGAGCATGGCCGTTTCCGTCACCGCGGCGCGCAACGGCTATCAGTACCGCTGCAAGGTCAGCAACAACGGCGTCGTCACCTGCAGCGACGCAGCGACCCTGACCGCACTGGCCAACATCACGGCCCAGCCCGAATCCAAGACCGTCTATCTGGGCAACACAGCGACCTTTACCGTCAAGGCCAAGGGCTCGGGTCTGAGCTACAAGTGGCAGTACCGCAAGAGCGCGAGCGGCAGCTGGCTCAACTCGACGCAGGAGGGCAGCAAGACTTCGAGCATGGCTGTTTCCGTCACCGCGGCGCGCGACGGCTACCAGTACCGCTGCAAGGTCACCAACAACGGCGTCGTCACCTACAGCGACGCTGCGACGCTGACGGCCAGGCCCCTGATCAGCTATCAGCCCTACAACTCCTGGACGATCCTGGGCGAGACGGCGACCTTTAAGCTCACGGCCGGCGGCTCGGCGGTCAAGTACCAGTGGCAGTACCGCAGCAGCGAGAGCGGCAGCTGGACCAACTCCTACCAGGACGGTTACAATACCAACAAGCTGAGCGTGAAGGCTACGGAAAAGCGCGCGGGCTATCAGTACCGCTGCAAGGTCAGCAACAACGGCGTCACGGCCTATTCCGACGTCGTCGAGCTCCACGTGAAGAAACTGATCACCGCCCAGCCGAAGTCCGCCTCCGGCGCGGTCGGCTCGACCGTGAAATTCACTGTTACGGCGGCGGAGGGCTCTGCGCTGAGCTACCAGTGGCAGGTCAGCACCGACGGCGGCGCCACCTGGAAGAACACGACGCTCACCGGCGCCAAGACGGCCACGCTGAGCGTGAAGGTCACGGCGGCGCGCGCGGGCTATCAGTACCGCTGCAAGGTCACCAACAACGGCGAGACCGTCATCAGCAACGCGGCCACGCTGAGCGTGAAATAATCGTACGCAAAAACAGAAAAGCTCAGCCGTTCAAAGGACGGCTGAGCTTTTCTGTTTCATTATGCCTTCAACACGAAGCGGGGGCCTTCCTCTCCGCGCGTACCGGTCGGCAGGAAGCCGCAGGCGGCCAGCACCTTCTGCGAGGGGATATTGTCCGGGTCTGTTTCCGCCTCGACCCGCGAAACGCCGGGCTGCTTAAGCGCCCAGGCGGAGAGCGCCTTCACGGCCTCCCGCATATAGCCTCTGCCGCAGCAACCCTCCCGCAGACCGTAGCCGATCTCGACCATGCCATCCGCGTTCAGACCTTTGAAGCACAGATCGCCGACAACGCAGCCGGGCCGCTCCTTCAGCTCTATCAGCCACAGCGCGTACCAAAGCCTGTTTTCCGGCTCGCGCAGGCAGCCCTGCAGCATCTCGCCGTAGGCCTTTTTGAGCTCCGCGTCGCTTTCGTTTTCTATCAGGGCCGCCATCTCCGCATCGCCGATCGGATAAAGAAGCAGCCGGCTGCTTTCTATTCTCATGACAGCGTTCCTCCGCTCCGCCATTTCCCTGGCGTCGTCTTCGTAATTTTGATTTGTTGAACCGATCATACTACACTCCGGCGATGAAAACAACAGGAAACCTCTCCTGTCAGAAAGACAAAAGAGGTTTCTATTATGGCGGAGACGGAGGGATTCGCCCGCCTGCGGGCTGGCCGGGTCGCGGCTTTGGAGCGCACCCGGCGCTCCATTCACTCCCGCTCCCTTCTAATCGCCGATCAGACGCAAAAACACAGGACAGGCACAAGGCCTGTCCTGTGTTTTTGGTGGAGACGGAGGGATTCGAACCCTTGACCTTACGGATGCGAACCGTACGCTCTCCCAGCTGAGCTACGCCCCCGAATTTTGCGAGCCTCTGTATTATACCACAATTTTTTCGTTTGTAAAGAAAAAGATTGCACTTCCCGCAAAAATGTAGTAATATATGCGCGTGGCTTTTGACAAGGCTGCACTAGTCGGGGAGCCAGCGGTGCCCTGTAACCTGCAATCCGCTACAGCAGGGACGAATTCCCATCATAGGACATGCTCTGTGTCGATTGGCCCCGGTAAGCAGCGTTGAAGATCCGGTCTCGCGCAACGGGAACCCGTGAACCATGTCAGGCGGGGAACCGAGCAGCATTAAGCGGGACCCCCCGTGTGCCGTGAGGGCGCCGGGTCCGAGCCGGCTGCCGGGGTACGGATGTAGCGCATGCTTCAACGGTGGGTGTGCAGTCTTGTCAAGAGCCATCATTTTACGAGGCAGGTGAGCGCGTTGTATCAGGCCTTATACCGCAAATGGCGGCCGCAGACCTTCGACGAGGTCATCGGTCAGCAGCATATCACCGAAACGCTGAAGAACCAGGTGAAGACCGGGCGCCTCTCGCACGCCTACCTCTTCATCGGCACGCGCGGCACCGGCAAGACCACCTGCGCACGCATCCTGGCCCGCGCGGTCAACTGCGAGCACCCGGTCGACGGCAATCCCTGCGGGAAGTGCCCGGCCTGCCGCGGCATCCTCGAGGGCTCGGTCATGGACGTGGTCGAGCTGGACGCGGCCTCGAACAACGGCGTGGACAACGTCCGCGCGCTGCGCGAGGAGGCGGTGTTCTCGCCCGCCGCGGTCAGAAAGCGCGTGTACATCGTCGACGAGGTGCACATGCTCTCGGCCTCCGCCTTCAACGCCCTGCTGAAGATTTTGGAGGAGCCGCCCGAGCATCTGATGTTCATTCTCGCGACGACCGAACTCAACAAGGTCCCCGCGACGGTTCTGTCCCGCTGCCAGCGGCACAGCTTCAAGCGCATCGACGTGCCGGAGATCGCAGAGTACCTCGAGTATATCGCCTCCAAAGAGGGCTTTTCCCTCACGCACGAGGCTGCCGAGCTGATCGCCCGCCTGGCCGAGGGCGGCGTGCGCGACGCGCTGAGCCTGCTGGATCAGTGCTCCGCCCGCGACAGGATCGACGTCGAGGCGGTCTATACCGCGATGGGCCTGGCCGGCAAGCGCCGTCTGGCAGAGCTGCTGGAAAAGATCTTGGCGCATGACGCCGCCGGCGCGCTTCAGCTGTTCAGCGAGCTGTGGATGGACGGGAAGGACCCGGGCACCCTGCTGTCGGAGCTGGCGCAGCTCCTGCGCGACGTGCTGATGCTGCATGTGGCGCCGAAGGGCAGCCGCAACCTGCTCTCCTCCGGCTTCGAGACCGAGGTTCTGCGCTCCTTTGCCAACCGGATGACCCGCGAGGAGCTGCTCTGCGCGCTGGACAAGCTGCAGAACACCCAGAGCGCGATGCGCACGGTCAACAACCCCCGCATGAACGCCGAACTCTGCCTCGTTTCCCTCTGCGACAACACGCTGGCCGACAGCACGGCCGAGCTGCGCGCCCGCCTCTCCCGCGTGGAAAAGACGCTGGAGAGCGGCGTCCCCGCGCAGGCTCCCGCCGAACAGCCCGTCCCGACTCCCGCGAAGGCTCCGGCCGAGCCGGAGCCCGTCCGCGAGAGCGCGCCTCCGCGGGAGGAAGCGCCGAGGGAGGAGCCGAAGCGGGACGAAGCGCCCGCGCCGCGGCCGGCCGAGCCCGCGGACGAGCCGGAGGATCTCTGGCGCGCGGTGCAGAAGCGGCTGGCGCCGAGGCTGAACATGGAAATGCGGATGATCATCACGAACCCGGACATGGTTTTCGGCACGCTGAGGGGCGACGTCCTTCAGATCGACGCGGCCCCGGGCTACGCCTACATGCGCTTCAACAAGCCGGAACTGCTGCAGCTCATCGGCGAAACGGCCGGCGCGATCCACGGCAGCGCGATCCGCGTTCAGCTGGCTGAAAACAAGCCGCGGCAGGGGAGCGGCCGCAGCCTGGACGAGCTGCGTCCCTTCAAGGAAGTTCATTTTGTGGAATAAAGCAGAGAATCATTGATTTGGGAGGATAAACACATGGCAAAAGGCGGATTTCGCGGCGGTATGCCCGGTAATCAGATGAACATGATGCGCCAGGCGCAGAAAATGCAGCAGGACTTCATGAAGATGCAGCAGGAGCTGGAATCCCGCAGCTTCGAGTTCTCGGCTGGCGGCGGCGCGGTCAAGGCCGTGGTGTCCGGCACGCGCAGCTTTGAGAGCATCACCATCGACCCCGAGGTCGTCGATCCCGATGACGTGGAAATGCTGCAGGATCTGATCCTCGCGGCGGTCAACGGCGCGCTCAAGGCGGCGGACGAGGAGACCGGAAAGGCGATGAACAAGCTGCAGGGCGGCCTGGGCGGTTTCCCCGGCCTGTTCTGAGCGGGAAGGATACCGGTTCGACCGGGCTTTATCCGAAATAGAGCATCGTTTTTCATGCCTGCATGGGGTGATTGTGAAGAGGGGACGGGAGTCCCCTCTTCACGTTCAATCAACGAAAAAAGCGGGAACTTCTTCAGAAGTTTCCGCTTTTTTGCTTCAGGCTGCCGGCGGGACGCCGGCAGCCTGAAGCTGTTTTCAGCCTCCGTTTTCTGTTGTTTCGGCTGTTCGCGTCAGCCGCTGTACAAAGCGCATCGCCGCGCCGATCAGCCGGGAATAGACGGCGCGCAGCTTTTCGGACCGCGCGGCGAGCCAGCAGAGCTCGGCGAGAGCGACGCCGGAAAAGACGTCGACCATGACGTGCTGCCGCGTCGTCAGCGTCGACAGGCAGATGGCGACGGCCATGATCAGCGCCGCCGGGCTCAGCCAGCGGGGCAGATCCTTCCGCCCTCTGATACCGATCCAGCACAGCCAGGCCACGGAGCAGTGCAGCGAGGGAAACAGGTTATCCGGCGCGTCGGCGCTGTACACGATATGCATCAGCCAGTTCCATAGGCCCTCGCTGCCGATCTCCGGACGGACGTTGGTGGTCGGCATGATCACAAAGAACAGAAAGCTGATGATCGCGTTCAGATGGTAGGCGCAGAATACGCGCTCCCTGTCCGGCCCTTTATCCGTCGAGCAGAGCAGGAGCATAAAATACCAGAAGAGAAAGGTGGCGATATAGATGCTGACGGTCCAGGGCAGAAAAGGAATGAGTTCGTCGTACGGGAGGGTCAGATCAAAATGCGGCCGCCAAAAGCTCAGATTTTTAGCAAGGTAAAACAAAAAGGTGCCGAAAATGAGGGCCTCGATCGGGGCGACGACCGAAAAGAGGTGCTCTCTGATCAGCTTTTTTATCATGACTGTCCAACTTCCTGCCTTCTACGGCCGAAAGGCGCAGGGGAGCGGCCTTCGGCGCGGTTTTTTCCACGCGGGGGAAAAGTGCCGGCAGAGACCGGCGGAGGATCACTCGGGACGGCGGCCGCTGCAGAGATAGAAGACGGTCAGCAGACCGGGGCCGCAGTGGGCGCCGATGACGACGCCGAGCGAGGTGATCGTGATGCGTCCGACCTGGGGATAAGCCTTCTTGATCTCATCGCGCAGCCACTCCGCGTCGGCGCGGCAGTCGGCCTGCAGGATGTGGAACTCGGTCCCCGTCGGATCAATGAGGCTCAGGTCGTGGAGGATGCCGCCGAGGATCGCGGCGAGCGCCGCCTTGCGGCCGCGCACCTTCTTTGCCACGTCCAGCGTCCCGCCGTCCGGCACATAGAGCACGGGCTTGATGTTGAGCATCGAGCCGACCAGCGCGGAGGCGTTCGAAACGCGGCCGCCGGCCTTGAGGTAGTTCAGATCGTCCACAGTGAAGCGATGGGCGATCTTCAGCTTGTTCTCCTCGCCCCAGGCGACGGCTTCGTCGAAGTCTGCGCCCGCTTCCTTCAGGCGGATCATGTGCTCGACCAGCAGGCCGAGACCGCCGGAGATGCAGAGCGTATCCATCACATACAGGCGCTGCTCCGGGTATTCGGGGCGGATCATGTCGGCCGCCTTGTTGGCGTTGGCGAAGGAGACGGACATCTTTTTGCTCATGTCGAGGAAGATCACGTCTTTCCCGCTGTCCAGAAGCTCCTTGAAGAAATCGTAGTAGATGAACTCGTTGATCATCGAGGTCTTGAGCCGGTCACCCCTGCGCATGCCCTCGTAGATGGCCTGGCGGCTCTCCTCACGGCAGTCGTCCTCGCAGAGGCGGTCGCCGACGGTAAAGGTATACGGGATGAAGGGGATCTGATGCTCGTCGAGCCAGGTCCTCGGCAGATCGGAGGTCGAGGAGGTGGCAATGATGTAATCGCGCATGGTCGAATAATCCTCGTTTCGTTGAAATGGATGCCTGCCCGAGCCTAAAAGCGGCGTGATCGGACAGGCGCCCGGCGCATCAGCCGGAATAGGAGCCGCCCTGATCCTGGTTCGGCTCCGCCGTGCCCTCGGGATCGCCGAGCGCGCCGCGGCTCTGATCGTTGTAATCGGGGACGGGGAAGCTGTCGAGATAGACGGAGGACTGGAAGAAGTCCCGGAAATCGTCCTTCAGCTCCGGATCGAGGCTGCCGGCGGGGAGCCAGTCGAGCATGGACGCGCTGTAGTAGTACCATTCGCCGCTCTCGTAGTAATAGTACACCTCGTTGAAGCGGTAGTAGCCCTTGCTCGGCCGTTTGTCAAGGAAGGTAAAGACCAGACTCAAGATGATGATCAGGATGATGACGATCAGCATCGAGCGGGAGAGGCAGCCGGCGCGGCGGCGCACGGGGCCTGCGCTGCGGGAGGCTGCATAGTCGGCGGAGCGGCGGCGTGCGAGCTCGTCCCTCAGCCGGGGATAAAGGACCTGGACGGCCTCTTCCTCGTCCGGGCCGCGATAGCGCTCAAGGCGCGTCCCGTCGGACTTGTTCCGGAAGACGACATAGTCGCCCCCGGGTTCCCGGAAAATGCCGTTGACGCGCGGCTCGTCCGAATCCTCGCCGATGGAAAAGAGGATCTTTTCGGGCGACAGGCGATGCTCGCGGCAGTATTCCTTCAGCTCGTCCAGGCTGCGCGGGCCCTCCCTGCGGGGAAGACCGGCCTCGCTCTCGGCGACCGGAGCGCCGCAGTTGGGACAGACTTCGGCGCCGTCCGGGATATTCAGCCCGCAAAAGCTGCAAGTTCGTTCCATGTCAGCGCTCCTTTCCGTCGTTGTAACGCCCTCTGATCAGACGTAAGCCAGGTTGTAGATGCCGAAGCCGCGGCCGGTGTCCAGGAAATAGACCCGGTAGATGCCGTCGGCGACATTGGTGTATCCGCCCGCGCTGCCCTCGGCATGGTAAACGACGTCGACCATGTAGCAGTTGGCGCCGAGGATGCGGACCTCTCCGGCTTCCGCGCTGTAGGTGGCGTTGCCGTAGCAGGTATCCCAGGTCACGCCGTCGTAGGAATTGACGATCAGCTGATAGGCGGGAGAATCGGTGGTGACGTGGTTGAGCGCGCCCCACATGTGGCTTCTGGTATTGGAGTTGCCCATCATGTAATAAAACAGAAGGGCGTAGATGAAGCGCTCGGCGCGGCCCTGATATTCCTCGGCCTCCTCTTCGGGGAGGACATAGAAGACGGTGCCGTCCTCGGCGGTGCTGATCGGCGTTCCGAGAGGGGCCTCCGCGGTCAGCACCGGGCGGCTGAGCTGCCCGGTCACGGTATAGGTCTCCAGGTGGATAGGATCGACGATCAGATCGGCGTAATCGCTCATGTCGTAGAGCCGCGTCTCCTGCTCGGCGCTGCTCGGATCCAGCACCTGGCCGTTGCAGCGCACGGTATAGCCCTCGGGCACCAGCAGGGAGGCCTCCTCGCCGCCCTCGAGCAGCACGTCGATATCGGAGACCTTCCAGTCGAGCCCGGAGCCGGAGAAGCTGACATAGGCCAGCGGCGCGCCTTCGGCGTGGATCGCGAAGCGCGGTGTTTCGTCCGTGTAATCCTTCGCCTTGAAATATTTCAGCTCAGAATCGGAAAAGCGCTCATCCATCAGAGCGAGGATCTGATCAGGATCGTCGTAATTGGCCGGATGATCGGCATACCAGGCTTCGGCCCAGGTCTGGGCGTCGGCATCGGCGATAAAGCTCTCAAAGGCCTGCTGCGGCGCGCGCGAGACGGCCAGCTCATAGGCTGCCTGCTCCTCCTGCCGCGCTTTTTCCGCGAGATCGGCGTCAAGGCCTTTCTGATAGCGATCCATCCGCAGCCAGAGGAAAATCAGTGCGAGTCCGGCGACAAATATGAAAATGGAAACATAGACGTACAGGCCCCGGCCGAAGGAGTTTTGTTTCTTCTGCGTGTTTTTCATTGATCGCCCTCTCCTTCCCGAAGAACAAGAATGGCGGTGGAGATCGGCCGCGAGCCGATGAGGTTCGAGCCGTGCGTGATCTGCACGCCCTCGTAGATCATCGCGGAGGACGAGCCGCCGTCAAGATTGCCGGCGTTGACCGCACCGTACTCCTCCATCAGGTCGGCCAGGTCGTCATAAGTCGCGCCGATGCTGTCCGGGTGCCGTCCCTCGACGACAAGGATCAGCACAGCGCCGTCGGCCCGCTGTCCGACGCAGGTGCGGGGATTGACGCCGCCTCCGAGGCCGGTCTGCTTGACGCCGTCCTTGATCAGCGTCGGGCCGGGAGGAAAGCTGACCGCGGTGACAAGGCCGAGATCCAGCGCCTCCTGCCCGGTCATCCGACCCACATGCATCACGTGGTCGGCGTCAAAGCCGATGACGCCGTTGTAGGTGGTATAGCGCGAGCCGTAGCTGATCTCGCCGTCCTTCATGACCAGTCCGTCGGGGATGCCGCCCAAACCGCCGCCGTTGGGATCTTCAAAGCTGCCGGCGTTGGTGCCGGCCAGGGCGTCGTAGCGCTCCACGAATTCGGACAGATACCAGCCCATGCCGCCCCAGCGGTCGAGCGTGCCGACGACGACGCGGGAGGGATCGTGGACGATCAGCAGTTTGCCCTTGAAGGTGGGCTTGCGGATGTCGATGACCTCCACCTCGTCGGTGACGGCCTTCTCATCGATGACGACCAGCGGATCGTCCTCGGGCTCGGTATAATCCTCGCCGGCTTCGGGCTCCGTGCGCAGCGAGCGGAAGGTGTCGGGAACGGTCTCCTCCGGCGTATACTCAAGGATCGAGTGCACCGTGTCCGCGGGCAGGAACCAGTAGGGCAGGAACTTCAGCGCGCTCGTCTCGTTCAGGGATTTGACAAGCTTGTCCCGCGCGTCGGTCGAAGGACCGTGCGCCAGGACCATACATGCGGCATAAACGGAAACGAAAACAAGGGCGGCCGTGACCAGGATGACCGCGATCGTACGGCCGATCGTGATCATCGTCCGAACGAAAGGATTCCTGCGTTTCGGGGCTTTTTCCCTGTTTTCGGTGTTGGGATTCTTTTTTGCCATGACGTCCTCCGGAAAGAAAGATCAAATCAATTTACTATATCAAAAAAATCCCACTTTCGCAAGAGGAAGAAAAAAGATATTCCCGCTCTTTCGAAAAGACCGCGTCTTGCGCTCGCCGGAAAGGCGTGGTACAATAAAGTGATAAACATTGAAGACAGGAGGCGCTGATATGAGTCTGATCCGCGACCCGAGCCTCGCCCCCTCCGGCGAGATCAAGATCCAATGGGTGGAGCGGCACATGCCCGTGCTGCGCGGCATCGGCGAGGACTTTCGCCGCACGCGTCCCTTCGAGGGGCTGAAGATCGCCCTGTCCGTGCATCTGGAAGCCAAAACGGCCTACCTCTGCCGCGTGCTGGAGATGGGCGGCGCGGAGATGTACGTGACCGGCTCCAACCCGCTGTCCACGCAGGACGACGTGGCCGCGGCGCTTGCATCATCCGGGATGCAGGTCTTCGCGCGCTACGGCTGCTCGATAGAAGAGTATGAGCAGTGCCTCTGCGAGGTGCTCTCGCCCGGCCCCAACATCATCATCGACGACGGCGGCGACCTGGTGCATCTGATGCACACAAAGTTCACCGGGCTGATCCCCGGCGTCATCGGCGGCTGCGAGGAGACGACCACCGGCATCCACCGCCTGCGGGCGATGGACCGCGCGGGTGAGCTGCGCTTCCCGATGGTCCTGGTCAACGACGCCGACTGCAAGCATATGTTCGATAACCGCTACGGTACCGGGCAGAGCGTCTGGGACGGCATCATGCGCACGACGAACCTGATCGTCGCGGGCAAGACCGTGGTCGTCTCCGGCTACGGCTGGTGCGGCAAGGGCGTGTCGCTGCGGGCGAAGGGCCTCGGCGCGAAGGTCGTCGTCACCGAGACCGACGCCGTGCGCGCGCTCGAGGCCGTGATGGACGGCTACGAGGTCATGCCTATGCGCGAGGCCGCGAAGAACGGCGACATTTTCGTCACCGTCACCGGATGCTCCGGCGTCATCACCGCCGAGCACTTCCCGACGATGAAGGACGGCGCGATCCTCTCCAACGCCGGGCACTTCGACGTCGAGGTCGACATGGCCGCGCTCAACGCGATGGCCGTGAACAAGTACGAGGCGCGGCACAACATCCAGGGTTACGTTCTGCCGAACGGGAAGACCCTCTTCACGATCGCGGAGGGCCGGCTGGTCAATCTCGCCGCCGCCGACGGACATCCGGCCGAGATCATGGATATGAGCTTCGCCGTGCAGGCTCTCGGCGCGGAGTATCTCGCGAACAGCCGCGGCAGGCTCGCGCCGGGCGTACACGACTTCCCGCGCGAGCTGGACGACGCGGTGGCGCGCCGCAAGCTCAAGGCCCTAGGCGTCGAGATCGACGCGCTGACCCGCGCGCAGGAGGAGTACCTCGGCGTGTAAGCGCCGCCAAATGAGAAACAGGGAGGCGATCCCGCATGGATGAAGAGAACATTCAGGAGGCCCCGAACTACGAGGCTCTGCAGGAAAAGCACATCGACGAGCTGATGGCCCTGCTGGATCAGCACAACGCCAAGGAGCTCAAGCTCCGCATGGAAGAGCTCAACGATTATGACCTGGCGGAGTTTCTGACCGAGATCGACGACAAGCGCATGGCCACGGTCTTCCGCCTGCTGCCGAAGGAGCGTGCGGCGGAGGTCTTCGCCCACTTTGAGCCTCCCGAGCAGGAGAAGATCATCAATTCCATCACGGACTCCGAGCTGACCGGCATCGTCGAGGAACTCTATCTGGACGACGCGGTGGACATGATGGAGGAGCTGCCCGCGAACGTGGTCAAGCGCGTCATGAGCGCCGCCACGCCGCAGACCCGCGCCCTCATCAACCAGTACCTCAACTACCCGGAGAATTCCGCTGGCAGCATTATGACCGCGGAGTTCGTCGACCTGAAGAAGTACATGAGCGTCCGGGATTCCTTTGCCCGCATCCGCCGCATCGGCAAGGACAAGGAGACGATCTACATCTGCTTTGTCACCAACGCCCACCGCGAGCTGGAGGGCGTGGTCACGGTGAAGGATCTGCTCCTGGCCGATCCTGACACGGAGATCGAGGAGCTGATGGACCGCAACGTCGTCTTCGCCTCGACGACGGAGGACCAGGAGAGCGTCTCCGAGAAGTTCTCGAACTACGACCTGATGGCTTTGCCCGTGGTGGACAAAGAGGGCCGGCTCGTCGGCATCGTCACCGTCGACGACGTCATGGACGTCATGCAGCAGGAGGCCACCGAGGACATCGAAAAGATGGCCGGTATGCTGCCCTCCGACACGCCATATTCCCGCACGAAGCCGCTGGAGATCTACAAGAACCGCATCCCCTGGCTGATGTTCCTGATGCTCTCCGCCACCTTCACCAGCATGATCCTGACCAGCTTCGAGGAGATGCTGGCGATCGTGCCCGGCCTCGTCGCCTTCATCCCGATGCTGATGGGCACCGGCGGCAACTCCGGCGCGCAGTCGGCCACCGCCGTCATCCGTTCGCTCTCCCTGGGCGACATCGAGCCGCGCGACGCGGTCCGCGTGATCTGGAAGGAGTGGCGCGTGGCAGTGCTCTGCGGCGCGACGCTTTCGCTCGTGAACTTCGGCAAAATGCTCCTGCTCGATATGCTGATCCTAGGCAACCACTCCGTGACGATCTGGGTCGCGGCGACGGTCAGCCTCTCGATCGTCTTCATCGTCATGTTCGCAAAGCTCGTGGGCAGCCTGCTGCCCCTCGGCGCAGAGAAGATCGGCCTCGACCCCGCGGTCATGGCAAATCCCCTGATCTCCACGCTGACCGACGCGGTGAGCCTTCTGATCTACATCTACGTCGCCAAACTGATTCTGGGGATATAGCCTATGCTTGCTTTGGTACAAAAACTGATCGTCTTCGTGGCGCTGATGCTCGTCGGCTATGTCGGCGCGCGCCGGGGCCCCTTCACGCCGGACTTCGCAAAGGCTGCCAGCAAGCTGACGCTGAACGTCTTCATGTCGGCGACGATCCTGAATTCCGTCATCAGCAACCCGCCTGAAATGAGCGGCGGCGAGTTGGCCTATTCGATGCTGGTCGCTTTTCTGGTGCTGCTGCTGAGCTATGCCGCGGCGGCCGTGATCGCCCGCCTGCTGCCGATCCGGAAGGATCGCGCGCCGCTGTTCGAGCTGCTGACGGGCGTGATGAATCCGATGTTCATCGGCATACCCGTGGTAAAGGTCCTGCTCGGCGACCAAGGCGACGTCGGCGTGTTCTATATCGCGCTGTCCAGCGTCTTTTTCAACCTGCTGATCTATACCTACGGCGTCTGGCGTCTGAAATCGGGGGATCGGAACGCCATGCGGCTCAAGGACGTGATTTCGGTCCCGCTGATCGTCACAGCGCTCAGCGTCGTCATTTTCGCTTTTCGCATCGAGGTCCCGGAGCTGCTCCGGAGCCTGATCGACAGCATGTCCCCGGCGACCATGCCGATGTCGATGGTCGTGATCGGCGCCTCGCTCGGCCGCGTCAGTCTGATCGACGCCTTTCGCGAAAAGAGCCTCTTTCTCGTCTCTGCGCTGCGGCTGCTGCTGATTCCCTTCCTCACCTGGCTGATGTTCCTGGTGCTGCCGGCCGATCCGCTGCTGCGCATTTCGATGCTCGTGATGAGCGCCTGCCCGAGCGGCATCATCGTCAGCATCCTCGCCATCCAGTACGGCAAGGACGCCGAGTACTGCTCTAAGGGCATCCTGCTCGACACGGCCCTCTCGATGCTGACGATCCCGTTCCTCGCCTGGCTGCTGATGGGCTTCAGCCTCTGAGCGTAGGGAGTGTGTGATGGAACAAACAAAGAAACATGAGGAAGCCCGTTATCTGACCTGCGAGAAGTATTATATCTACGAACTGCTGATCTTTGCCGGCGGCATGATGGGCGCCTATACTTATATCCTGCGCGGCGGCGTGTTCTGCAACGCGCAGACGGCGAACGTTGTGCTGATGGCGCTGGCCTTCGGACAGGGTCTATGGAAAAAGGGCCTGTATTACCTGATCCCGATCTTCGCCTATATCGCCGGCGCGATCGTCTCCGAGGCGCTTCCCACCGGGATCCGCCGCCGGCACTTCCTGCGCTGGGACACCTGGCTGATCGGCTTTGAAATCCTCGTTCTGTTCGCGCTCGGCTTCCTTCCTCTGAGCCTTCCGGCCCAGATCGTGCAGGTGACGATCAACTTCATCTGCTCGATGCAATACAACACCTTCCGCCAGGCCGAGGGCATCCCGATGGCCACGACCTTTGTCACCAACCACATCCGTCAGACCGGCATATGGGCGGTGAATGCCGTCCGCAAAAAGAGTCCGGAGGCCGGGCGCCGCGCCTGGAAGCACCTGCGCATGATCGGCACCTTTTTCCTCGGCGGTCTGATCCTTACCCTGTGCTGCGATCCGCTGCAGGAGAAGGCAATCTGGATCGCGATCATGCCGCTGGCCGTAATCTTCGCAGTCCTGCTCCGGGCGGACCTCTTCGCGGAGCGGCAGATGTTCGACAGGAAGCCCCACGGCCACTGAAACCCCTTGACAGCGCAAAAAAAGCTGTTATAATACGAAATCGACAATTAAACACCATTAGCCATTATCAAGAGCGGTGGAGGGAACGGCCCTGTGAAGCCCGGCAACCTGTGCGAGAGCATAAGGTGCCAAATCCGGCGGTGAAACGAAAGATGAGGCTTTGAACAAGCATGATTCCGCCCTGTCTTTCGGCAGGGCGGTTTTGTTGTGAACATTTGAAGATGGAGATAGTTCATATGAGTCATTATCTGTTTACGTCCGAATCGGTGACCGAGGGTCATCCCGACAAGATCTGCGACCAGATCTCGGACGCCATTCTCGACGCGATCCTCGCGCAGGATCCGATGGGCCGCGTCGCCTGCGAGACCGTGGTCTCCACGGGCCTCGTGCACATCATGGGCGAGATCAGCACCTCCTGCTACGTCGATATCCCGAAGATCACACGCGAGGTCGTCCGCGACATCGGCTACGACCGCGCCAAATACGGCTTCGACTGCGACACCTGCGGCATCATCACGAACATCGACGAGCAGTCCGTCGACATCGCGATGGGCGTGGACCGCGCGCTGGAGAGCCGCAGCGGAGAGGACGACGAGCTGCAGAACGGCGCGGGCGACCAGGGCATGATGTTCGGCTACGCCTGCGACGAAACAAAGGAGCTGATGCCTCTGCCGATCTCGCTGGCGCACAGGCTGTCCCGGAAACTGACGCAGCTGCGCAAGAGCGGCGAGCTCAGCTACCTGCGGCCGGACGGCAAGACGCAGGTCACCGTGGAATACGACGAGGAGCGCCGCCCGGTGCGCGTGGACGCCGTCGTCGTTTCGACCCAGCACGCCCCGGAGGCGACGCTGGAGCAGATCCGCCGCGACATGATCGAAAAGCTGATCATCCCGACCATCCCCGCGGAGCTGCTGGACGCGGATACCAAGTATTATGTAAACCCGACCGGGCGCTTCGTCATCGGCGGCCCGCAGGGCGACTCCGGCCTCACCGGCCGCACGATCATCGTCGACACTTACGGCGGCATGGCGCGTCAC
>JAFZQE010000046.1 GCA_017552325.1 Oscillospiraceae bacterium
ATCTACACCGGCCTGCTCGGCTTCATGGTCAACACCGACGAGCTGACCCGTCTGGGCCTCGAAGCTCCCAAGACCTGGGACGACCTGCTCAAGCCCGAGTACAAGGGCCTGATCTGGCTGTCCAACTACCAGACCGCCGGCACGCCGAAACTGGTCGCCAACCTCATGATCCAGCTCAAGGGCCATGACGAAGGCATCCAGTACCTCGTAGACCTGGACAAGAACGTGCAGATCTACACCAAGTCCGGCTCCGGCCCGAGCAAGAACGTCGGCACCGGCGAGTGCGTCATCGGCATCGGCTTCCTGCATGACGGCATCACCCAGATCGTCGACAACGGCTATGAGAACGTCCAGCTGATCGTTCCCGCCGACGGCACCGCCTGCGAGATCGGCCCCGTGGCAATCTTCAAGGGCGCCGCTCACCCGAACGCCGCGAAGCTGTTCATGGAGTTCGCGCTGAGCCCCGACTGCGTGGAGCTGGCCGCTCAGAACGGCTCCTACCAGTTCCTGGTCATCGACAACGCCCAGCAGCCCGAAGCTGCGGTGAAGTTCGGCCTCGATCCCAGCCTGGTTTGGGACGGCTATGACTTCGCCAAGGCCGTGACCGACACGGATCAGAACGTTGCGGACGTGATGGCTGCCCTCAACGGCGGCGACGATCGCTTCAAGACCGAGTAATTTCCTGTTTCTGCCGCAAGGATGGCGGGTCCCCCGCCATCCTTGTTTTTAATCCATTGTGAAACGCATGTTTCACAACGGAGAAACTCGCGCATATCGCGCGCGGCTTGAGAGCAACAAGCCGCGTTTGGTCGGCGCGAGGGCTCGCAATGCTCGCCTCAGAGTGTTTTTGCCGGGGCAAAGCCCCGGCAAAACGATTAAAACTCCCTGTTGAAAGGAGCGATTCCTATGGCAAGAGGCCAGGGCGCGGCGCTGGATCGGAAAAAACTGATGGCCGATCCCATCATGGTCACCACCATCGTCGTGCTGATCACCTTTTTGACCCTGTTCATCCTCTACCCACTGGCGATCCTGCTGGTCGACAGCTTTGTGGGAGACGGCGGCTTCGGCTTCAGCGTTTTCCAGCGCATCTTCTCGATGCCCACCTTCACCCGCGCCATCACCAACACGCTGAAGGTCGGCTTCGTGGTCGGCATCCTCTCCTCCCTGATCGGCCTGCTGTTCGCCTATGTGGAGGTCTACGTGCGGATGAACAAATTCGCCGGCGGCCTGTTTAAGGTCGTTTCGATGCTGCCGGTCGTCTCGCCCCCCTTCGTCCTGTCCCTGTCGATGATCATGCTCTTCGGCAAGGCGGGCATCATCACGCGCTTTTTGTTCCACATCTATGACAACAACGTCTACGGCTACTGGGGCATCGTCATCGTCCAGACCCTGACCTTCTTCCCGGTCTGCTATATGATGCTCAAGGGCCTGCTGAAAAATATCGATCCCTCGCTGGAGGAGGCCGCGCGCGACATGGGCGCGAGCCGCATGAAGGTATTCACCAGCGTGACCCTGCCGCTGATGCTGCCCGGCCTCGGCAACGCCTTCCTCGTGACCTTCATCGAGTCGATCGCGGACTTTGCAAACCCCATGATCATCGGCGGCTCCTACGACACGCTGGCGACGACCATCTACCTGCAGATCACCGGCGCCTACGACAAGACCGGCGCCGCGGCGATGGCCGTCGTGCTGCTGTGCATCACGCTGGCGATGTTCGCCGTGCAGAAGTACTACCTCGAGGCCAAGACGGCCGCGACCCTGACCGGCAAGGCCAGCCGCGCCCGCATGCTGATCGAGGACAAGAGCGTGAAGATCCCGCTGACGATCCTCTGCTCGCTCGGCGCGCTGTTCGTCATCATGATGTACATCTGCGTTCCGATCGGCGCCTGCTTCCCCACCTGGGGCTACAAGTTCTTCCCGCTGACGGGCAAGTGGTTCGCGCAGGTCTTCACCAAATACCACGGGCTCAAGGCCTTTAAGGACTCCTTCGTACTCTCGCTGATCGCCTCGCCCATCACGGCACTGCTGAGCATGATCATCTCCTACCTTGTCGTCAAGCGCAAGTTCAAGGCCAAGGGCTTCATCGAAGCCGTGTCGATGCTCGCGATGGCCGTGCCCGGCACCGTTCTCGGCGTCGGATACATCCGCGGCTTCTCCGGCGGCCTGTTCCACACGGGGATCCTGCAGGGCATCTACGGCACGGGTCTGATCCTGATCATCGTGTTCGTCGTCCGTTCGCTGCCGACCGGCACGCGCAGCGGTATCTCCGCCCTGCGGCAGATCGACAAGTCCATCGAAGAGTCCGCCTACGACATGGGCGCCGACAGCTTCAAGGTATTCATGACGGTAACGCTGCCGCTGATCAAGGATTCCTTCCTCTCCGGCCTCGTGACCGCCTTCGTGCGCAGCATCACCGCCATTTCCGCCATCATCCTGCTGGTGACGCCGAGCTTCCTGCTCATCACCGTGCAGATCAACGAGTTTGCGGAAAAGGGCGCGTTCAGCCTTGCCTGCGCCTTCGCCACCATTCTGATCGTCATCACCTACGGCGCCGTGCTGCTGATGAATCTCTTCATCAAGCGCTTCGGCACCAGCAGAAGCATCAAGGAGGATTAAGCCATGGAGAAAATCAAAAAAGGCGTCCGTCTGGACCACATCTCCAAAATCTATCAGGACCCGAAAACCGGCAAGGAATTCTATGCCGTCAAGGACACCTCGCTGACCATCGAGCCGGGCTCCTTCGTGACGCTGCTGGGGCCCTCCGGCTGCGGCAAGACGACCACGCTGCGCATGATCGCCGGCTTCGAGAGCCCGGACGAGGGCGAGATCTACCTCGGCGACGAGCCGATCAACGAGCTGACGCCCAACAAGCGCGACACTGCCATGGTCTTCCAGAGCTACGCGCTGCTGCCGCACTACAACGTCTTTGACAACGTCGCCTACGGCCTGAAGCTGCGCAAGGTGCCGAAGGAGGAGATCAGCGAGCGCGTAACGAGGATCCTCGAGCTCGTCGAGCTCGGCGGCATGGAAGGCCGCATGACCAACCAGCTCTCCGGCGGCCAGCAGCAGCGCGTCGCGCTGGCGCGCGCACTGGTGATCGAGCCCTCGGTGCTGCTCTTCGACGAGCCGCTGTCGAACCTCGACGCGAAGCTGCGCGTCACGATGCGCACCGAGATCCGCCGCATCCAGCAGGAGGTCGGCATCACCGCCATCTACGTCACCCACGACCAGTCCGAGGCCATGGCCCTGTCGGACCAGATCATCATTATGAACAAGGGCGTGGTCGCCCAGATGGGCACGCCGCAGGAGATCTACTACCACCCGGCGGACGAGTTCGTGGCCGACTTCATCGGCGAGGCGAACTTCCTGCGCGGCTCCCTGATCGGCCGCGAGGGCGGCTATCTCACGCTGAACGTCGAGGGCAATCCGCTCCGCGTTCCCGCGCCGGAGGACGAGGTCCCGCGCCAGGACTACACGGTCGTTCTGCGTCCCGAGGCGGCGACCCTGGCCGACGAGGGCGGTCTGCCCTGCCGGGTCGTGCTGAGCTGCTTCATGGGCTCCTATCAGAACTACCACGTTATGGTCGGCGACACGCTCGTCAAGCTGGAGGAGCACAACCCCAAAAACAAGCGCATCTATCAGGTCGGCGAGTGCTGTTCGCTGGTCTTCGATCCCGAATCCGTCCACGTGCTGTAAGCGGAAACGGGCAAAAAAGCAAGCCCCCGATCCTCCCGGATCGGGGGCCTGTCGCTTTACTGTATCTGAATGGTCTTTTTCTCGGGCAGGCTCATCGGCTTTTCCTTCGGGAAGTCCAGCCGCAGGACGCCGTCCTCGAAGCTGGCCTTGACGTCCTCCTCGCGGACGTTCTCGCCGATGTAGAAGCTGCGGGTCAGCGAGCCGGTGTAGCGCTCCTGGTGCACGAGGCGGCCCTTCCTGTCCTTGCCTTCCTCGTCGAGGCCCTTCGTCGCGCTGATCGTCAGGTAGCCGTTCTGCAGCTGCAGCTCGATCTGATCCTTCTTGAAGCCCGGCAGGTCCACGGAGAGCTCATAGCCCTCGTCGTGCTCCTTCAGGTCGGTCTTCATCACGCGGGCCGCGTTCTTGCCGTACAGCTTGCGGTCCAGGTCGGACTCGAAGCTCCGGAACGGGAAGCCCATCCAGTCGTCAAACAAACTTTCTCCAAAAATACTCGGCAACATAAGTCATACCTCCTTTGATATGCACACACTTCTTTGTCGCCTGAGCATCGGGATCGGAGGTCTATCTGTTTGGATCTCTGTTCCTCTGTTCGATCATCATTATAGCACGTCGATTAGCACTGTCAAGTCGAGAGTGCTAATTTCTGTGAACACGGCGTGAACATTCATGGCATATTTTGTGAAAGCTGTTTTCCGTGCAAAAAACGGACCGAAAGCCGTTCCTTCGGTCCGTTTTTTTGATTATTCCGCGCGCTGTTTCAGGGCGCGCAGGATCTGCTTCTGCACGGGCAGGCGCTGATACCGGGGATAGTCCCGACGGTATCGCTCGGCCAGCGCGCGGGCGTCCGTCCGGTCAAGCCGGGGGATCAGCGTTTCCGCCAGCCCCTGCACCGCGAGGAGCATCCAGTAGGCGCTGCGCGGGCAGTCCCTCGCCGGCGGGGCGAGGATCTCCCCCAGCAGCCCGGCCAGCTCCTGCGGCGCGGCCTGATCGCAGTCCTCCAGCAGCGCGCGCAGGGCCTCGGCATAGCGCTCGTGGCAGGGATCGTCCGCCGGGCCGCCCTTCGTGCCGAAGGCGCCGGCCATCGGGGAGGCGCTGCGTTCCGCCGTCTCCGCCTTCTCCAGATAATCCCGCTTCAGCTCACGCAGGCGCGGGAGCAGTTCGCCCTGCTCAGGCAAAGGGATTCTCCGTCGGGTAGGGCAGGCTCTTCGGCTGGTTCCAGCCGATGTCCGTCACGCCCAGGAAGCGGAAGACCTCGAAGAGGGTCTCGCCGAAGTGACCGAAGGCCACGGCGCCGTGGTGCGGGAAGCGCTTCTCGATCAGCACGTGGCGGTAGAAGCGGCCCATCTCCTTGATGGCGAAGACGCCGATGCCGCCGAAGCTGGTGGTCGCGACGGGCAGCACCTCGCCCTCGGCGATGTAGGAGCGCAGCTTGCCCTCGCTGTCGCACTGCAGGCGGTAGAAGGTGATCTCGCCCGGCGCGATGTCGCCCTCGAGCGTGCCGCGGGTGAAGTCGGGCTCGCCGCCGTTCTCGAGCAGGCGGTTCTGGATCAGCTGGTACTTGACGGCGCGGTCGGTGCACATCTTGCAGCTCGGCGTATTGCCGCAGTGGAAGCCCATGAAGGTGTCGGTCAGGACGTAGTCGTACTTGCCCTTGATCTCACTCTCCCACATGGAGGCCGGGACGGAGTTGTTGATGTCCAGCAGCGTGATCGCGTCGCCGGAGACGCAGGCGCCGATGTACTCGCTCAGCGCGCCGTAGATATCCACCTCGCAGCTGACAGGGATGCCGCGGGCGGCCAGACGGGAGTTGACGTAGCAGGGCTCAAAGCCGAACTGCTCCGGGAAGGCCGGCCAGCACTTGTCCGCGAAGGCGACATACTCCCGCGCGCCCTTGTGCTGCTCCGCCCAATCAAGAAGCGTCAGCTCAAACTGCGCCATGCGCGCCAGAAGGTCGGGGTAATACCTGCCCTCGCCCATCTCCGCGGCCATGTCGGCGCAGACGGCGGGGATGCGGGCGTCGCCCGCGTGGGCCTTGTAGCTGACCAGCAG
>JAFZQE010000047.1 GCA_017552325.1 Oscillospiraceae bacterium
ACCAACGCCGCCCGTGTCAAGAAGGGCATCGAGCTCGGCGCCGCGAACGCCGTGCTGATCAAGGTCAACCAGATCGGCTCCCTGACCGAGACCCTCGACGCCATCCAGACCGCCAACCGCGCCGGCTACACCACGATCGTCTCCCACCGCTCCGGCGAGACCGAGGACACCACCCTGGCCGACATCGCCGTGGCCGTCAACGCCGGTCAGATCAAGACGGGCGCTCCCTCCCGCACCGACCGCGTGGCGAAGTACAACCAGCTGCTCCGCATCGAGGAAGAGCTGGACAACGACGCGCAGTACCCCGGCATGGCCGCGTTCTTCAACATCCGCTGAGTTTTCTTTCCTTACCGCTCCGGGTCATTCCGGAGCGGTTTTTTATTGCTGACTGCAGCAAAAAGCGGGCTGCCGCAGCAGCCCGCTTCCGCGCCGGATTTTTTCTTTTTCCCGGAAAACTCTCCAGGCGCTTGACAAAGCGTCGTTTTGGGGGTATTCATATAGCAACGATATGAGCACCTCCGGGCGCTCTCTGTCTCTCGCGCTCCGGCGCTTTGTCCGGGATTAGTATGTGCGCGGCGAGGACTTCTACGCAGGGAAGTTTTTCCGCCGGGAAAGGATCATGATGAACGTTTTTTCCTACAGTACCCTCACGATCGTCCTCGCGGCGCTCGGCATTTTTCTGCTGATCAGGATCTTTCTCAAGCCGATCAAGAAGATCTTCAAGTTCCTGCTGCACGCGGTCTTCGGCTTTATCCTGCTCTTTATCGTCAATTTTTTCGGCGCATCGCTCGGCGTCAGCCTGGAAATGAATCTCGTCAACTGCCTGGTTTCCGGCTTTATCGGGATCCCGGGCGTTTTGATCCTGCTGGCGATCAAATATCTTTTTTGAGTCCGGCGGCATAAAAACCGGAGGCGTGATTTCTCACGCCTCCGGTTTTATTTTTCCGGGAACAGGGTCTCCGTGATAATTCTGACCGCCTCCGCCTGCTGCTGCTCCGCCGTAAGGGAAGGCGTCCCGTCTCCCCTCTGAGCGCCGTAATTGCCGAACTGGGCGTGATTGCCGCCCTCGATTACCGCTTCGGTGTAATCCTCCGGCGCATACTGCCTGCCGGCCTCGATCTTGTCCCGGTTGACCACCCCGTCTTCCGAGCCGACGAGCAGGATCTCCGTCAGATCCGAAGGAAGCGCTTTGGTCGGATAAGCGGCGCAGAGGATCAGGCCCTCCAGCGCATCGCCGTGGGAGGCGGCGAAATTGGCCGCGATCGCGCCGCCGAGCGAGTGCCCGCCGACGTACCAGCGCTCGTAAGAATAATGCTCCATCACGGCCGCCGCTTTGTTCGGAGACAGCACGGCCAGCCGGAGAGGCAGCTTCAGCAGAAAGACGTCCATCCCCTCGGCTGCCAGGCGGTGCATAAACGGCGCATAGGCCGTCTCCTCGACCTTGCCGCCCGGGTAGAACACCAGGGCGCAGTCCTCCGCGGGCCCGTCGAACAGCCAGCCGAGACCGGTCTCAACGACCGTCACCGTCTCGTCCGAGGAAAGCGCGGAAGCGGCAGAGGCGTCCGCGTGCATATATACGCCTGTATAGATCAGAAAAGAGCCGATCAGCACCACGATCACCGCCGCCGCGATCAGCAGGCCTCTGTGTTTTTTCACGCTTTCCCCTCCTGTCCCGCCGTCAACCGGCAATCTTCCGCAGCAGCGCGGGCAGCTCGCCGAGCGAGCGGATCTCATAGTCCGGAACGATGTCCTCCCGGCCGGGTTTTCCGTTGTAATTGAGCCACACGGTCCGGATGCCGGCGTTGATCCCGCCGCGGATGTCCGAGGTCAGGCTGTCGCCGACCATCACGGCGCGCAAAGGGTCGAAGCCCGGGATGCGGGCGAAGCAGGCGTCGAAAAAGGCCCGCTGGGGCTTGTTCGCGCCCAGGCACTCGGAAATGAAGATACCCTTGAAATACGGCTCGATCCCGGCGCTCGCGATGCGGCTGCGCTGGACGCTCTCGACGCCGTTGGAAGCCAGATACAGGTCGTAGTCCGGCGCGAGCTCCTTCAAAAGCTCCTCCGCACCCGGTACGAACCAGTGGCCGTGGTGCAGCAGGCCCTCGTAGCGCGCATTGGTCTCCGCCCCGTCGACCGAAACGCCGAGCTCCTCGAAAAGCAGCTCAAAGCGGCGCACCAGCACCTCGTCGCGCGTCCATTCGCCCTCCTCGAGCTTCTCCCAGCAGGCGATGTTCAGCTCGCCGTAGCGGCGCAGCAGCGCGTCCGTGGGCTCGACGCCGCGCTCGGCCAGCGCCACGCTCAGCGCCGTCCGCTCGGCCTTGGTAAAGTCCAGGATCGTGTTGTCCAGATCCAGGAAAACGCTCCATCTCTTGTTATCCATGCTTCACTCCAGCTTCAGCAGCTTGATCGCCTCGGAAACCTCATCCAGATGCATGCCGCGCGAGGCCTTCACCAGCACCGCGTCTCCGCGCCGCAGCTGACGGGGCAGATCGGCGATCAGTTCTTGTTGGTTTACATAATGTATTCCGCCCGCGGCCTTTACGGTCTCCTCGGTCAGCGGGCCGCAGCCGAGCACGAGCACGACGCCGCGCTCCTTCGCATAGCGGCCGATCGCCGCGTGCATGGCGGGCGCGCCGTCGCCCAGCTCCAGCATGTCACTGAAAATGCAGACCGGACGTCCGGTCAGCTGCAGCAGCGAGTCGACGCCGCTGCGGCAGGAGTCGGGGTTGGCGTTGTAGCAGTCGTCGATCAGGGTCAGGCAGTCGGTTTCCGTCACAGCGCCGCGCCGCCCGACGGTCTCGTAGGCGGCGACGCCCGCGGCGATCTCCGCGTCCGTCAGGCCGAAGGCCATGCCAACAGCCGCGCCGGCCAGCGCCGCATAGACCATGTGCTGCCCGAAGGCCGGGATCTCGACCGGGATGCGGCGCGCGCCGCTGACGATCTCACAGGCCGTGTGCCCGCCGGGAAGCAGGCGGACCGCTTCCGCGCGCACGTCGCAGTCCGTGCCGAAGCCGAAGAGGATCTTCCGCTGGCGGCAGCGCAGGGCGCGCAGCTTGTCGTCGTCGCCGTTGACGAAGACGGGCGCCTCGGCGCCGATCTCGTCGAGCATTTCGCCCTTCGCCCGCAGCACGCCGTCGCGGTCGTGCAGGAACTCCAGGTGCGCGCTGCCGATCACGGTGTAGACCGCCGCCGTCGGCCGCGCGATCCGCGCCAGATCCGTCATCTCGCCGAAGCCGGAGATCCCCATTTCGATCACGGCGGCCTCGTGCTCCTTCGTGATGCGCGACACGGTCATCGGTACGCCGATCTGGTTGTTGAGGTTCCCCTCGGTCTTGAGCACGCGCAGGCGCTGCGAGAGCACCGCCGCGATCATCTCCTTGGCCGAGGTCTTGCCGACGCTGCCGGTGATGCCGACGACGGGCAGGGTGAGCGTCGCCCGGTAGGCCGCGGCGATCCGCTCCAGCGCCTTCTGCACGTCGGGCACCAGCAGGATCGGCCGCTCCTCGCCCTCGGGCACGCGCTCGGCCAGACAGCAGGCAGCGCCGCGCTCGAAGGCGGCGGCGATATAGGCGTGCCCGTCGACGCGCTCGCCCCGGTAGGCCGCGAAGAGATCCCCGGGCTGCACGGCGCGGCTGTCGATCACCGCGCGGCCGAGCTCCCGCTCGAAATTCCCCGTGCCGCAGAGCTTCCCGCCGCAGGCCTCTGCCGCTTTCCGTATCGTCATACCGTCCATACGTTCATCCCTCGATTCAGAATTCCTATCTGTATTTATATCATATTCATGCCGAAGTCGCAAAGATTATTTTGCAGAATCGAAAAAAGGTAGTGCAAGCTGAAAAGACTTGTGTTATAATGTCCCATCGGAATCCAAAAAGAAAAGGAATCGCTTTCTATGCACTATGTTGTGGTGGACTTGGAATGGAACCAGGCCATGAGCTCCAAATCCTCCGTTTTTAACAAGCTCCCGATCCACCTTCGGGGCGAGATCATCGAGATCGGCGCCGTCAAGCTCAACGAGGACTTTACGCCCGGCGAGGAATTCACCGTCGACGTCAAGCCCGTCTATTTCCGGCGCATGCACTACAAGGTCAAAAAGATCACCGGCTTTGACAAGGAACGCCTGGCCCACGGCCTCCCCTTCCCGGAGGCGCTGGAGCAGTTCCGCGCCTGGTGCGGCGACGACGTGACCTTCATCACCTGGGGCTGCGACGACCAGGGCATCCTGGAGCAGAACATCATCATCCACGACCTGGATTGGGACTGGATCGCCGGCTGGGTCAACCTGCAGATGATCTACAACGTTCAGACCGGCCTGGACAAGAATCAGAAATCCCTCGCCAGCGCGATGGAGCACTTTGAGATCGAACAGACGCGCGTGGCGCACGACGCGCTCGGCGACGCCTACAACACCGCCCTCGTCGGCGCGAGGCTCGACCTGAAGGAGGGCCTGCGCACCTATGAGGACGCGGCGCGCATCCTTGCCTCGCGCATGCCCAACTACAAGCCCCCCGAGGAGGCGCTTGAGCCCGACACCCTCGCACACGAGAGCTTCGAGGGCTTTGAGAGCAAGGCCAACGCCTTCGCCGACGCGCGCGTGGCGAAGCTCCTCTGCCCGGCCTGCGGGGCGGAGCTGGAGGGCGCCAAGTGGGTCAACCAGGGCGACCAGCGCTACATGAACCTCTTCAGCTGCGCCGAGCACGGGGACTTCCTGGTTCGAGCCCGCTTCCGCAAATACGCGGGACAGGACACCTGGACAGTCAACCGCCTGGTCTACGAGGCCGACGACGACATGCGGGACTTCTACAGGAACAAGTCCGCTCTCGCCCGCCGCCGCGGCCGCGGACATACGGCAAGAAAAAAGCGTCAAGGCTGAAAAAAGCGTCAATCCTGTCGGATTGACGCTTTTTTATTCGGAATTACTCAGAAAATAAAGCCCTTTTTCTTCTTTCCGGACCCATCGTCATCGTCGCCGTCGCGAAAGACCCGGCCGCGGACGGAGCCGCAGTCCACGTCACCCTCGGCGTACACGCTGCCGCCGACCGCGCTGCAGTCCACGTCGCCGCCCGCGCTGAGCGAGCCTTCCACGCTGCCGCAGTCCACGTCGCCACCGGCCTGCACGTTGCCCTCGACGCCGCCGCAGTCCACGTCGCCACCGGCCTGCACGTTGCCCTCGACGCTGCCGCAATCCACGTCGCCTCCGGCGTTCACATCCCCGCCGACATCGCCGCAGTCCACGTCGCCGCCCGCACTGACGCTGCCCTGCACTTCGCCCTCGATCTCCACGTCGAATTCGCTCCGGACGTTCAGCGCGTCGCCTTCGATATGCAGGGTGATCGGCTGCTTTCCGACGCTCCTGTCCTCAACTGGTACGCGGCCGATAAACAGCACCGCGCGGAGCGTGTCGTCGTCCGGCCAGGGCAGTTCTTCGCTCTTCGCCTCCTCAGTCGACGGCGCGTGGACAAGCGCCCGCTCCGGCGCGGCAGCCTGCGGCCGCTCACGGCCGAAGAGCTCGTCGATCGTGATCCCGAACAGGTCGGCCAGAAGAGGCAAGGTCATAATGTCGGGGCTGGACAGCTCGTTTTCCCACTTGCTGACCGCCTGATAGCTGATGTTCAGTTCCCCGGCCAGCTGTTCCTGGGTCAGGCCAAGTTCCTTCCGTTTACGGGCGATGATCGCGCCCATGGTCTCGTTCATGCGAGGACCTCCTTTCGATTTCTGGCACAAATGCTATCGGAAAAGCGCCGAAAAAGCAATAAACCGTTCGTTGAATCGACAAAAAATACCTCTCAACCACTGGTTGAGAGGTATTTTATCACAGTTTGATCCGTTTGACAAGGATCGCCGACACGACGCCGATCGCGACGCCCGCGACCGTGCCGCTGAGGATCAGCACCGGCAGGTACCAGACGACGTTCGCGCCCATCAGCGCCCAGGCCATCAGGATCTGACCGGCGTTGTGCAGCACGCCGCCGATCACGCTGACCGCAACGCAGCTGAGCTTGTCCGTTCTCTTCAGCAGGATCATCCCGGCGAGGCTCAGCACCGCGCCGGAGGCGCTGTAGGCAAGGCTCGCCGCGTGTCCGAAGAGGAGGGAGACCAGAAACACGCGCAGCAGCGAAATGCCGGCGGCTTCCTTCCAGCCCAGCCGGTACAGCGCGAAGACCACGACGAGGTTTGCCAGGCCCAGCTTCACGCCCGGGATGCCCGGCGAGGGGATCTGGCTTTCCACATAGGAGAGGATCATGGCCAGCGCGATGCACATGGCCATGACGGTGACTCTTTTAGCCTTCATGCGCCCTCACCCCACCACGAGATCCACGCCGTCCGACTCGCCGCCCTCGACCGTCACGGTCAGGCGGTTCGGCAGACAGGTGATGGTCTGGCCGTTGTAGCGGATCTTCCCCATCTTGACGCAGAGCAGATCCGGACAGTTTGCCTCCGAGAGCCAGGCCTCGCCGTTTTCGATGACGAGGGTATTGCTGCCGCCGTTGAGCGGAAAGACCCCGTCTGTCGAGAGGGCGTGACGCTCGGTCTCGATCCCGTCGACGCGCACCACGGCGAAGCCCCCCGCCTCGCGCCCCAGCAGGAGCGCGAGGTAGAGGCCGCCCGCCAGGAGCAGCAGCGCCAGGATGACGCAGAGGTCGGTCAGAAGCTTTTTGTTGGCAAAAAGCCGCTTCATTTGAACTTGAAGGCGATCAGCGCCAGCGCGACGATCGCCGCGGCCAGGATCCGGATTGGCAGGCCGCGGAAGGCCTTCGGCAGCTGGTCGTCCTCAATGCGCGCCTCCAGGCCGCTCATCAGGAACAGGCCGAAGAGGAAGCCGAGGCCCGCGCCCAGCGCGCTCAACAGCAGCGTGACGATGCTGTCGGCCGCCGTCAGATTCAGCGCCAGCGCGAAGACCGCGCTGTTGAGCGCGATGACCGGGAAGAAGACGCCGAGCTTTTCCCCGAGCAGCAGCTGCAGGAGATACACCAGCGCCAGCACCACGGCCGCGCAGACCGGGATCTGCGCCCAGGCGGGGATCAGCGCGCGCAGCAGCCACAGGATCAGCGAGGCGAGCAGCATCACGCCGGCGACGGACAGGCCGAGCGCCAGGATCTTCTCCCTGCGGGAGGAGAAGCCGAGCAGCGGCGTCAGGCCGAAGTAGGCCGACAGGGCATAGTTGTTGACCAGGACGAAGCCCAGCACCAAAACGATCATTTCTTTCATGCTCAGGCCTCCTTATTCTCCGGCGTGAGTCCGGCGGCGGCGCGGCTGAGCGCGCCCTCCCCTTCCTCGCCGGGGAAGAGCTTGCTGACCACGGCCAGCAGGACGGCAAAGAGGATCAGACCGCCCGCGGGCTGCGCCAGCAGCGGGATGCGGAAGTCCTTGAGCGCGGCGAGCTCATGCCCGGCGAAGCTGGCCGAGCCGAAGATCTCGCGGAGCGCGGCAAGGACGAACACGAACACGGCAAAGCAGACCGCGCGCAGCAGGGCGCGGATCAGCGCCTCGCCGAGGCCAGAGGACAGCGCGTCCTCCGCGCCGGCAAAGAGCATCAGATCTACGGCGAGCACCGCGAGGTACACGCCGAGCATCGAGGCGGCCGTCGGCAGGAAGGCGTTGAGCAGCATCTGCGTCATCGCCGCGAAGCCCGCCACCGTCAGCACGGCGGCCGGAAGCTTTGCTTCGGCCGGGATCAGCTTGCGCAGCAGGCCGAGCAGGATCGTGGAGCCGAGCAGCACGATCAGCACCGCAAGGCTCATGCCGAGGGCGGCGCGCACATCGGCGGAGGCCGCCAGCGCGGGCACGGCGCCCAGGAACAGGATCGTTACCGGATGAAGTTTTTTCATGCTCGCACCCCCCTCAGTTCCCGTTCAAGAGCCCGAAGGCCTCGAACACGTCGCGCGTCGCGGTATCGACCGCGTCGCTGCTCATCGTGGCGCCGGAGATCAGTGCCTGCTCGCCGGTGTAGCCGTCTGCGGTCAGGCCGATGAAGCCCTCCTTGTAGGAGGCCTCGTTCAGCGTGTAGTTGCTGAAGTATTCGCTGTACAGGATCAGTTCTTTCGCGCGCATCGAGACGATCGCGCCGTTCTCGTCGAGCACGTACCAGAGCTCCATGACCTCGTTGGAGTAGCCGTAGGGACGGGCGGCGAAGGCGTAAAGCACGCCGTCCGCGGTATCAACGCGGTAGACGCCGGTGACGGTACCGGCCAGGCCGGGCACCTGGACGGGCTCGAGCTCTGCGCCTTCGGGCAGGAGTCTGGCGAGCGCGGCCTGCTGGTCGGCATCCAGATCGTAGCTGGAGGTCGCGGCGAAGGCGGTGACCGCGTCAAGCAGCGCGGGCTCGCTGACCGGATTGCCCTCAAGATCATAGACAGCCGCGCCGCCGACCACGGTGATCACGCCGAGGTAAGCGTTCTCGCCGTCCTGGATGAAGCAGGCAAAGCCGCTGTCGTTGGCAGCCTTGTAACCCTTGGTAACGAGGCCGAGGCCGGGCAGTTCATCGCCCTGGATGGCGCCGGCCTTGTTGACAATGCCGGGATAGACGGTCGAAACCAGCTCGGTCAGGAGCTGCTCGGCGCTCTTCTGTCCGGCGGTGATGAGGCCGTTGTCGATCAGCGCGTTCATGCCGCCGGAGACGGCGTTGCGGATGGCGGAGGTCGAGAAGGTCACGCCGGCGACCAGATCGACGCCGCCGAGGGCGGAATCCTGGCCGACAAAGCTCGGGATGAACGCAGTGCCGAAGTCCTTGTCGTCGGAGTTCTGCACGAGCTGCAGATCGGCGATCTTCCCTTCAAAGTCGACGATCAGCTTCAGCTCGATCGGGCCGTGGGAATAGCCCTCGCTGGTACTCAGATCGACGGTGAAGAGCTGTTTGGTGTCGTCGCGGTAGATCTTCTGAACGCTGCCGGAGGCGACCGTGAGCGCGGATTCCGCGGGAGCCGCGGCGTCGTAGATCAGCACGGCGTCGCCGAGCAGGGCCTTTTCGTTGGCCTCGATGATCGGGCCGGTCCAGGCGTTGACGCCCCAGGCGCCGAGCAGCATCAGAGCCAGCAGAAGCACCAGGCAGAGCGCGGTGCGGACTATGTTGTTATTCTTCATCTCAGACACCTCCCAGCGGCTTGACGCGCGTCCATTTCTCGAGCCAGGGCGCGAGGATGTTCATGCAGAGGATGGAGAAGGACACGCCCTCGGGATAGGCGCAGAAGAAGCGGATCACGAAGGTGATCAGGCCGCAGCCCAGCGCGAAGAGGAGCTTGCCCCGGAGGTTGATGGGCGTGGTGCTGTAGTCGGTGGCCATGAACACGGCGCCGAGCACCAGGCCGCCCGCGAGCAGCTCGTAGATCGCATCGACGAAGCTGCCGGTCGCGATCAGAGACAGAACGAACACGGTGCCGATAAAGACGACCGGGGTCTGCCAGCGGATCACGCGGCGCAGCAGCAGGTAGGCGAAGCCGAGCAGCAGGGCCAGGATGCAGCCCTCGCCGATCGCGCCGCCGCGCAGGCCGAGGAACATGTCCAGCAGGCTCGGCAGCTGCGCGCCCTCGACGCCGATGAGCTCCAGCGGCGTCGCGCTGCTGACCGCGTCGACCGCCTTCGGGAAGGCGCCGCCGGCCACGGTGGAGCTGAAGGCCGCCAGCAGGAAGATGCGGGCGGTGATGGCGGGGTTGGCAAAGTTGCGCCCGATGCCGCCGAAGGCGCCCTTGACGAGCACAATGGCGAACACGGAGCCCAGCACGCACTGCCAGAGCGGCACGTTCGTGCTCAGGTTCAGCGCGAGCAGCAGGCCGGTCACGACGGCGCTCAGGTCGCCGACGGTCTGCTCCCGGCGGATGCAGAGGTTAAAGAGGAACTCGGCAGCGACAGCGCTGACGACGCAGGCAAGGATGACCCAGAGGGCGGGCAGACCGTAGAGGACGACGCCCGCGATCGTGGCGGGAAGCAGCGCGATGATCACGTCGAGCATGATCCGGCGGCTGCTGTCCTTGCTGTGGATGTGAGGGCCGGCGGCCATAATGGGTTTATCCATGGCTTACTTCCCTCCTTCTTTCTTCGCGCTCTCCCAGCTGCGGATGAAGCGGCGGGCAGCGCTGTTGTTTTCGGCCAGCGGACGGTGGGCCGGGCAGACGTAGCTGCAGCAGCCGCACTCCATGCACAGGGAGACCTGCTCCTTCTGCAGGATGGCGGCGCGCTTGTCCTCGTCCTCGAGCTCCATCGCGCGGGCGAAGGCCGTCGGGTTGAGGCCGAGCGGGCAGACCGCCACGCAGCGGCCGCAGTGGATGCAGGCTGAAGGCGCGGTGCGCTCGGCGTCCCGGCGGTTCATGATGACGACGGCGTTGGTGGCCTTGAGGATGGACGCGTCGAGCGTGTCGACGGTCTTGCCCATCATCGGGCCGCCGAAGAGGATCTTGCCCGGCTCTTCCTTCAGTCCGCCGCAGGCCTCGACGAGGTCGCGCACGGAAGCGCCGATCGGCACGATCAGGTTTTTCGGCTCCTTGACCGCGGAGCCGTCCACGGTGACGATGCGCTCGACCAGCGGCATGCCAGTGGCAAAGTACTCGGCCACCTTGACGAGCGAGGTCACATTGATGATGATGACGCCGAGGGAGGCGAGGCGCTGGCCGGGGCCGACGACCTTGCCGGTGGCGTTGTACAGGAGCACCTGCTTGGCGCCCTGCGGATAGACGCTGCTGAGCGGCATGACCTTGACCGCCGGATCGTCCTTGAAGCGCTCGGTCAGCTGCTCGATGGCGTCGGGCTTGTTCTTCTCGATGCCGAGAATATACTCCTCCGAGCCCATGAACTGCTTCAGCAGCTCAATGCCCTTCTCGATCAGGTCGCCGCACTCGAGCATCGTGCGGTGGTCGCTTGTGATGAAAGGCTCGCACTCGGCGCCGTTGATGAGCACGGTGCTGATGTGGCTTTTCTGCGCGGCGGCAAGCTTCGCCCATACGGGGAAGGCAGCGCCGCCCAGGCCGACCACGCCGCTCTGCCGCACGCACTGCAGGAACTCGTCCAGGTTCGTCGGCTGCGGGATGCTCAGCTCGGGGTATTTCTCCATCTTTCCGTCGCTCTCGATGCGGATCGCGGTGGTCTTGCGGCCGACGGCATAGGGCTCGATGGCCTTGACCGTGCCGGAGACCGAGGCGTGCACCGGAGCGCTGTTCCTGCCCTCCTCGCGGGCGATGAGCTGGCCGACGTAAACGTGGTCGCCCGGCTGCACGACGGGCTCGGCCGCCTGGCCGGAATGCATGTTCAGCGGCAGCAGGACTTCTTTGGGGATGGGCATGCGCACGGCGGCACAGGCTGCCGTGCTCTTATAGTGGGGTAATTTCAGGCTCGAAATACTTTTTCTCAAGTTCTCCCGCCTCCTTCAGGGTTATTCATGTATAAATGCGGCGAAGCCGTCCGTCATGCGCTGTTCCCCGTCCGGGAAGATCCACAGCGCCTCGACGCCGAGCGCTTCCGCCAGCGCAGCGCTCTCCTCCCAGGGCAAGCAGAACAGGGCCGTCGACAGCGCGTCCGCCAGGCCGCTGTCCCGGGTGACCACGGTCAGCGAACCGTAGTACGCCGCGGGGAAAAGCGTGTCCTTGTCGATGATATGATGATATTGTGTGCCGTTTACCGAGAAAAAACGCTCGTAGACGCCGGAGGTCACGCAGGAGGTGTCGCTGATCTCGATGCGCAGCGCGTAATCCTCGGCGTCCGGATCCGGATCGCGGATCGCCGTGACCCAGCCGCTGCCGTCCGTCCGCGTGCCGATGCAGCGGATGTTGCCGCCGATGTTGAGCACATAGCCGAAGGCGCCCTCCTGTTCCAGGTACTCCGCGGCGCGCTCAACGGCATAGCCCTTGCCGAGCGCCCCGACGTCGATGGAGGCCAGCGGATCGGCGATGCGGGCTGTGCCCTTTTCGGCGTCGATCTCCAGCAGCGCGATATCGGTGTGCGCCGCCGCTTCGCGCAGCGCCTCCTCCGTCGGGATCGCGGCGTTCGACGGATCGTCGGACGCGGCCTCACGGCAGTCGTGCCAGAGGCGAAGCACCGCGCCGAGCATGACGTTCATCTCGCCGCCGGTCGTGTCGTACATGCCGCGCGCATACTGCAGAAAGTCGATCAGACGCGGATCGAGCTCCAGCGCCTCGCCGCCCGCCGCCTTGTTCAGCGAGCAGAGGTTCGTCAGCCCCGCATATTCGTGGTAGATATCAAACAGGCGGTGATATTCTTCCAGCAAATGCGAAACTTCGGCAGAACGGTCGCTAAACCGTTCTGCCGAATCTCCTGCGTAGTCATATACATAGGAGACGGTGTCAAAATAACCGTAGTAAGCCTTGCCTTTCGGCTCGGCAGACTCGGACGGAGCCTCTTGCTCCCCGGGCATGCCGCAGGCGGCCAGCGCCGGCAGCATAGCCAGAAGGAGAAGAAGCGCAGCGCCTCTTTTCAAACAGTTCATCCCCTATGTTTTTTACCCTGATCAGGCGGCGTTGCCGGCAGCCTTGACCAGGACGTTGATCATGCCGTCGACGCTGATGGAGCAGGTGGCGTAGAGCGCCTCGTCGACAAAGACCTGGTGACCTTCGTCGTTGATCTTGGTCTCGGTAGCCTTGAGCTCATCGGCGGTCTTGCCGGCGGCGTAGTCGGTGAAGTTCTTGGCCTGCTCGTACCACTCGATGGTGGCGTTGCTGTAGGCGACCATGTTGTAGCCTTCCTTCAGCTCGCGCTTGGTGCCCTTGAAGACGGTGTCGACGATCTGGCCGGCAGCGTCGATCTTGATCTGGGGCTGGGTCGCGTCGGTCACGGCGGCGAGGATCTTGCCGTCGGAGCCGATGACGACAGCGCCGAACTCGCTGTACATCTTCACAACGCCTTCGGCGTCGGCCGCAGCGGCGGTGGACTCGTCAGACTTGGTGTTGGCCGCAAGGCCGAGCTTGAAGTTGCCGTCGGACTGGAAGGTCTTGCCCTGCTCGTCGTTGCAGGCCTTGACGATGGCTTCCATGAAATCGGCAATGGACATGGAGCAGGTGGCATACAGCGCTTCGTCAACCGCAACGGTGTGGCTGCCGTCGACACGGGTCTCAATGGCGGCGACTTCGTCGGCAGTCTTGCCGATCACG
Source organism: Oscillospiraceae bacterium (assembly GCA_017552325.1). Lineage (GTDB taxonomy): Bacteria > Bacillota > Clostridia > Oscillospirales > Oscillospiraceae > Limivicinus. Next base: position 13,092 of record JAFZQE010000047.1, read on the forward strand.
TACTTCTCGAAGTTCTCAGCCTGCTGATACCACTCGAGGCCGATGGCGGAGGCCTTGGTCATGCCGTAGTCTTCCTTCAGTTCGACCTTGGTCTTGAACGCCTTGGCGGTGTCGACCTGGCCGTCGGTGACGTCCATCTTGTTCTGCGCAACGTCGATCTTGGCGGCGACGATCTTGCCGTCCTTGTCAAGGACGACGGCGGCGACGGTCGCATCGACCTGCGCATTGTTCTCCTTGGAGCTGTTCATGTTGAGGGAAATGCCCATGCCGAGCTTGTACTCAGCGGTCTTCGGGGCGCCGCAGGCGGCAAGAGCCAGGATCATGCAGACTGCCAGCACGAATGCGAAAATCTTCTTCATTTTTTCTCTTCTCCCATTTTTAGGATATTGTTCGCCGATGGATTTCATTGTGCTTGATACAACCAAATCCCGCTCGACGACGACTTTATGTTAGCACGAAAAAGCCCTTTCGTCAAGCGAAACGAAAGGGCTTTTCGATATTTTGTTAATTTTTCGTCAATCGCCGGATCCCAGGGCGTCTTTTTTCCCGCCTCTTCTGTCGAAGTGCACGAAAAGCGCCCGCTCAAAGACCGGGATGCGCCGCGAACCAGGTCCGCGCGGCCTCCGCGTCGCGCCGGATCTGGGCCGAGAGCGCCTCCATGCTGTCAAAGCGGATCTCCTCGCGAAGCAGAGCGTGGAACTCCAGCCTTGCCTGGCGGCCGTAGAGGTTGCCCTCATAGTCGAGCAGATGGCTCTCGACGCTGACGCGGTTGCCCTCGCTGACTGTCGGACGCACGCCGACGTTGGTGACGGCCATGTAGCTCTCGCCGTTCTCGAGAAAGACCCGCGCGGCATAGACCCCGTAGCGCGGCACCAGCACGCCGTCCGGGAAGAACATGTTGATCGTCGGCGCGCCGAGCTTCGAGCCGAGGTGATAGCCGGAGTGCACGGTGTCTGCCAGGGTGTGCGGGTGGCCGAGAAAGCGCGCGGCCTCCTCCATGTCGCCCCGCTCAATCAGGGTGCGGATATAGGTGGAGCTGACCACGCGGCCGTCGAGCGTCACGGCCTCGATCACGTCGCAGCCGACGCCGCGGCTCTCCGCGTACTCGCGGAGCTTGTCCGGCTTTCCCTCGCCGCGCCAGCCGAAGCTGAAGTCGTGGCCGACGACGATCCAGGCGGCCTGCAGCTCGTCGATGACCGAGTCGGCGAAGTCCTGCCATGGCATGTGCATCACGTGCTGGTTGAAGTGGATGAAGACGACGTTGTCGATGCCGAAGCAGCGGCGGATGATCTCTTCACGGCCGATCGCGCTGTTGATGAGCGGCACGTCCTTATGAAAAACCAGCGTGTCCGGGTGCACGTCGAAGCTGAGCACCGAGGGGATGGCGCCGATTTCGGCGGCGCGCTGCTTCGTGCGTTCCAGGAGCGCGGCGTGGCCGATGTGGACGCCGTCGAAAAAGCCGAGCGCGATGGCCCGTTTGCTGTTTGGCATGCTTTTATACCTCGAAAAAGCTTTTGATCGTTGTCAGAACGCCCGCCTCCGTGCGGGCAAGGGCGAGAAAGGCGCCGGCATCATTATAGACGCGCCAGACGCCGTCCGGGGTCCCGGGCAGCGCGGCCTCGTTGCCGCAGCGGATGCGCCGCTCCTCCTCCGCGCCGACATTGAGCGCAGGATGCGCGGCAAAGAGGCTGTCGAGCGGCAGCAGCAGCGCCTCCGCTCTCCCCTCCGCCGCCGCAGCGATCACTTCCGGGATCGTGTGCGCCTCTTCGACGCGAAACTGCCCGATCCGGATCCGCCGCAGCGCGCTCATGCAGCCGCCGCAGCCCAGACTCTCGCCGATGTCGTGGCAAAGCGTGCGCACGTAGGTGCCCTTCGAGCACGCGATATCCAGCAGCCGGTCCTCCCCGCTGCGGCCGGTATACTCGATCCGCTGCACGGTGATCGGGCGCGGTTTTCGTTCCACTTCCCCGCCGCGGCGGGCGATCTCGTAGAGTTTTTTGCCCTTGTGCTTGATGGCGGAATACATCGGCGGGATCTGCTCCTGCTCGCCCTCGAAGCGCCGCAGCGTTTCCCGCAGGAGCGCGTCCGTGACGAAGGAGGCGTCGACCTCGCGCAGCGGCGTGCCGGTGATATCCTGCGTGTCGGTCGCCAGGCCAAGGCGCAGCGAGGCGCGGTATTCCTTGTCCTCCGCCTCTGCGAAGGCGCAGGCGCGGGTCGCCCGGCCGAGGAGCAGCACCAGCAGGCCGGTCGCCATCGGGTCGAGCGTCCCGGCGTGGCCAATGCGCTTTTCATGCAGGACGCCGCGGAGCTTGGCGACCACGTCGCTGCTCGTCCAGTCCTGCGGCTTGTCGATCAGCAGGATCCCGTTCATGCCAGCATCTCTTCGACGGCCTGCAGCAGCCGCTCCCGCGCCTCTTCGGGCGGAGCGGAGATGTTGCAGCCCGCAGCCATCTTATGCCCGCCTCCGCCGAAGCGCGCGCAGAGAGCGCTGCTGTCGAAATCTGGGCCGGAACGGACGGAGATCTTGCTGCTCCCGTCCGGGTTCTCGCGGATCGTGATCCCGACGCGGTGGCCGCGGGCGCGTCCGACGAGGCCGGAGACGTCGTCCAGCTCCTCCTCGACCACGCCGGATTCGCGCAGCATCGCCTGGGTGATGATGTTCACGGCGATGTCTCCGCCGCGGTAGAAGCCCATCGTGCTGTAGATCATGCCCTCCAGCTTCAGGCGGTTCACGGATACCTGGCGGAAGAAGAGCATGTTGATCTCGGCGTTCTCCGCGCCGAGCTCCAGCAGCTCCGCCGCCGTGCGGAAGGCATGGGCGTCGGTGTTGGCGTACTGGAAGCAGCCGCAGTCGGTGGAGAGGGCGATATAGAGCAGGTCGGCCTCCTCCCTCGTCACACCGCCGCCCAGCGCCCTGACGATCTTCAGCACGATCTCGCCGCAGGCGGCGCGCTCATCGTCGATGCAGGAGAGGTCTGCGTAGCCGGTGTTGGTCGGGTGATGGTCGATCGCCAGATCGATGTGCCCGTCAAAGCCGCTGGGATACATGTTCTCGGTCGCCACGTCCACCGCGACGGTGTAGTCCGGCGCAAAGTCCTCCGGTGCGAAGAAGGCCCCGACATAAGAGCCAAGGCGCGCGCCGATCTGCGGGTTCGGGAAGAGATAGGCCGTCTTCCCCGCCCGGCGCAGCGCCGAGCAGAGCGCGGCGGCGCTCGCCGCGGTGTCGCCGTCCGGGTTATAGTGCGTGACGATCAGGATGCGGTCCTTTTCACGCAGCAGGGCCGCGCACTGTTCAGCGTTCATCGTTTTCATCTTCATCGTGACGGATGTCCAGCGACTGGATCATCTGGCTGATATGCGCGCCGTACTCGATGCTGTGGTCGATCTCGAAGACCAGCTCCGGAACGTAGCGCAGTTCGAGGCTTTGCCCCAGCTCACGCCGCAGCCAGCCGCCGGCGGATTTCAGACCGCGGCGGAATTCCTTTTCGTTTTCCATGCCGAGCACGGACAGCCAGACTTTGGCGTAGCGCAGATCGCCGGTGGTCTCCACCCTTGTGACGCTGATCATGCCCTGCTGCACCCGGGGATCCTTGATCTCCCGGAGCTTGGCGGACAGCACCCTCTGGATATCGTCGTTGGTTCTTGCCAGTTTGTTGGAAGGCATTGATTTTTCCTCCTGTGAAAAGTCGGGCGCGGGAACGCCGCGCCCGATCGGCAGCGTTGATTGCCGCGTTTTGTGTATCAGGGCAGCAGCTGGGCGCTTGTCACGGTGAGCGTCACGGTGACGGTATAGACCGTGCCGCCCTCGTTCGTCACGCCGCAGCGATATTGATAGCCGTTTCGGTAGCTCTTGGCCTCAATGGAAAGCGTGGTCCCCGTGCCGCCCGTGCACTTGGCCCATGCATTGTTTTCATTGGCCCGGTAGTACCACTGATAGCTCAGCGTCCCCTCGCCCGTCGCCTTTACGCTGAAGTTCGCCGTGCCGCCCACGGGATAGGTGAGCGACGAGGGCTGTTGGGTGATGACGGGCTTCTCTACCGTCCTGACCGTCAGCGTAACGGTCTTGCTCTTGGTGGTTCCGCCCGCGTTCGTGACCGCGCAGTAGTATTCGTAGCCGCTGCGGTAGCCCTTGACCTCGATCGAAAGGCTCGTTCCGGTGCCGCCCGTGCACTTGGCCCAGGCGTTTTCGGGCTTGGCGCGGTAGTACCACTGGTAAGTCAGCGTGCCGGAACCTGTCGCCGTGATGCTGAAGGTCGCCGTCTCGCCGGCCTTGGCCGTCACGGAAGAGGGCTGTTTGGTGATCGTCGGCTTGGCAATGGTCTTGAGCGTCAGCGTCGCGGCTTCGGAGGTCACGCTGCCGAGATCGTTGGAGACCTTGCAGCGGTACTGATAGCCGTCGCGGTAGCTCTTGACCTCGACCGGCAGCTTCGCCGCCGTCGCGCCTTCCCCGCTGCAGTTTGCCCAGGCGCCGGTGCCGGGATTCATGAACTGCCACTGATAGCGCAGTCCGCCGCCCGTTGCCGTGACCGAGAAGTTCACGGTCGTGCCGCTCGTCGCCTCGACAGACTTCGGCTGCGCGGAGATCTTCGGCTTGAGCATATCGACCACCGTCAGCGTGGCCGCGGAGGAGATGGCCGTTCCTGCGGCATTTGTGACCTTGCAGCGGTACTGATAGCCGTCGCGGTAGCTCGCCGCGCTGACCGGGTAGGAGGCGGAATTCGCGCCAGAACCGCTGGATTTCTTCCAGGTCCCGCTGCTCGAGGTACGATACTGCCACTGATAGCTCAGGCTGCCGCCCGCGGCCTTCACCTTGAAGGTCGCCGTATCGCCGCTCGCGGCGGTGATGCTCTTGGGCTGGGTCGTGATAACAGGCTTGGCCAGCAGCGTCAGACTGGCAGCGTTCGTATATACCGTGGCCGCCGTGTTGTAGACGCGGCAGCGGTACTGATAACCGTCGCGATAGCTCTTGGCGACCACCTGCAGCTCCAGTGTCGCGGCGCCCGAGCCGCTGCACTTGCGCCAGACCGGGTCGTCGGGATTTGTGTTGTACTGCCACTCAAAGATCAGGTTCGGGCCCCTTGCCGCGAAGGAGAAGCTCGCCGTCGCGCCCTCGGGGACAGCCTGATCCTGCGGCTGCGTGATGATGACGGGCAGGCCTTCGGTGCCGACCGTCAGCCAGACCGTATCGGAATACGCGTTCTGCCCGCCGCTGATCTTGCAGCGGAAGCAGGAGCCGTTCAGGTCCGCGGTCGCCTGAACGCGAAGCATTCCGCCGTAGTACCAGGAGGCGGGCGCCTTCTTCCAGGGGCCGGACAGCCCGTCGGCCGTTTTGTACTGCCATTCGTACACCACATCGGTGACGCAGGCGATCCTGACGTTCGTCCACGCATAGGAATCCGCGGGAACGGTCATCGACTCGGGCTGCTCGACGATGACAAAGCCGCCCGCATAGGATTCCCAGGTGACGCTGCCGCCGTAATCCCTGAGGACCGAGCTCGTCCAGCCCGAAACGTCGGAGGGATACCAGGCCGTGAAGCTGATCGGATAGGCGGGGTCGCCGTGGAGCGCCATCGACTCGAAGGCATAGGCGTTGAACGACGGAGCGCCGCCGAGGAAGAAGACCCTGTCGAGCGCGTCGCAGCCGCTCACGACCCACTTGCCGATATTCTGAATACCGGTGCCGAAGACGATGTATTCCAGTTCCCAACAGCCCATAAAGGCTTCGGAAACGATATCCGTGACGCTGTTCGGGATCCTGACGTCCGTCAGGCCGCTGTCCTTGAAGGCGCAGCAGTCGATCAGCTCCAGCAAACCGGGCAGGTAGACGCCGGTCAGGCTTGAGCAGCCCTCAAAGGCGCCGTAGGCGATCTCCGTCAGCGTGGCCGGCAGAGAAACGGAGTGGAGGGAGAAGCAGTTTCTGCACATGCCGCGCGGAGCCGTCGTGATGCCCTCGGGAAGGCTGATGTGGAGAAGGTTGATGCAGCCCTCGAAGGCATAGCTTCCGATCCACTCCACGGAAGACGGAAGATTCGCGCTTTGCAGATTGGTGCAGCCGGCAAAGGCGTTGTTCCCGATTTCCAGAAGACCTGTGGGAAAGTCGACGGACTGCAGACTGGCATTGCCCATGAAGGCGGAGGTTTCAATGCCGGTTGTGCCGTCGGGGATCGAATAATAAGCCACGCCCTCGGCGGGCGCCGCGTTGCCTTTGCCCTCCGGGAAAGCGATCAGGCTTTTCCCGTTGTTGCTGAACAGAACATCGTCGATCGCGCAGTACAAAGAATTGTCCTCAGACACGCTGAAATGAGACAGGACATTGCAGTCCGCGAAAGCTCCTCCCTGAATGTCCGTCACCGAGGCGGGAATAAAGACGGAAAAGAGCGAGTCGCAGTTTTCAAATGCGTTCGCCCTGATCCTGGTCAGGCTGTCGGGCAGCGAGAGCGTGTAGATGCCGCAGCCGCGGAAGGCGGCGATGCCGATCCGGCTGATCGTATTGCCGAGCGCGATGTTTTTCACTCCCGTCAGGCCATCGAACGCGTAGTTGCCGACGCTCGTGACGCCGTCGTCGATCGAGACGTTCTGGATGTGAAAGCCGCTCGAAGACGCGGATTCATACGCCATCCAGGGGGCAGGATCAGCGGTGTAATCGTACATGTCGCCGGTGCCGCTGATCATCAGAGAGCCGCCGCTCGTGAGGTCCCAGGTCAGATCATCTCCGCATTTGCCGGAGGCGGGCAGCCCGTTGTCGGCCGGTTCGTTCCCGGGCGCCTCGGGGTCGACGATGGTGATCAGCTCGCCGCCCTCGTCCAGATATTCCTCTTCCAGGATGATGATGTCTTCCGGATCTTCAGCCATGGCCGCCGGGATCAGCGAGACGCACAGGCAGAAGCAGAGAAGGAGTGCGAGAATGCGCTTCATGCGGATACCTCCTTTTCGTCAGAGAAATCTTTCCGAATACCAATCATTCGCCATTTATACTATAAACACTTTTGAACTGCCGGTCAAGAGCGAGGGGCGCTTTTCTCCGATTCTTTTCCCCCGAAGAGAAAGGCGCGGATCTTCCCTTCCCCCGGGCCGATCCGCGCCTTTTGTATCCTGTTCCGGTGAAAATCGGGCGCGGGGAAACCCGCGCCCGATGTCTGCTGATATGTTTGAGCGTCCGAAGCTCAGGAGAGCGCCAGCCCTTCCGTGTCGATCACGCCGCGCTGAACGTACAGCGTCGCGTACTCGGAATAGGTCGTGCCGCCGAGATTGGTCACGGCGCAGCGATACTGATAGCCGTCGCGGTAGCCCTTGACGGCGATATCAAGCGTGGCGTCCGTGCCCTCGCTGCACTTGGCCCAGGCATTGTCGGGCGTCGCGCGGTAGTACCACTGGTAGCTTAGCGTTCCCGGGCCGGTGGCAGAGACCGTGAAGCTCACATCCGTGCCGATCGTACCATATGCATCCTCCGGCTGAGAGGTGATCGTGGGCTTTTCGATCTGCTTGACAGTCAGCGTGGCGGCGTTGGAATAGGTCGTGCCGGCCGAGTTCTTCACGCCGCAGCGGTACTGATAGCCGTTGCGGTAGGTTTTGGCCTCGACCGTGAAGCTCGTGCCGGTGCCGTCCGTGCACTTGATCCAGTCCTCGGTGCTGCTCTTGCGGTAGTACCACTGGTAGCTCAGCGAGCCGGTGCCGGTAGCCGTGACGCTGAAGGTCGCGAGTTTGCCGGCGGTGACCGAAACGGAGCTGGGCTGCCTGGTGATGGTGGGCTTTTCGATCTTGTTGACGGTCAGCGTCGCCTCCCTGGAGGTGACCGAGCCGAGATCGTTCGTGACCACGCAGCGGTACTGGTAGCCGCTGCGGTAGAGCTTGGCCTCGACGTCAAGGCTCGCGCCGGTTCCGCCGGAGCACTTGACCCAGGTCGCATCCGGGCCGGACAGGTAGTACCACTGATAGCTCAGGCTGCCGCCCGTCGCCGCAACCTTGAAGGTCACCGTATTGCCCGTCAGCGTCGTAATATCCTTCGGCTGCGTGGTGATCTTCGGCTTGAGCATGCTGACCACGGTCAGCGTCGCCGCGGAAGACGTAGCCGTGCCGGCGGCGTTCGAGACTTTGCAGCGGTACTGATAGCCGTCGCGGTAGCTGGCGGCGGAGACGGGGTAGGAGGCCTTGTTGGAGCCCGTGCCGCTGGAATTCTTCCAGGTCCCGGAGCTGGAGGTGCGGTACTGCCACTGATAGGACAGATCGCTGCCCGTGGCCGTCACCTTGAAGGTGGCCGTGTCGCCGCTGGCGGCGGTGATGCTCTTGGGCTGGGTCGTAATGGCTGGCTTATCCATCACGGTAAGCGAGACCTCGTTGGAGTATACCGTGTCGGTCAGGTTATAGATGCGGCAGCGGTACTGGTAGCCGTCACGGAAGGACTTGGCTACCACCGAATAGGTCGGCGTATCCGCACCCGAGCCGCTGCTCTTGAACCATGTGCCCGGATTGTTGCTCGGGCTGTACTGCCATTCATAAGTCAGATCTTTGCCCCCGGCCTCGAGGTCAAAGACCGCCGTTTCGCCCGGTTCCGCAACCGCGGATTCGGGCTGGCGGATGATATAGGGCCAGTCGCCGACCTTCACGGTCAGCCAGATCGTGTTGGTGTAGACCGTGCTGCCGCCGGACGTGACCTTGCAGCGGAAGCAGGCGCCGTTAAGCTCAAGCGGGAGATCGTACAGGTCCAGATTGGCGCCGAGCGAGTAATAATCAAAGGGCGCGGCGTCGGACAGCGTCTTCCAGGAGCCGTCCAGCGCGTCGGCCGTCTTGTACTGCCACTTGTAGACCGCCTCGCTGGCGCAGCCGATCCTGAAGTAAAGGTAGGCGTTATGGCCGACGTAGACTTCCTGGCTCAGCGGCTGAAGGGCGATATACAGGCCGTTGGAGTAGGACTTCCAGGTGATGTGTCCGCCGTAGTCGCGGCGCGCGGCGCTGGTCCAGCTGCTGTCCTCCGCGGGATAGTAGGCCTTGATCGTCACTTCCTTGAAGTTCTCTTCCCGGCCCTCGAAGGTATCGAAATCGGGCACGGAGCCCCTGAAAACGACCTGTTCAAGCTCGTCGCAGCCCATGAAGACCCAGCTGCCGATCTCCTCAACGCCGGAGCCGATGACCACGGACTGCAGAAACCAGCAGTCCATGAACGCCTCGGTGCCTATCTCACTGACGCTGTCAGGGATGTTGACATAGTTGATGCCGGAGCGCGCGAAAGCATAAGGCTCGATCTCCTCCAGACTGTCGGGCAGGAAGGCGCTGTCCAGGCGCCAGCAGTCTTCAAAAGCGCCGTAGCAGACGGTCGTCAGCGAAGCGGGGAAAATGACGTAATTGAGGGCCGAGCAGCCGCTGCATAAATAGCGCGGGATCACGCCGAGCCCGTCGGGGAGATAGAGATGATCCAGGCTGACGCAGTCCGCAAAGGCGGCCCGGCCGATCTCCTCCAGGCAGCTGTCAAAATAAAACTGCACATTCTCCAGGTTCGGAAGACCGATAAAGGCGCAGCTGCCGATCGAACGGACATTATCGCCGATCGAGACGTCGGTGATATAATCCGCCCAGTCTTGCCAGGGCGCGGGGTTTTGGGCGTCATAGTCGTCCATATAGCCGCTGCCCTCGATGCTCAGATAGCCATATTCGTTCAGCGTCCAGGTCAGACTGCCGCCGCAGGTGCCGGAGGCGGGGAGGCCGGCGTTCACTTCCCCGGCGGGGAGCTCCGGGTCGATGATCTCGATCAGTTCGTCGCCCTCGTCCAGATATTCCTCTTCCACGATGATGATGTCTTCCGGATCCTCGGCGAAGGCCGCGGGGATCAGCGAGACGCACAGGCAGAAGCAGAGAAGCAGTGCGAGAATACGTTTCATGCGGATTCCTCCTTCTTATGAAAGCTCAGATTTCGAACATTCGCCTTTTATACTATAAACATTTTTTCCCGGTCGGTCAAGTGCTCTTTCCGTTTTCGCCTGATTCTTCGGGAAAAAAGCGTCGGAAAAGCCGTCCCCCGGGCTGAGAGGGGGGACGGCCTGTAAGGGTCTGTTCATCTTGCGCGTCGGTACGCCCTGACGTAGTTCTCGTAGCCGGCGGGAAGCGGCAGATCCGGCTTTTCGTCGATCTGCCAGGCGAGCGGATCGGTGCTGTCCAGCACCTTCTGGATGCGCGGGCGGATCTCCATAATCTCCTGATAGCAGACGCCGGCGCCGGTCTTGTCTCCGCGTTCGCTGTAGAGCATCGCCGCCTGGATCAGCATATCGAAATAATCCTGGTATTCCGCCGCGACATACGGCGCGCAGGACATCGCGTGCCGCTTGGAGACGATCATGCCCTGGATGTCGCCGCGGGCATACTGGCAGCGCGCCTTCGCATCCCAGGCGAGAGCAGCCTTGTCGTCGAGCTTGAGGATGCGGTCTGCCACGGTCTCCATCTCGGCGGGATCCTTCAGCTCCGTAAGCTTTTCGAGCATCGCGCGCGTGTGCAGGGGATAAACGCTCAGCGTCAGGTCGGGCGCCCCGTAGTCGCCGAGCCCCGCGGCAACGCCGAGATAAAGCGCGCCCGCGCAGACGAGCGCGGCGGCGGCCTTCAGCAGAAGCTTCGGCGCGAAGACGCGGGTCTTCCCCTGCTCCCAGTCGAGCGTCAGCAGCAGCACCATGAAGATCGAGGTGAACTGCAGGTCGAAGTCCAGCGAACAGTGAGCAAAGAGCGTCAGCAGCAGCACATGGCGCAGCGGGCCGCCCTCCTTCACACGCAGCGCGCGGATCAGCGCGGCGATGCAGACGATCGCGGGCAGCCAGCCGACGTCCAGCAGCAGCTGCAGCGGATCGCAGTGGATCCAGCGCACGGCGTAGACCCCGTGCTGGAAGCTGCGCTGGCTCATGTAATAGCCCAGATAGCCCAGGCCGAAGGGCTGGCGCAGCACGACGGGCAGCGCGTCCTTGTAATACAGCAGTCGTCCGAGGAAGGTGCTCGCACCGACGGACATCTCGCCCAGGTGCTCGCCCGCGCCGGGGTTGATCAGCGCGCCGACGGGCCAGCTCAGCAGCACACCGCCGCCGATGACGCCGAGCAGCGGCCATACCGTGCGGAAGGGCCGCTCTTTTCGAACGCGAAGCCGCAGCAGCAGGCAGGCTGCCAGCGAGACCAGCGCGATCAGGAACACGGCGCGGCTGCCCGAGAGCAGCAGGCCCAGGCTCAGCAGCGCGGCGCAGCTCAGGCGCAGCCAGAGCGGACGCTCCTTTTCCTCCAGCAGCAGCTGCTCCAGACCGAGCAGCGTCAGCAGCGCGAAGCTGTTGGGATACTGCAGGAAGCCCGCCAGACGGCCGCTGACGCTGAAATAGAAGGCCAGATCCGGAATCAGCTGCAGCGGCGCGCAGATCAGCGTCATCGCCGCGCCGATCAAGGGCAGATCGGCCAACAGGACGCGCCGCTCGCCGGGCGAAAGCTGCAGCAGGCACAGCGCCATCAGCGCCAACGCCAGCGCCCGGGGGATCCCCAGCGGCGCGAGGCCGCGATCCACCGCCCAGAAGCAGCTGAACACATAGCCGGCAAAGATCGCCAGCACCGCGCCGGAGGCGAGATTCAGCCGGAGGCAGAGCCTCCCGCGGCGCCACAGCCAGAGCAGCAGCGCGACGGCAGCCAGCGCCGCGCAGAATTCAAAATACAGACCCGTGAGAAAGAAGCCCGCGGCAAAGATCAGCCGCAGCTCGGGCATTTCTCTCTCCCTCAACGGTTCGACCGGCGCGGCGGCCGCTTTTTTTCTGGCCATGCTCTCCCCTCCTCCTGCAAAAACACGGGCGCGGGAAAGCCGCGCCCGTACCAGGCATTTACTCCTTGATCTGCTCCATCACGTAGCACTCGATGACGTCGCCGATCTTGATGTCGTTGAACTTTTCGACCTGCATGCCGCACTCGTAGCCGGAGGCGACTTCCTTCACGTCGTCCTTGAAGCGGCGCAGCGAAGCCAGCTCGCCCTCGTGGATGACGATGTTGTCGCGCAGCACACGCACGTCGCAGCCGCGCTGGATCTTGCCGTCCGTGCAGTAGCAGCCGCAGACCGTGCCGACCTTGGAGACCTTGTAGGTCTCGCGGACCTCGGCGTGGCCGATGACGACCTCCCTGAACTTCGGCGCGAGCATGCCCTTCATGGCCGCCTCGATCTCCTCGATGCAGTCGTAGATGACGCGGTACATGCGCATGTCGACCTTGCTGCGGGCCGCGCTGTCGCGCGCGGCGTTGTCCGGGCGGACGTTGAAGCCGACGATGATGGCGCCGGAGGTGGCGGCCAGCATCACGTCGCTCTCGTTGATCGCGCCGACGGCGCTGTGGATGACCTTGACGCGGACCTCGTCGTTGGAGATCTTCTCCAGCGAGCTCTTGACCGCCTCGGCTGAGCCCTGGACGTCCGCCTTGACGATGAGGTTGAGGGTCTTCATCTCGCCGGACTTGATCTGGCTGAACAGGTCCTCCAGGCTGACCTTCTTGACGGTGCCGAGGGTCTGGCTCTGGGCCGCGACGCGGCGCTCCTCCGCCAGCTCGCGGGCCATGCGCTCGTCGCCGACGGCGTTGAAGATGTCGCCCGCGCTCGGGACCTCGCTCATGCCGGAGATCTCCACCGGGGTGGAGGGCCCGGCCTCGGTCACGCGCTGGCCCTTGTCGTTGATCATCGTGCGCACGCGGCCCACGGCGGTGCCGGCGATGATGATGTCGCCGGTGCGGAGGGTGCCGTTCTGCACGAGGACGGTCATGATCGGGCCGCGGCCCTTGTCGAGGCGCGCCTCGATGACGGTGCCCTTCGCGGCGCGGTTCGGGTTGGCGCGCAGCTCCTGCACCTCGGCCAGGATGACCAGGTTTTCCAGCAGGTTTTCGATGCCCATGCCGGTCTTCGCGGAGATCGGGCAGATGATCGTGTCGCCGCCCCACTCCTCGCTGACGAGGTCGTATTCGGTGAGCTGCTGCTTGATGCGCTCGGGATTGGCGCCGGGGACGTCCATCTTGTTGATGGCCACGACGACCGGGATGTTCGCCGCCCGGGCGTGGTTGATGCTCTCCACGGTCTGCGGCATGATGCCGTCGTCCGCGGCGACCACCAGGATCGCGATATCGGTCACCATCGCGCCGCGGGCGCGCATCGAGGTGAAGGCCTCGTGGCCCGGGGTGTCGAGGAAGGTGATCGGGCTGCCGTTGATGTCGACGGTGTAGGCGCCGATATGCTGCGTGATGCCGCCGGCCTCTCCGGCCGCGACCTTGGCGTGGCGGATGTAGTCGAGCAGAGAAGTCTTGCCGTGGTCGACGTGGCCCATGACCACCACGACCGGGGCGCGGGGCTTCAGATCCTCTTCGGCGTCGACGTGGTCGTCGATCAGGCGTTCCTCGACCGTGACGATGACCTCGCGCTCGACCTTGCAGCCCATTTCCATCGCCACGAGGGCGGCGGTGTCGTAGTCGATGACTTCGGACACGGAGGCGAAGACGCCCAGCTTGAAGAGCTGCTTGACGACCTCGGCGGCGGTCTTCTTCATGCGGGAGGCCAGCTCGCCGACGGCGATCTCGTCCGGGATCTCCACCTTGACGGGCTGCTTCTTCGCGATCTCGAGATGCAGCTTCTGCATCTTGTCGCGCTCCTCCTGGCGGCGCTTGTTGGAGGGCTGCTGCGCCTGGCGCTGCTTGTTCTTGTTGGTGAACTTCTCCTTGTTGCCGCGCTGCATGCCGGGCTTGGCGGCCTTTGCGCCCGCGAGATCCTCAAACTTCTCGTTGTATTTTTCGATGTTAACGGCCGCGCCGCCGCGGGTGTCCACCACGCGCTTCTCCGCGACCTGGCGCGGCGTGTGTGGCTTCTCCTTTTTCTCGGCCCTCGGCTGCTGGGGCTGGGGCTGAGGCTGGGCCGGCTGCTGCGCCTTCGCGCCGGGCTGGGTCTTGCCCTTGCTCTCGGCCTTAGCCGGGGCGGCAGCGCTCTTGCCCGGCGCGGGAGCGGCGGGCTTCGCCTCCTCCTGCTTTTTGGGCGCGGGCTCTTCCTTCGGCGTGACCTTGAAGACCTCCTCCAGGCTCGCCACCTGGTTGTGCTGGGTCAGATACTCAAAAATGACGTCCAGCTCCGGGGTCTCCAGTACCTGCATATGATTCTTAGGAGGCGCGATATAGTCGGTCAGGATCTGGGAGATCACTTTCGATCCCAAACCGAAATCCTTGGCCACCTCATGCACGCGATACTTGATCATACTCATCCGTTCGTCCTCCTTTTATTAGTCAGTTGCGAAACCCTGTTCCGCAACTGAGGTTCTCGCGCTCATCGCATGCGGCGATGCGTATACGCCGCATTTGGTCGGCGCGAGGGCTCGCTTGGCTCGCCTCAGGGTGTTTTTGAGGCGGCAAAGCTGCCTCAAAAACGATTGATATTTCCTTCAGGGCATCAACCTGAGCCCATTCACATTCAACGTTCGTTTCTTTTGCTCCTCTTCAGGGCCTCTGTTTCCTTTTTGCGGCGCTGCGCCTTCTGACTGCGGCGCGCGGTCTCCGCCGCGGCCGCGCCGTAACGCTCCGGGTCGATCCCGGCCAGCAGTTCGGTCAATGCGCCGGCAAAGCCGAGGTCGGTCACCGCGGCCGTCGCGCAGCCGCCGAGCCCGAGCGCGGCGCCGAGCTCCGCCCGGTCAAAGGGCAGCTCGAGCAGCAGCGTCCGTCTCCCGTTCACCAGGTTTTCCGCCCGGCGGCGGGCATTGTCCGCCGCGTCGGACGCCAGCAGGAGCAGCTTTGCCTTGCCGGCCTGCACGGCTTCGCCCGCCCGGTCCTCTCCGGGCTGGATCGCATTGGCCCTGCGCATGAGGCCAAGCAGCTTCAGGGCTTTTTCCCTCATTCGCCGGCCTCCATCTGTTTTTCCAGCTGTTCGTAGACCTCCGGCGGGATCGCGCAGTCCAGTGCGCGCTCGATCGCCCTTGCGCGGATCGCCTTTTTCAGGCAGTCCGGCTGCGGGCAGACGTAAGCCCCGCGGCCCGGGGCCTTGCCCCGGAAGTCCAGGCTGATGACGCCCTCGGGAGAGCGCACGACCCGGATCAGGTCTCTTTTCGCTTTATGCTCGCGGCAGCCGAGGCATTGCCGCATCGGTATTTTCTTTTGCTGCATGCTCTTCGCCGCCTTTCTAAAAACTAAAAACTACAAGCTAAAAACTAAATCACGCTTCGCTCAGGGGCTTGATGTCAATCTTGTAGCCGGTGAGCTTGGCGGCGAGGCGGGCGTTCTGGCCCTCCTTGCCGATCGCCAGGGAAAGCTGATTGTCCGGCACGACGACGCGGCAGCTCTTGCCGTCCTCGAGCATCGTGACGCTGATGACCTCGGAGGGCGACAGCGAGGCGGCGATGAACTCCTCCGGCTGCTCGCTGAACTTCACGATGTCGATCTTCTCGCCGCCGAGCTCCTCGACCACGCTGGCCACACGCCCGCCCTTCGGGCCGACGCAGGCGCCGATCGGATCGACGTTCGGATCGGCCGACCAGACGGCCATCTTCGTGCGGCTGCCCGCCTCGCGGGTAATGGAGCGGATCTCCACAGTGCCGTCGAAGATCTCCGGGACCTCCAGCTCGAACAGGCGCTTGACGAGGCCGGGATGCGTGCGGCTGATGAGCACCTGCGGGCCGCGGGTGGAGTTGCGCACCTCG
The DNA here is from genome assembly GCA_017552325.1 of Oscillospiraceae bacterium. Lineage (GTDB taxonomy): Bacteria > Bacillota > Clostridia > Oscillospirales > Oscillospiraceae > Limivicinus. The sequence continues at coordinate 28,739 of JAFZQE010000047.1, forward strand.
ACCACGTAGACCTTGATGCGGTCGCCTTCCTTGAGCTCCTCGGTCTTGATGCGCTCGTTCGGAGAGAGCATGGCCTCGGTGTACTCGCTGTTGGAGCTGATGCGGATCGACACGGCGCCGGTGCGCGGGTCGATGCGGGAGACGACGCCGGTCAGGATCTCGTGCTCCTTGGAGGTGAACTGCTCGTAGACGATGCCGCGCTCAGCCTCGCGGATGCCCTGGGTGATGATCTGCTTGGCAGCCTGGGCGGCGATGCGGCCGAACTTCTTGGTCTCGACGGGGATGGGCAGCAGGTCGCCGAGCTTGGCGCGCTTGCTGACCTTCTTCGCGGCCTCGAGGTTGATCTCGTGGCTCGGATCATTGACCTCGTCGGTCACGGTCTTGTAGACGACCATTTCGATCTGCTTCTTCTCCTCATCCAGCAGCACCTCGACGTTGTCCTCGCACTCGGGATTGTCGCGCCGGAAGGCGGCCAGCATGGCCTGGCGGATCTTGTCGTACATATAGCCGCGGGGAATACCCTTTTCCTTCTCGATATCCTCAATGGCCTGGAAAAATTCTGCGTTCATGTTTGTTACCCCTTATCTCTCAGCTGATCTTCACGTGCAGTCTGACCTGCGCGACCTGTGTCTTGTCAAAGCTGCGGCTCTTTTTGCCGCAGAGAATGCTCACGCGGCCCTCTTCGTAGTCGCTGAGCGTGCCGGTGTAGAGCTTGCTGCCCTCGACGGGCTGGTAGAGCTTCACGTCGACCTCGCTGCCCATAAACTGCTCGAAGTCCCCTGGCCGCTTGAGCTCGCGGTCGGCGCCGGCAGAGCCCACCTCGAACACATAGCTCTCGGCGATCGGATCCTCCTCGTCGAGCACCGGGTCAAGCCGGCGGCTGATGCGCTCGCAGTCGTCGATCGAGACGCCGCCCTCCTTATCGATATACAGCCGGAGATACCAGGTCCCGGCCTCGCGGACGTACTCCACGTCCCAGAGCGTGCAGCCCTCGTCCTCCACGTGGGGACGGGCCAGCTCCGCGATGCGATCGGTCAATTTGCTCATCAGACCACCACTTCCATAATTTGTCTGGGCGAACAAGTTCGCAAAAAAGAGTGGGCCAAGACCCACTCTGACAATACCATAAACCTTACTTTGTTACTATAACACTCCCGCAAAGAGAATGCAAGCCTTTTTTTCGCCGGAATCTGGAAGATCCCGGCGAAAAAAGCATTGATTTACTTAATGCTGAAGTCAGGATCGTAGTGCGCGTAGAACTCCTCGTAGCAGATGCCGTGCTCCATGATGAAGGTCGCGGCCTCCACGCCCACGTAGCGGTAGTGATAGGGCTCGTCCCAGCCGGTCAGCGGGAGCTTGTTGCTGGGATAGCGCTTGATGAAGCCGTAGCTGGCGCAGATCGAATCCAGGTAGGCGAAGAAGTCCTGGTTCATCGTGCTGTAGTCGAGCCAGCTGCGCTGACGGTCGAGGATGTCGACGCCGAGGCCCAGCTGGTGCTCGCTGCTGCCGGGATATGCCGTGATCGTACGCGCGACGGCGACGGCCTCCTGATAGCGCGGGTCGAGGTAATCCGTCACCGGCGGGTTCATACCCGCGGCGATCTGGCTGGCCTTGCCGTTGAAGAGCTTCTCCTGGAAGGAGTAGGTGCGGAAGGCGCCGGCGACGTAGGGCGTGAAGCCGTGGTCGCGCAGGTCTTGCAGCATGGCCTCCAGATAGGGCAGCGCGCTTTTTTCAAAGAGCTGATTGTTGGTGCCGGAGATCTTGTCGCACTCCGGCTGGAAGGCGGCGGAGAGCAGGTTTTTGTCGTTGACGATGGCGTACTGGCGGTTTTCCGCATCCAGCATCTCCTTGAGCGTCAGATCCGGCCAGACGACGCCGTCCTCATCGGGCTCGGGCGTCGCGTTCGGGTCGGGCAGGGTCCCCGGGTCGACCACGGTGGTCTTGCCGCCCGAAGCCTCGCCGTAGATGATCTCCTCCGGCTTTCCCGGGTCGCGCCACTTCCACAGGATCGCGATCGCCAGGCAGAGAGCGAGGGCGAAAAAGACCGCAAGCAGTTTATTGATTTTCACGCTCAGCTCCCCCCTTTCGGAAAATTTCTATTTATTATAGCACGCTTTGTCAAGGAATTCAAGTATCCGCGCCGCCGCGCGCGCTCAGGTATTCCAGCGCCAGGCGATAGCTGTCGAAGCCCTGCCCGGCGAAGCGCTTTTCGCAGGCGAGCCCGGCGTAGGAGACGTGACGGAAGTCCTCGCGCTCGAGCGGCTCGCTCAGATGCACCTCCACCGCGGGCAGGCCGACGGCGCGCAGCGCATCCAGGATCGCCACGCTCGTGTGGGTATAGGCCGCGGGATTGATGACGATCGCGTCAAAGCGACCACATGCCTCCTGGATCCTGTCGACCAGCGCGCCCTCATGGTTGGACTGGAAGACCGTCACCGAGAGCCCCAGGGCCTCGGCGCATTGGTTTACATAACTCACAAGCTCGGCATAGGTCCCGATGCCGTAGACCGCCGGTTCGCGGCGGCCGAGCAGGTTCAGATTCGGGCCGTTAATGACAAGGATTTTCATCGTTGAGCGCCTCCAGGATCCTCCGCACGCACTCCTCGGGCGTGCCGGTATTGTCGACAGTGAGATCGGCCGCCGCGCGGTAGAGCGGCTCGCGCTCGCGCCAGAGCTCGGAAATGGGTCTGCTCTGAGACAGGGGGCGGCCCTCGGTCGGGAGCTCCTGCAGCGGTCGGCGCAGCCAGACGACCCGGCTGTTCTGCCGCAGCAGGTCGAAATTTTCCCCGCGCGTCACGGCGCCGCCGCCGACGGCGAGCACCGCGCCGCTCCGGCGCGTCAACTCGGTCAGCAGCTCGTGCTCGCGGCGGCGGAAGCCCTCCTCCCCTTCCTCGCGGAAGATCGCGGGGATGTCCTTCCCGGCGCGCGCCTCCAACTCGCGGTCGGCATCGATAAAGGGCCGGCCGAGCTTTTGCGCCAGAGCAGCGCCGAGGGTGATCTTCCCGCTGCCCGGCATGCCGATCAGCAGGACGTTTTTCATGTCCCGCTCCAGGCTCTCCGTGATCCGGTCGATCAGTCCGTCCTCGGGTTCAGAGCCCGTAAAGAGTGCGGACGATGCCGCGGCCTGCGCGACGAGCATCGGCAGCCCGTTGAAGGCGGGCAGGCCGAGACGCTCCGCGTCCAGCAGCAGCGCTGTCTTCGCCGGGTTGTAGACCAGGTCGAAGACGCCCTCGAGTTTCGGCAGGCGGCTTAGGTCGATGAGCCGCTCGCCGTTGTGCGGGTGCACGCCGACGGGCGTGGCGTTGACCAGCAGAGAAGCGTCCTGATGTTTCTCATATAGGTTTACATAATTCGTTTCTCCCTTCCGGGAGACGACCACGATTTCCGATGCGCCGAGCTCGCGCAGCGCGGCCTGAACGGTCAGCGAGGCGCCGCCGCTGCCGAGCACCAGGGCCTTCTTCCCCGCGGCGCTCAGCCCGGAGCGGCGAAAGAGCCGCAGAAAGCCGACGTAATCGGTATTGTAGCCGCACAGGCCCTCCGGCCTGCGGACGATCGTGTTGACGCTGCCGACGCGCCGCGCCGTCTCGCTGAGACGGGCGCAGTAAGGCAGCACGGCCTTTTTGTAGGGGATCGTCACGTTCAGCCCGTCGAAATCACCGGCTGACAGGAAGGGGCCGAGCTCCTCCGGCTCCAGCTCGATCAGACGGTAGGCATAGCCGCCGAGCCGCGCGTGGATGGCCGGGGAATAGCTGTGGCCGAGCGGCCTGCCGATCAGGCCGCAGCAAAGCTTTTTTTGCTGAGCCTTGCGGCTCAGAGAGAGAATGGTCTGGTAGATCGCTTCGACTTCGTCGCCGTGCTCTCCCGCCAGCTCGCGGACGCGCGCGAGAAGCTCCTCTTCGCGCGCCGCGTCGCGCACGGGCAGGCCGCGCGTGCGTTTCCTGTCGCCGATTTCGGCGGAAAGTTCCATCCGTTCAACAAGAAGGGAGACGAGCCGCTCGTCGATCTCGTCGATCCGGCCGCGCAGGGCCTTCAGTTCTCTGTCGTCCATCTGCCCTCCTCCAGCATCCGATCCAGCAGCGCCAGGGCGGCGGCCGCCTCCACGACCGGCAGCGCCCGGAGCGCGACGCAGGGGTCGTGACGCCCGGGTACGCGCAGCTCCGTCTCCGTCATCGCCGCCAGATCCACGCTTTTCTGGGCCATCGCGATCGATGGCGTGGGCTTGAACGCGACGCGAAACAGCAGCGGCATGCCGGTGCTGATCCCGCCGAGGATCCCGCCGGCGCGGTTGCTATTGATCACGACTTTTCCGTCTCGGACGGCGTAGGGATCGTTGTTCTCGCTGCCGCGCAGACGCGCCGCGGAAAAGCCGGCGCCGAAATCGACGCCCTTGACCGCCGGGATCGCGAAGAGCAGCGAGGCGAGCTTCCCCTCCAAGCCCTCGAACAGCGGCCCGCCGAGCCCGGCGGGCAGGCCGGTCACGACGCCTTCGACCACGCCGCCGAGGGAATCCCCCTCCGCCGCGGTTTTTTCAATAGCCTCGCGCATTTTCGCGCCGCTCTCCGCGCTGATTGTCGGCCATTCCTCCGTTTTCAAACGCTTCAGCAGCTCCGGCTCCGGGCCGAGGGGATCGAAGGGCTCGTCCTCGACCTCGCCGACGGACAGCAAATGCGCCGCGATCTCCACGCCGCGCCGCCGCAGCAGCTGAAGACAGACGCCGCCCGCCGCGCAGAGGGGCGCGGTCATGCGGCCGGAAAAGGCCCCGCCGCCGCGCAGATCGACGGCCGCGCCGTATTTGAGCCGCGCAGCGTAATCGGCGTGACCGGGGCGCGGGACATCGCGCAGCGCCGCGTAATCAGCGGGCCGCGCGTCGGTGTTTCTGATCTCAAGCAGGAGCTCGCTCCCGTCGGTCTGGCCCTCGGTCAGGCCGCCGAGGAAGCATACCTCATCGGCCTCGCGCCGGGCGCTGGTCAGCGGGGAAAAACCCGGCGCGCGGCGGCGCATCAGCGCGCGCAGCTCGTCCAGATCGACGCGCTCCCCGGCGGGCAGGCCCGACAGGCGCGCGTCGACCGCGGCGCCGTGGCTCTCGCCAAACAGCTCCAGCTTCAGCTTATTTCCCCAGCTCGACGACATCGCAGCGCCCTCCCAGGCTTTGATAGATCTCCCAGAAATCGGGATAGGATTTGCTCACACAATCCGCGCCGCGCAGCAGCACCGGCTTTTCGCAGCGCGTCGCCGCGGCGGCGAGGGCCATCGCGACGCGGTGGTCGCCCGCGCAGTCGGCCTCGGCCCCGCCGGGCAGTTTTTCCCGCCCCTCGATCCGAAGGCCGTCCGGCTCCTCGTAAATCGAAGCCCCGAGCGCGCGGAAGGCGGCCGTCACGGAGGCGAGGCGGTCGCTCTCCTTGCCGCGCAGGCGGGACGCGCCGCTCAGACGGCAGACGCCGCGCCTCAATACGGCGATCGCCGCCAGAGGCGGCAGCAGGTCGGGGCACTGGCTGAGATCGAGCGTCGCATCGCCGCTCTCGCGCAGACGCGCTGCCAGCTCAATAATGCGCCGGTCCGGCTGCAGGGAATCGTCCCGCAGCCCGGAGACGGCGAGCTCGCTGCCGAGCTCGCGCGCCGCGATCCAGAAGGCGGCCTGCGACCAGTCTTTTTCCGGCGCGGCGTCCAGCGGACGGTATCGCGAGGGCTCGACGGCAAAGCCGTCCGGCAGCTCCCGCAGCCCGACGCCGGCCTTCTTCAGCGTCGCCGCGGTCAGGCGCAGATAGCCCTCCGAGACCGGCGGACTCGTCCAGCGCAGAGTCGACGGCGCATCGAGCAGCGGCAGCGAGAAGAGCAGTCCGCTGAAAAACTGGCTGGAGACTTCGCCGCTCAGTTGAAAATCTCCCGGCTTCAGCCCGCCGCGTATGCGCAGAAGGTCGTCAGAAAGCATCCAGTCGATCCCAAGCTCGTCGAAGAGCCTGAGATAGGGCTGCAGCGGCCGCCGCAGCAGGCCTTTTTCTCCGGAAAAGTCCCCGCCGCCGCAGAGTGCGAGGGCAAGGGGGATCAGAAAGCGCAGCGTTGAGCCGGAGGCGCCGCAGTCAAGGGTCATCGGCTCGTTTCGGCGCTTCGCTCCGCAGCCGCAAATGGAAAACTCGCCCGGTGCGGTTTCATTTACGCGCGCGCCGAGAGCCTCCGCGCCGCGCAGGGTCGCGCGCAGGTCGTCCGAGAGCGCAAGAGCGCGCAGGCGGCTCTCCCCTTCGGCCAGCGCCGCGGCCAGGATCAGCCGGTGGCTCTCGCTCTTCGAGGGCGGCGGCGTCACCGCGCCGCGCAGCTTCCCGGGATACAGCAGCAGATCCATCATTTATAACCCAAGGGCGATCAGCTCGCCCAGTTCCTCAAAGCTCATGTCGCGCAGGCCGGGACGACCGCTTTCATCCGGCAGCACCAGCGTGATGCGCCTGCCGCGGGTCTTTTTGTCCGCGCGGGCAGCCGCCAGAAGCTCGCCCTCGGTGAAATCGCAGCTCAGGGGCAGGCTGAAGCGCTTGAGCAGCGACTCCAGGCGCGCCGCCGTCTCCGGCGGGCAGAGGCCCTTCGCCGCGCAGCCGCGCGTGAGGATCGCCATGCCTGCCGCGACAGCGTGCCCGTGCGGGATCTCCCAGCCGCTGCAGCGTTCGATCGCGTGGCCGACCGTATGACCGAAGTTCAGCAGCCGACGCACGCCGGTATCGAATTCATCGGAGGCAACAAGCTCGCTTTTGAGCTCTACGCAGGCCGCCAGGATCTCCTCGAGGCGCGGCTCCGGCTCCTCGAGCAGGGGCAGCAGCTCCGGGCGCAGGAAGGCGCACTTGACGATCTCGGCCCAGCCCTCGGCAAAGGTCTCCGGCGGCAGCGTGCGGAAACAGTCGGTATCGCAGAGGACGAGGCGCGGCTGGGCAAAGCAGCCCAGCAGATTCTTTCCCTGAGGCAGATCGACGGCCGTTTTGCCGCCGACGGAGGCGTCCGCCGCGGCCAGCAGCGTGGTCGGCAGCAGCACGCAGGCGATCCCGCGCCGGTAGAGCGCGGCGGCAAGGCCCGCCATGTCGCCGGTCACGCCGCCGCCGAGGGCGAAGACAGCGTCGCTGCGGTCAAAACCGGCCTCGGCCAGCGCCTTGACGATGAGCAGCATCGTTTCCGGCGTTTTATAGGCCTCCCCCGAGGGGTAGACGCAGAACCAGACGGAAAAGCCGGACAGCTCCAGGCTCTCGCGCAGCCTTTCGCCGTAGAGGGCAAAGACGCGCTCCCCGCAGGCGATCAGCGCGCGGCGGCCCTCGATCAGCGGCAGCGCCAGCTCGCCGGCGCGAGAAAGCAGACCGGAGCCGATCAGCACCCGGCAGCTGCGGGAGGCGGAAATCGTCAGCTCCTTCATGCCTTCGCCTCCAGCGCTTCGCGCACGCGGCGCAGCTCGGCGCAGAGGGACTCGAACTGTTCGGGTCTCAGCGCCTGCGCGCCGTCGCTGAGCGCGTTCTGGGGATCGGGGTGCACCTCGAGCATCAGGCCGTCCGCCCCGGCGGCGGCGGCCGCCAGCGCCATCGGGCGCACGAAGCGCACACAGCCGGTCGCGTGACTGGGGTCGACGATCACGGGCAGATGCGTTTTCTCCTTCAGCACGGGCACGGCCGAAAGGTCGAGCGTGAAGCGCGTTTCGGTCTCGAAGCCGCGGACGCCTCGCTCGCAGAGAATGATCTCGCCGCAGCTGCCCGCCATCAGGTATTCGGCGGCCAGCAGCAGCTCCCGGAGCGTGCCCGCGGGGCTGCGCTTGAGCAGCACCGGCTTGCCCGCGCCACCGACGGCCTTCAGCAGCTCGGTGTTCTGCATGCTGCGCGCGCCGATCTGCAGCAGGTCGATCTGTTCAAAGAGCGGGAGCTGTTCGGGGCTGAGGATCTCGCTGACCGTGGGCAGCCCCGCCGCCTTGCCCGCTTCGGCGAGCCAGCCGAGCGCCTCGGCGCCGCGGCCCTGAAAGGCGTAGGGCGAGGAGCGGGGCTTGAAAGCGCCGCCGCGCAGGATCTGCGCCCCGGCGGCCTTCAGACGCGGGGCCAGCGAAAGGATCTGCTCGCGGCTCTCGACCGCGCATGGCCCGGCGATCATCGCAAATTGCCCGCCGCCGATGCGGACGCCGCCGAGTTTCAGCACCGTGTCGTCCGGATGCGCGTGCCGCCCGCAGAGCGGATACGGCTCGCTGACGCGGCGAACATCCTCCACGCCTTCCATCGCGCGCAGCAGCTCGGTATCGAGCCGCCCGGCGTCGCCGATCGCGGCGATCAGCCTTCGGCGCCCGCCCCCGACGAGCTCGGCGCGCAGGCCAAAGCTCTCCAGGCGCGCGATCACGGCCCGGATCGCCTCTTCTCCGGCTCCGTCTCTGATGATGACGACCATCGCTCCGTCCTCCCGTGTGAAAACAGCCCGCGGCGGACAAGGGATCCTCCGCAGGCCGAAGCTTTTGTTTTCCTGCCGTTTTTCGTATTATTCCATTTTCAATATAGCACCTTGAAGCAAAGTCTGTCAACCGCTTTCAGTCCCCGCCCTCCAGCGCGCGGCGCAGCTTTTCCAGCGCGCGCTTTTCGATGCGCGAGACATAGCTGCGGCTGACGCCGATGCGCTCGGCGGTCTGCTTCTGCGTCAGCGCCTCGGGCGCGTCCAGACCGTAGCGCAGGCGGACGACGAGCGCCTCGCGCTCGCTTAGTTCGCGTTCGATCAGCCCGCGCAGCTGCGCGCAGAGCTCCCGGTCGCCGACACGCTCTGCCAGATCGTCCTCCGCGGCCAGCACGTCGAGGATCGACAGCTCCCCGTCCCCGTCGCCCTCCAGCGCGTCGGAGAGGCTCAGGTCGCCCTGGTTCCTGCGGCGGGAGCGGAAGTACATCAGCACCTCGTTTTCCACGCAGCGGCTGCAGTAGCTCGACAGACGCACGCCCTTCTCCGGGCGGTAGCTGTCCACGCCCTTGATCAGCCCGATCGTGCCGATCGAGAGCAGATCGTCCATGTCGTCGGCCTGGGCGTAGTACTTTTTCAGGATGTGAGAGACAAGGCGGAGGTTGTGCTCGATGAGAGTGTTGCGCGCCTCCATGTCTCCCGCAGCCCAGCGCTCGAGGCAGGCCTTCTCCTCCTCCCGGCTGAGCGGCCGGGGAAAGCTGCCGCCGGGTGCGATGCGCAGGAACAGGAACAGGGAATGAAGCAGCAGGTACAGCGCCGTTTCGATCATTTTCGTCACCTCGAAACAGCATATTCCGCGAGGCTATGTCCAAATGCCTGCGGCCGCGGCACTTGCGCGCAGGCAGGACGCGGTGTATACTGGTAAAAAGGAGGCGAGGGCATGGAAAAACGCATCTTTCTCACGGGAGCCGAGGCGGAGACCCGCTCGAGGCTGATCCGCGAAGCACTGGGCGAAAAGCTTGCGGAAGCGGGCGGCTTCGTGCTGCGCGCGGAGCCCGGCCAGGACGGATTCGCGGAGGGCTATGCGCTCTGTCCCGCCGCCGCGGCCGGCGGCGTCGAGGGCCTGGAGTCGCGGCGCTTCCTCGACTGCCGCGTCTGGCCGCCCGCGCATGACAACGAGGTCTTCCGGGACTTCGGCGTCCGGCTGCTGGAGGAGGCCGCCTTCTACCCCTTCGCCCTGCTCGACGAGATCGGCGGCTATGAGACGCTGATCCCGCAGTTCGCCGCGGCGCTCTCGTCGCTGCTGCAGAGCGGTCTGCCGATCGTCGGCGCGCTCAAAACCGCGGAGGAGGCCGAGCGGTGGCGGCAGCTCTTCGGGCTGGGCGAGCGCTTTACCGGGCGGATCGGGCAGCTGCACGCCGCGCTGGAATCCGACCCGGACACGCGCATCGTCGACCTCGGCGAGCTTTCGGAGGACGAGGTTCTTTTGCTGCTCCGCGCCTGGGCAAAGGAGCATTCATAATTCTACATTCCTCATTCCGAATTTTCACAAATCCCCCCGGGGGGCTTGCAAAACGGACAGTTTTGCTGTATATTGATATGACTATTGATGAAAGGGGGCGGCGCTTTATGCCCACGGAAGAAGTTTATTATCATGACCACGGCGACGGCGTCGTCCATGCGCACACGCACGAGCATGATCACGACCATGAACATGGGCACGGCCACGGCCACACGCACACCCAGACGAAAGCGGTGCTGAACCGCCTCTCGCGCGCCATCGGGCATCTGGAATCCGTCAAGCGCATGGTCGAGGACGGGCGCGACTGCACGGAGGTGCTGATTCAGCTGGCGGCGGTGCGCTCCGCGCTCAACAGCACGGCCAAGGTGATCCTGAAGGACCATCTCGAGCACTGCATCGACGACGTGAGCGCCGGAGATTCCGACCAGCTCACGGCCCTGAACGAGGCCATCGACAAGTTCATGACATGAAAAAAGCTCCGCGCTGCGGAGCTTTTTTCATGTCTGTTCAGGGATCCTCTTCCGGCGGCGCAAAGCGCGTCTGCCGCTTCTCGCGGCGCTGATCGCGCAGCGCGACGTTCCAGGCCGCGCCGGAGAAGATCACCAGGCAGCAGGTGTAGAGCCACATCATCAGCAGGATGATTGAGGCGAGCGAGCCGTAGACCAGCGGATAGCGCGCCGATGCGCCGATGACCGCCGAATAGGCCGCGCTGACGCCGAGCAGCGCAAGCGCCGCAAGCAGCGCGCCGGGCGCGGTCGGGTAGCGGCCGCCCCGCGGGAGAGACACGGCGTACAGGCCGCCGATCATCGCAGCCTGCAGCGCGCCGAGGAGCGGATAGCGCAGCAGCTGCCAGATCCGAGCAAAATCGAGAACCGGGACGAAGCGGCCGATCCATGCGAAGAAGCTCTGCCCGGTGAGCATGACGAGGATCGCGAAATAGAGCACGAATACCAGGAAAAGCGAGAAAAGCAGGCTGAACAGCAGCTCCTTCAGTCCGCGGTAGCGCGCCGCCCCCTGCAGGTCGCCGATCGTCGCCTGCAGCGTGCGCATCGCCGCGGAGGAAGAGCTCAGCAGCAGCGCAAAGGCCGCCATCATCATCGATCGGCTGTTGTTTTCCGCCACATAGCGAAGGAAGTCCTCGATGACGGCCGCGCTGTCCGCCGCCATCACCCTGCGCGCGAGCTCCGCGATCGCCTCCGGCCGCAGGCTGCTGCCGAGCAGGGTGTAAAGGATGATCAGCAGCGGAAACAGCGTCGATGTCAGGAAGAAGGACAGCGCGGCCGCCGCGCGGGTCAGGCGCTTTTCGTCGTACAGCCTGCCGAAGCGGCCGAGCAGCGGCAGCAAGCCCTTCACCCGCCTCGCCTCCTTCACGAAAATACGCCCGCATCCGACGGATGCGGGCGTATATAGTATATGAACTGAGTCCCGGAATTATTTGTGGTTGAAGATGCTGAAGATCTTGTCGAAGGGATCTTCCTCATCCGCGGCGGGAGCCGGGGCGGGGGCGGGGGCCGGAGCCGCAGGCTGGACCGTGACCGGAGGCATGACCGGGGTGGGAGCGGCAGCCTTCTCGACGGCGCCGGAGAACAGGCCCGAGGGCTTCTCGACGGAAGCGACCGGACGCATCACGACGCCGGGGGCCGGAGCGGCCACGGCGGGCGCGTTCGCGTTCTCCTCAAAGCCGGTGGCGATGACGGTGACACGGATCTCGTCCTGCATGCTGTCGTCGAAGGTGGCGCCGAAGATGATGTTGGCGTCGGGATGCGCGGCCTCCTGCACGAGGTTGGCGGCGGCTTCCACATCCTCCAGGCCCATATCCTCGGAGCCGGTGATGTTGATCAGCACGCCGTGCGCGCCGTTGATGGAGGTCTCCATGAGGGGGCTCGCGACGGCCATGCGGGCGGCGTCCTCCGCCTTGCCCTTGCCGGCGGCGTGGCCGACGCCCATGTGGGCAAAGCCGGCGCCCTTCATGATGGTGGTGACGTCCGCAAAGTCGAGGTTGATGAAGCCGGTGTTCTTAATGAGGTCGGAGATGCTGGTGACGGCCTGGCGCAGCACGTCGTCCGCGATCTCAAAGGCGTTGGCCAGCGTGACCTTCTGGTCGGTGGCGTATTTCAGGCGGTCGTTGGGGATGATGAGCAGGGAGTCGACCTTGCCCAGCAGCTCCTTGATGCCCTCGTTGGCCTGGTCCATGCGGCGCTTGCCCTCGAACTTGAAGGGCTTGGTCACCACACCGACGGTGAGGATGCCGGCCTCGCGCGCGATATCCGCGACCGTGGGAGCCGCGCCCGTGCCGGTGCCGCCGCCCATGCCGGCGGTGAGGAACACCATATCCGCGCTCTCGATGGCCTTGGCGATATTGTTGCGGCTCTCCTCGGCGGAGCGCTTGCCGATCTCCGGATCGGAGCCGGCGCCCTGGCCGTGCGTCATCTTCTCGCCGATCTGGATCTTCTGATCGGCGTTGGAGACGGCCAGCGCCTGCTTATCGGTATTGATCGCGATGAACTCGACACCCTGGGTGCCGCTCTTCACCATGCGGTTGACGACATTGTTGCCCGCGCCGCCGATACCGACGACCTTGATGGTTACGACATTGTCCGGGCCTGCTTCGGCTTTGAAATCCATGTTTTTGCCTCCCTGTAGTAGTATCCCACAATATATGTGAATTATATTTTTAGAATTGCTATAGTTTATATTATTACAAATTTCTCTCGTGGTCAAGTTGTTTTTTACAAATCGAGAAAACTTTTGTCATTGTTTTGTAAATCAGTTGGGGATGAAATGCGCGTTCTGGCCGTTGGACAGGTCGATCGTGCCAACGTCGCCGTCCTTGAGCTGGGAAAGCACGGACATCAGCATGGCAAATTTGTGCTCGACGTTCTGCCCGTCGCCGATAATGACCGTGTATTTGTCGGTGTAGCGGAAGGAGACCTGATTGGTGTCGGAAAAGTCGACCCAGCGGGTCCCGGAGGCGAGGCCGCGCTCCTGCAGCTGGTACAGGAGCTCCGCCAGGTAGTCGACGCGCTCCTCGATGCCGTCAGCCCGCTCGAGGCGCTCGCCGATCATCAGCGTGCCGGGGCGGATGCCCTTGATCGGGATAAGCTGCTCGGTCTCGCCGGCGACGGCCTTGCCGAGGATCTTGCAGCTGCGGTCAATCGTCCACTCCTCGTCGCCGACGACCAGATAGGCCAGGGCCTTGCTCTCCACCACGCGGATCGTCAGCGTGCCGGGCAGCTGCCGCTCGACGACGACCTCTTCCAGGTAGGGCAGCTTCGTGTAGGCGCGGCTGACCGTGGCGAACTTGTCGAAGAAGAAGATGTTGTCGCCGGTCTCGAGACCGGTGGCGTTGATGATCTCCTGGTCGGTGTAGTGCTCGTTGCCCTCGACGCGGATCTCGCTGACGCGCAGCAGCACGCTCATCACGAAGATGATCCCGACCACCACGGCCAGGAAGGTGACCAGGCCGCCCACGCCGTTCTTCCGGCGGGGCTTCATATATTCGCCGTGCTTGCTCTCCGGCGGCAGGGTCGCTTTTGTCGTAGCCATTGGCTTTCTCCTCGTATCAGGTATCGGTTTCGGTAAAAATAACGGCGCCGAGCGCGCGGAGCCTCTCATCCGGCTCCTCGTAGCCGCGGCGGACGTGGCCCGCGTCGCGCACCAGGGTCTCCCCCTCAGCGGCGAGCCCGGCCACGATCATCGCGGCGCCGCCGCGCAGGTCGCCCGCCGTGAGCGAAGCGCCCCGCAGGCTCTCCACGCCGCGGATCTCGGCGACGCGGCCCTCGACGCGGACGTCGGCACCCAGGCGGCGGAGCTCCGGGGCCTGGCGGAAGCGGTTTTCAAAGATGGTCTCGGTGATGCGCGTCAGGCCGCGGGCCTTCAGGAGCGCCGCCATCAGCACAGGCTGCGCGTCGGTCGGGAAACCGGGGAAGGGCGCGGTGCTCAGCGCCCCGACGCCGCGCAGGCGCGCGGGCGCGATCAGACGCACACGGTCATTCTGAAGTATTATATCACAGCCTGCGCGATTTAGGAAGTAGAGAACGGTAGAAAATTGCTGCGCGTCCACCTCGCGCAGCTCGACGTCTCCTCCCGTCGCGGCCGCGGCGCAGGCCAGGGTCGAGGCGGCGATCCGGTCGAAGGGGATCTTTGCGCGCATTTCTCGCTGCGGGGTCATGCCGTCAATCGTGATCCTGTCCCCGCCCGCGCCGCCGATCCGTGCGCCCATCGCGCACAGGACCTCCTGCAGCGCGGCGATCTCCGGCTCGCGGGCCGCGCCGCTCAGCACGGTCTCCCCTTCCGCCGCGCAGGCGGCGAGCAGGACGTTTTCCGTCGCGCCGACGCTCGGGAAAGGCAGCTCGATCCGCGCGCCGCGCAGTCTCCCGCCGCGGCAGACGATCTCGCTCCCCTCCTCGCGGATCTCTGCGCCGAGCTGCCGCAGCGCGGCCAGGTGAAGGTCAATCGGGCGCCTGCCGAGCTGGCAGCCGCCCGGCAGGCTCAGCCGCGCCTCGCCGCAGCGGGCCAGCAGCGCGCCCATGAAGATCACCGAGGAGCGCATCTCCTCCATCAGCGCGTGGGGGATATCGCAGCGCGTCAGCCCCGTGGAGTCTATGTAGACCTCGTTCCCCTCCTGCTCGGCGCGGCAGCCCAGATGGCGCAGGATGCGCAGCGCGGCGTCCACGTCCCGCAGGCGCGGCACGTTCGTCAGCTCCGCGCGCAGCGGCGAGACGACGCAGGCCGCCAGGATCGGCAGCGAGGCGTTCTTCGAGCCCTGCACCGTGCAGGCTCCGCTCAGCTTTTTCCCGCCGCGAACATGCCAGATGTCCATAAAAATACCCCCTGCGCATCGGAATCATGCCATCCTATGCGCAGAGGGATTTTTTTGTGAGTATTTCAATGCTGCACGAGGCTGAGGATCTCGCTGCAGATCCTGTCCGTCGCCCCGGTCACGGCCAGCGAGCGCATGGCCGCCGACATGGCGGAGAGTCTCGCGGGATCGGCCAGCAGCTCGCGGATCAGCGCGAGCAGAGAGTCGGCGTCGAACTCGCCCTCCAGCAGCACCTTCGCGCCGCCGGCGCGCTCGAGCACGCGGGCGTTGCGCTCCTGGTGGTGGTTGGTGACGTTCGGCGAGGGGACGAGGATCGCGGGCTTGCCGGTGTAGCTGAGCTCCGAGAGCGTGGACGCGCCGGCGCGGCAGAGGATCAGGTCGGCCGCCGCCATCACGCGCGGCATGTCGTAGATGTACTCGCGCAGATCGGCGCCGCAGTCGGCGGGATCGAGCTCCAGCGAAGCGAGGCCCTCCGAAAACTCGGCAAAATCGCGGCTGCCGACGGCATGGATCAGGCGGAAGTCCCGCTGCCCCTTCAGCAGAGGCAGGAGCTTGAGCATCATGTCGTTCATGTGCCCGGAGCCCAGCGAGCCCCAGACCGACACGACCAGTGGCTGATCGGCCGGGATGCCGAGCTCGGCACGCGCGCTTTCGCGGGTATGCCGGTCGAATTCGCCGCGCACCGGCGTGCCGGTGACGACGACGCGCTCCGGCTCGCGGTACTGCGCGCGGCTCTCCTCGAAGCCCACCATGATCCGGTCCACGACCCCGGCGAGCATCTTTGTCGTGAGGCCCGGCACGGCGTTGCTCTCGTGCACCGCCGTCGGGATGCCGCGCCGCGCCGCCTCCTTCAGCACCGGGTAGCAGACGTAGCCGCCGGTGCCGATGACGGCGTCGGGGTGGAAGTCCTTCAGGATCTCCCGCGTCATGCGGCGCGAAACGCGCACATTCCTCAGGGTCTTCAGATTATGGATGATCGCCGCGGGGCTTTTGCCGCGGCTGATATTGGTTACTGGCAGGGCGCGGATCTCGTAGCCCGCGCGCGGCACGAGCTCCATCTCCATCTTCCCTTCCGCGCCGAGGAAGAGGAATTCGCTGCCGGGCAGCAGCTCGCCGAGACGCCCGGCCACGGCCAGGGCGGGGTTGATATGTCCCGCGGTGCCGCCGCAGGTCAGAATGAATTTCATTCGGAAAACTTCTTTCTATGATCAGAATATTGCAAAATGGAGCGCAGAAAAAGATGTTATCTGTTTTTGACGGGGCTTTGCCTCGGCAAAAACACTCTGAGGCGAGCTGAGCGAGCCCTCGCGCCGACCAAACGCGGCTTGTCTCCCGTAAGCCGCGTGCGATAAGCGCGAGTTCCTCAAATGTGAAACACGGTTTCACATTTGACGAAGCATCTCGCGCGAGGCGCTGAGAACAATGCCCATCTCGGCCAGCTGGATCAGCAGCGCCGTGCCGCCGTAGCTGAAAAAGGGCAGGGATATGCCGGTGCAGGGCAGGAGGTTCGTCACCACCGCCACGTTGAGGAAGGTCTGCAGCGCGAGCAGCGTCGTCACGCCGGCGCAGACCAGGCAGGCGAAGCGGCCGCGGGCGTGCAGGGCGATCCAGTAGCCGCGCCAGATCAGCAGCGCGAAGAGCAGCAGGATCAGCGAAGCGCCGAGAAAGCCGAGCTCCTCGCAGACCACGGAGAAGATGAAATCGTTGTGCTCCTCCGGAAGGTAGAGGTATTTCTGTCGGCTCGCGCCGAGGCCGAGCCCGCTCAGGCCCCCGGAGCCGATCGTATACAGGGACTGGACGATCTGATAACCCTCGTCCGAGGCGCTGGAAAAAGGGTCGCGCCAGGTGACGATGCGGGTGGAGGCATAGGGGAAAAAGGCCAGCAGCACGCCGATCCCGGCCCCGAGCGCCGCGAAGGCCGCCGCGAACCAGCCCAGCGGCACGCCGCCGAGAAAGAGCATCGCCCCGGCGAGGGCCGTGAGGATGATCGAGGCGGAAAAATGCGGCTCGAGCACCAGAAGGCCGATCAGCAGGGCCAAAATGCCCGCGAAGGGAAGGATCCCCGTGCGAAAGCTGCGCATCCGGCTGCGGAAGCGGCAGATCAGCGCGGCGAAGCTGAGGATCACGGCGAGCTTGGCCAGCTCCGAGGGCTGCAGCGTCAGGCCGCCGAGGCCGAGCCAGCGCCGCGCGCCGTTGGCGCGAACGCCGATGAAGGGCACCAGCGCCAGCAGCAGCACGGTCAGACCGAGAAACGGGAACGCACAGCGCCGGTAAAAGCCCGTCGGGAGCCTCGAGGCCAGGAGCATCGCGCCCAGGCCCAGCAGCGCGAACAGCAGCTGCCGCACGAAATAATAGGCGGGGCGGCCGCCGGTCACGTGGGAGGGATCGTAATAGGCGCGGGGATAGCTCGCCGAGAGCACCGCCACGACGCCGATCGCAAGCAGCAGCAGGACGAGCAGGAAAAAGGGCAGGTCGAAGCCCTGCCGCCGCGCGCTCTCCGGCGCGCATGAAAAGTCGGCGAGGCGGGCACTTTGATCGCGCAAGCACCCACCTCCCCGATCCTTATTCCGTCAGAAGCGCTGATAGACCCATATAAAGGATATGACGGCGAAGAGCAGAGATATGCCGGTATAGAGGAAAAACAGTTCCTTTTCTTTCCACTTCTTTCCCGTCCAGCCGCCCATCTCCAGGTGGTGGTGGAGCGGCGCCATGCGGAAGATGCGCCTTCCCTCGCCGTACTTTTTCTTCGTCAGCTTGAAATAACCGACCTGGATGATGTCGGACAGGGTCTCGACGATGTAGATGATGCCGACGCTCAGCAGGATCAGCGGCATGTCGTAGGCAAAGGCCAGAGCCGCGACCGCGCCGCCGAGGAAGAGCGAACCGGTGTCGCCCATGAAGACCTTGGCGGGGTTGAAGTTATAGAGCAGGAAGCCCAGCAGGCCGCCGAGCAGCGCCGAGGCGAAGATGCCCTGTTCGAGGAAGCGCTCGCCCCAGGCGAAAGTGACGCAGGCAAAGAAGAGGCAGACCGGCAGGCTGGTGCCGCTGGCCAGGCCGTCCACACCGTCGGTGATGTTGACGGCGTTGACCGTGCCGACGATGACAAAGGCGGCAAAAATGAAGTAGAGCCAGGGGGGCAGATGGATCGTGCCGCCGGTGAAGGGCACGTAGAGATCGGTGTTGACGATGCCGAGGTTGCGCATCAGCACGATGAAGGCCAGAGCCGCCGCGAGCTGAAGCAGGAACTTCATCTTGGCCGACAGGCCGGTGTTGTGCTTGTTCTTGATCTTCTCCCAGTCGTCGAGCATGCCGATCGCGCCGAAAACCAGCCCGAAGATCAAAATGAAGAGGTGGCTGAAATTGCCCGCGAGCATGCTGGGCAGGCCCACCGTCAGCACGACCGCGGTCACGCCGAGGATGAACATCACGCCGCCCATCGTGGGCGTGCCGCTCTTGGAGGCGTGCCAGGTGGGGCCGTTCTCCTTGATGGCCTGGCCGGCCTTCTGTTTCTGCAGCCAGGGGATATAGTACCTGCCGAAGACGGCGGTGACGCCGAACGAGATCAGCAGGGCGGCCATCAGCCTCATCGTAATATTCATGCGTTTTTCCTTCTCTCTAAATACTCCGCGACGATCTCCCGCTCGTCCATGTGGTGCTTCTCTTTGCCGACGATCTGGTAATCCTCGTGGCCCTTGCCGGCCAGCAGGATCACGTCGCCGCTGCGGGCGTGGTCAAGCGCCCAGTGGATGGCCTCCACGCGGTCGCAGATCACCTTGACGCTGCCGCGCCGGGCCTTCATGCCCGCGAGGATCTCGTCGATGATCGCCTGCGGGTCCTCGGTGCGCGGATTGTCGCTGGTGACGATCGTGAAGTCCGCGTTTTTCTCGGCGATGGCGCCCATCAGCGGCCGCTTTTTGCGGTCGCGGTCGCCGCCGCAGCCGAAGAGCACGGTGAGGCTCCCTTTGGTGACCGGGCGCAGCGCCTTCAGCGCCTTTTCCAGCGCGTCCGGCTTGTGGGAATAGTCGATGATGACGCTGTAGTCGCCGTCGGTCGGCACGGGCTCCATGCGGCCCTTGACGCCGCGCGCCGTGGCGAGCCCCGCCGCGCAGTCGGCCAGGCTCATGCCCAGCCGCAGGCAGACCGCGATGACGCTCAGCGCGTTGTAAACGTAGAACTGACCCGGGATCGCAAGGCGGATCAGCGCGAGCTCTCCCCCTCTGACCGCGGCGAAGCGCACGCCGGAGGCCGACAGGCGCAGGTCCTTGGCCACCAGGTCCGCGTCGTTGCGCGAGGCGGAATAGCTGAAAATCGGGCAGGGAGCGCCCTCGCTCATGTAGGCAGCGCGCTCGTCGTCGAGATTGACGATGCCGAAGCGGCACTGGGAAAAGATCTTTTTCTTGGCGGCGGCGTAGTCCTCCATCGTCCCGTGCAGATCGAGGTGATCCTGCGAGAGATTGGTGAAGACCGCGACGTCGAACTCAATGCCCGCGACGCGCTCCAGCGCCAGCGAGTGGGAGGAGACCTCCATCACGACGTGCGTGCAGCCCTCGTCCGCCATGCGGCGGAAGAGCTTGTGCAGCTCGTAGCTCTCGGGCGTGGTGTGCTCGGTGTGCAGCAGCTCCTCGCCGATCATGTTGCCGTTGGTGCCGATGAGGCCGACCTTCGCGCCGAGGCGGTCCTCCAGCACGTGCTTGAGCAGCTGCGTGGAGCTGGTCTTGCCGCTGGTGCCGGTGAAGCCGATCACGGTCATCTCCGCGGCGGGATCGCCGAAGAAGTTCCGGCTCGCCAGGGCGAGGCCCAGTCGGCAGTCGGCAAGGCGCAGATACGGAATGCCGACGGAGGGCTTCTCCTCGCAGAGCACCGCCGCCGCGCCCTTCTGCAGAGCCATCGGGATGTAGCGGTGCCCGTCGGTCTCGAAGCCGCGCACCGCGACGAAGAGATCGCCGGGCTGCGTCCTGCGGGAATCGTAGCAGACGCCGCCGATCTCCAGCTCCG
This sequence comes from Oscillospiraceae bacterium, assembly GCA_017552325.1. Lineage (GTDB taxonomy): Bacteria > Bacillota > Clostridia > Oscillospirales > Oscillospiraceae > Limivicinus. The sequence continues at coordinate 48,463 of JAFZQE010000047.1, forward strand.
GATCGGCGCTCCATTCCAGAATGTCCAGGTCCCTAACAATTTCTTTTAATTTCATGTATCAGTACCTTCCCAGCATGTTTTCGTCTTCGCTGATCAGCGTGACGGTCACGATGCTGCCGTGTTCCGCCGAGGCTCCGGCGGGGATGCTCTGGCTGTCCACAAAGCGGGAGCCGGGGTCGCCGACCGGACTGCAGGTCCGGATATACAGGCCGAGATCCGCGAGGATATCCCGCGCCTCGGCATAGCTCAGGCCCTTGAGCGCGGGCATCTGCTCCGCCTGCGCGGAGGGCTGCGCGTCAAAATACAGGATGATCTGCGTGCCGGCGGCGATCGTCGCGCCGCTGTGCGGGAGCTGCGCCGTCACGCGCTCGCCCTCGCCGATGCGGCGGTACGACAGGCCGGCTACGTGGAGCCGCTCCGCCGCCTCGGCCGCCGTAAGACCCAGCAGATCGGGCACACCGACGTCTCCGCCGTCATCCCCACTCTCCGGCTCGACGCCGAGATAGGGCAGGATGTCCGCCATCATGCGCCCCACCACCGGGGCCGCCATCTGGCCGCCGCTGATGTAGATCCCGGATTGGTCGGACGGGGTGTCCAGGAAGACCAGGACCGCGATCTGCGGTGCGTCCGCCGGGGCCACGCCGATGAAGGAGACGATGTACTGCTTTTGGCCGGTCTGAGCCTCCAGACTGACTTTTTCGCTGGTGCCGGTCTTGCCGCCGATGCGGTAGCCGGCGACCGCGGCGTTGCGCCCGGTGCCCTCTTTGGCGTCGCCCACGACCTGCTCGAGGATGCTCCGCACCTGCGCGGAGGTCTCCTCCCGGATGACCCGGCGCAGGGCGACCGGCTCGTGCTCGTAGCGGACGCTGCCGTCCAGCGCGGTGATGCGCTGCACGACGTAGGGCTGCATCAGCTGCCCGCCGTTGACGCAGGCGCTGACTGCCGTGATCAGCTGCAGCGGCGTGATCGTAAAGGTCTGGCCGAAGGAGGCCGCCGCCAGCTGCGACTGGTTTCTCTGAGAATAAAAGGTGTTTTCGCTCCACCAGATGCTGCCGCTCTCGCCCGCGAGATCGATGCCGGTCGTCGCCGTCAGGTTCTCGTCCGCATCGCCCGTCAGGCGCAGCAGACCGAAGGCGTCGCAGTAGCGGTAGAAGGTCTCCGCGCCGACGCGCAGGCCGATGTTGACGAAGGCCGCGTTGCAGGAGTGCTGCACCGCCTGGGTCAGGGTCTGGGAGCCGTGGCCCCCGTCCTTCCAGCAGCGGATCGGGCTGCTGCGGCCGGTCACGCGCACGCTGCCGCCGCAGTAGAAGCCGTCGTTCATCGTGACGGCGCCGCTGTCGAGCGCCATCGCGAGGGTGATGATCTTGAAGGTGGAGCCGGGCTCGTAGGTGTCGGACAGGGCCTTGTTGCGCCACTGGCGCGTCTGTGCCTGCCGCAGCAGCTCCGCCGCCTCCTCCGGGCTCGCGGCCGCGTCGACCGCGGCCTGCGCCTCGGGACTCACGGCCAGGAAGTCGTTGAGATCGTAGCCGTCCAGCGAGGCCATCGCCAGGATCGCGCCGGTGTTGACGTCCATGACGATCGCGCCGGCGCCGTTTTGGATGTCGTAGTCCGCGACGGCCTGCTTCAGATGCTTTTCGACGTAGTACTGGATCGTCGTGTCGATCGTCAGCGTCAGGTCGCAGCCGTCCTCGCCGGATTCGAAATCCTCGTAGCCGCCGAGCAGCAGCTCCGCGCCGTAGGCGTTCGTCAGGCGCAGGCTGCGCCCGCGCGTGCCGGAGAGCGCCCCGTCGTAGAGGGCTTCGATGCCCTCCAGGCCGGTGTTGTCGGTGCCGACGAAGCCGATGACGTGGCAGGCCAGCGAGCCGTGGGGGTACCAGCGCTTCGTGTCCGGCTCGAGATGCACGCCGCGCAGATCATTCTCTGTTTTGAAGCGGCGCACCGCGTCGGCCTCTTCCTTTTCCAGGCCGCGCTTGACGGTAACGTACCAGGAGCCGGTCTGGCGGCTCTTTTCGAGGATCGCCGCCTCGTCCAGGCCGAGGATCTCCGCGAGGCCGCGGGCGATCAGCGCCCGGTCCTCGCCGTTCTGGTCGATCTCCGCCGGGCTGAGGAAGACGTTCTCCACCGAGGCGCTCAGCGCCAGGGGGCTTCCCTTCCGGTCGTAGATCGCGCCGCGCGCGAGCACCGTCGTCGCCTCGCGCAGCTGCTGGCCGACGGCCAGCTCTTCGTAGTAATCGTGGTCGATGATCTGCAGCCGGTACAGCCGCGCGATCAGCAAGGCAAAGGAGGCGACGCCGAACAGCAGCATCAGGCACAGGATGCGCCGCAGCAGCCGCCGGTCCGGTCCGCGCTCCGCACGGGTCTCAGACATATTCCCCTCCGCAGAAACAGATTCGTATTATCTCTATTCTGCGGCTCTCCGGATCAGTCCCCGTTATTCCCCAGTTCGATCGTAATGATCTGGCCGCTCTCGCAGCGCTGCATTCCCAGCACGCGGACGGCGTAGTCTTCCAGCTCCTCGAGGCTCATGCCGCAGGCGGCCTCGGCCCGAAGGCGCTGGTTCTCTTCCTCCAGCTCGCGCTGCTCGGCGCGCAGCGCGCTGATCCGGTCGCTGCCGGCCGTCAGGTCGATGCCCGTCAGCAGCGTCAGCACCGCAAGCAGCGCCGAAAACAGCAGGCAGATCAGCCGGAACAGGATGTTGGACGTGTATTTTCTCAAATCTCAGACCCTCTCTGCCACGCGCAGCTTCGCGCTGCGGGAGCGAGGGTTCGTTTCTGTCTCTTCTTCGCTCGGCAAAATCGGCTTGCGCGTGACGCTTTTCAGCGTCTTCACGAAGCCGCAGGTGCAGATCGGCGCCTCGCGGGGGCAGGTGCAGCCGTTTTCCCGCGCGGCGATGCCGTTTTTCACGATGCGGTCCTCCAGCGAGTGGAAGCTGATGACGCAGAGTCTGCCGCCGACGCGCAGCTTGTCCGGTGCGGTGGCCATCATACGCTCCACCTCGCCCAGCTCGTCGTTGACGGCGATGCGGATCGCCTGGAAGCTGCGCTTGGCCGGGTGCTGCTTCTCGCGCAGCGCCGCGGCGGGCATCGCGCCTTTGATGAGATCCACCAGCTCCAGCGTCGTCTCGACGGGCTTTTTTGCCCGTGCCTCGAGGATCGACCGCGTGATGCGGCGGGCGTAGCGCTCCTCGCCGTAGTCCCAGAGGATGCGGTTCAGGCGCTCCTCCGGCCATGTGTTGACGATCTCATAAGCCGTCAGCGCGGAGGAGGCGTCCATCCGCATGTCCAGCGGCGCTTCGCTCATATAGGAAAAACCCCGCTGCGCCTCATCCAGCTGGGGCGAGGACACACCGAGGTCAAACAGCATTCCGTCCGCGGCCTCTATGCCGAGCCCTGTCAGGATGTCGGCAGCCTCGGAGAAGTTCCCGTGCACGAGGGTCACGGTATCTCCGAAGCAGGCCAGGCGCTTCCCCGCCCGCTCGATGGCCGTCTCGTCGCGGTCGATGCCGATGAGACGCCCCGTCGTGAGGCGGGAGGCGATCTCGAACGAGTGTCCGCCGAGGCCGAGCGTGCCGTCCAGGTAGATCCCGTCCGGCCGGATGTTCAGATTGTCGATACATTCGTGCAGCAGCACGGATACATGGCGCGGTTCTGCCATCAGAATTCCAGCTCCTCCATGACCGCGGCGATGTTCTCGGGCCTCGTCTCCTCCGCGAAGACCGCTGCCCAGGCCTCGCTGTCCCAGAGCTCGGCGTGGTTGTTGCAGCCGACGACCGTGACGTTCTTGTCGAAGCCGGCATACTCCCGCAGATTCTGCGGGATCAGCACACGGCCCTGGCTGTCAAGCTCGCACCTGGCGGCGTGGGCAAAAAGCGGGCGCATCCGGCGCTGCCTGATATAGGGCATGGCGCTGACCTTGTCGGAAAAGACCTGCCAGTTCTCCGCACTGTAAGCGCAGAGGCAGCGATCCATCGAAAGGGTGAGGAAAAAGACCTCGCCCAGCTCTTCCCTGAGCTTGGCGGGGATAAACAGCCTCCCCTTATTGTCCAGCGCGTGCTGGTATTCGCCCGTCATGGCCGCCCCTCCGATCCGCTTCACTTTGCCCCATTTTGCTCCACAATTACCCACCTGCAACTCAATTATAGGGGGCAGTTCCGCAAAAAGCAAGTGAAACTTTTTGTCATTCTTTTGACCGTTTTTATCATTTTTCCGACCACAAGATATGGCAAAAAGGAACCCGGCAGACACAAGAAACGGTCTGCCGGGGGCGCCGGTGCTCCGGACTATGTTTAATCTCTGCTTGCGCCGGCCTTGTTGAAGGCGCTGTGCGAGCCGCGCAGGGCGGCCAGCGAGTCGGAGAGGTTCTTCTCCGCCGCGCTCATCATCTGATCGACGTAATCGCTCGCCACACGGCGAAGCTCCTTGGATTTGTTCTCGGCGGAGGCGATCATCTCGGCGCTCTGCGCACGGGCGACGCGGACGATCTCCTGCTCCTGCACCATGAGGCGGGCCTTATCCTCAGCGCTCTTGCGCAGAGCCTCGGCCTCCCGCTTGGCGTTGCCGATGAACTCGTCGCGTGCGGCGACGAGGCGCTTGGCCTCGGCCAGCTCGGTCGGCAGATTGGCCTTGATGTCGTTGATGATCTCGACGGCCTTGTCTCGCTCGATGATGCACTTGTCGTTGCCGAGGGGGACGCCCCAGGCCTCTGTGATCATGCCGTAGAGAATATCCAGCAGTTCAATGATATCGTTGTTAGTTCCCATGATTCTGCCTCCCCTGTTTTGCTTTTTCTTCTATCTCAGCCTTCAGCTCGTTGGGCACCAGGCCGCTCAGGTCGGCGCCGTAGCGCGCCATTTCCCGGACGACCGAGGAACTGAGGAAGGTGTATTTTCCGCTGGCTGTGAGGAACATGGTCTCCAGCTCGGGATTGATGTTTTTGTTGATGAGGTCCATCTGGAACTCGTACTCGAAGTCCGAGGCGGCGCGCAGGCCCTTGACCAGGACGGCGCCCTCGTATCTCCTCGCGTACTCGGCCAGCAGGATGTCCGAGGTGTCGACCGTGACGTTGGGGTAGCGCGCGACGGCGCGGCGCACCATGTCGGCCCGCTCCTCGATGGTGAACATCGGCTGCGTTTTGCCGGAGTTGACGGCGATCAGCACCACGACCTTGTCGAAGATCTTCGCGGCGCGGCGGATGATGTTGAGGTGACCCAGGGTGATCGGGTCGAAGCTGCCGGGGCAGATGGCGGTACGCATCAGGTCGTCCTCTCCTTTGTGTACACGGCGATCTTGACCTTGCCGTAGCGGTATTCCTTCCGCCTGCCGTAGGGCGCGGCGAGGTCGGGAAGCGGCTCGTCGCGGCGCGCTTCACAGATTATTATACCACCATCCGTCAGCTTGTCAACTGATTTGATCGTTTCCAGCACCTCGCCGTACAGGCCGGCGTCGTAGGGCGGATCGACGAAGATCAGGTCGAACTTTTCATCCCGGCGCAGGGCGCTCAGGGCGTCCTCCTGCCGCACGGCGGCCTGCAGGGAGCAGATCTTCAGATTCTCTCTGACGATCTTCACGGCCTCGCGGTCCCTGTCGATGAAGACGGCCTCTCTCGCGCCGCGGCTGAGCGCCTCGATGCCGAGCTGGCCGGTGCCGGCGAAGAGATCGAGCACGCGGCGGCCCTCGACGTCGAACTGGATGATGTTGAACACGGCCTCCTTGACGTTGTCGGTCGTGGGGCGGATATCGTAGGTCTCGGGCGTTTTCAGCCGCCTTCCGCGGGCGCTTCCGGTGATGACTCGCATGGCGCTTCTCCTTTGTCGCTGTGGAAATAGTCGTAGACCGCCTGCGCGGTGTTCTTTGGCACGACGAGCCGGAGCTCTTCGACGCTCGCCTCACGGATCGCACGCACCGATTTGAAGGCGCGGATCAGCTCGTCGCGCCGTTTCGCGCCGACGCCGGGGATTTTGTCCAGACTCGAGCCGTAGGCCTCCTGCCGCAGCGAGCGCTGGTACTCGATCGAATAGCGGTGCGTCTCCTCCTGGATGCCGCCGATCAGCGCGAACACGGCCTGGTTGGCCCGGATGCCGATCTCCCGCCCCTCCGGGCTGACGAGAGCGCGGGTGCGGTGGCGCTCGTCCTTGACCATGCCGAAGACCGGCAGGCTCAGTCCCAGATCGGTCAAAGCCTCCACGGCCTTTTCGGCGTGGCGTTCGCCGCCGTCGATCAGCAGCAGATCCGGCAGCGGGGCGAATTTCCCGTCGCCGTCCAGATAGTGCTGAAATCTCCGGCTGACGGCCTGATACATGCTGGCGTAGTCGTCCTGCTGCGCGAGGTCGCGGATGCGGAAGCGCCGGTAGCTGTTGCGCCGCGGCTTGCCGTCCACATGCACGGTCATGCCCGCGACGATGCCGCTGTCGCCGAGGTTAGAGATGTCAAAGGCCTCGATCCGGGCCGGGAACTCCTCCAGCTCCAGCGCCTTCTGCAGCCACTCGAGGGTCTTGGAGCGGCGCTGGGCGGCGGTGGTGCGGCGCTGGATCTCCTCGCGTGCGTTGAGCGCGGCGCTCTCGATCAGGCGCAGGCGCTCGCCGCGCTTCGGGGTCTCGATGTACACGCGCCGGCCGGCCGCTTCGCTCAGCAGCTGTTCCAGCTCCTCGCGGTCCTCGATCTCGCAGGGCAGCAGCACCGTCTTCGGCCAGCCGCCGCGCTGCGCGGTGAAATACTGCCGCACGAGGCCGGAGACGGCCTCGGCGTCGTCCTCAAGCGGCTCGTCCATCATTTCGACGTCCTTGCCGGCGAGATTGCCGTCGACGAAGTGCAGCACGGTGAAGCAGCTCTTCGCGCCGCGGCAGAAGCCGACCGCGTCGGTGTCGGCAAAGGCGGTGGCGATGACGCGCTGGCGGTTTGAGAGGGTCTCGATCGCGCGCAGACGGTCGCGCAGCTCGGCCGCGCGCTCAAAGCGCAGCTCCTCCGCCGCCTGCTCCATCTGCGTTTTCAGCTCCGCAATGAGCTCCGCGCTCTTTCCCTCGAGGATCAGGGCCGCCTCGCGCATGCCGCGGCGGTAGTCCTCGGCCGAGCTGTCCTTCAGGCACCAGCCGGCGCAGCTGCCCATGTGGTAGTTGAGGCAGGGGCGGTCCTTGCCGATGTCGCGGGGGAACTCCCGGCTGCAGTCGGGCAGCAGCAGCGCCTTGCTGATGGCGGAGATGATGCCTCGCGTCTGGCTGCGGCCGCCGAAGGGGCCGTAATAGCGCGCGCCGTCCTTCCCCGCACGGCTGACGATGCTCATCGAGGGATAGTCCTCGCGCGGGTCGAGGCGGATGAATGGATAGCCCTTGTCGTCCTTGAGGAGGATGTTGTAGTGGGGCTTGTGGCGCTTGATGAGCGAGTTTTCCAGCACCAGGGCCTCGAACTCGCTGGCCGCCACGATGACGTTGAAATCCGCCACCTTTTCCACCATTGCCGCCACCTTGGGCAGGTGCTCGCCGTGGAAATAGCTGCTGACGCGGTTTTTCAGTTTTTTCGCCTTGCCGACGTAGATGACCTCGCTCTGCGCGTCGAGCATGATATACACGCCCGGCAGCTGAGGCAGACGGTTGGCCTTGTCGCGCAGCTCCTCCAACATGAGCGCCCCTCCTCCCCAAAAGCATTGAAAAACAGGGGCGTGTATTCACACGCCCCCCCGCCGTGCGTTTTGCCGACGGCAAAACGCCGATCCCGCGGCGGCGCCGCGGGCGGCGGGTTATTGAACCGCGAGGCGGGCCTTCCCCCCTCGCGCTCCCCCGCTGCTCTGTCACTTGAGCTAATGATCATCCCTTAAGGATAACCTAAGGGGCGTGTTGAAAACACGCCCCTAATACGCTGTCTGTATGGGATTACTCAGAAAAGTTGGAATCGATCAGCTCAGTCAGGGTATTGATGGCCTCTTCCTCATCCGCGCCGTCAGCGATGATGGTGACTGCCGTGCCCTTCACAATGCCCAGGGACAGAACGCCCAGCAGGCTCTTGGCGTTGACGCGGCGCTCTTCCTTCTCGACCCAGATGCTGCTCTTGAACTCGTTGGCCTTCTGGATGAAGAAGGTCGCGGGTCTGGCATGGAGACCGACCTGATTGTTGATGACTACCTCTTTGGATATCATGCTCGCCACTCCTCACTTTTATACAGAGATAAACATTCTGCGCCTATATAATCTATCAAATTTTCTGTCAATCGTCAACTGATTTCGACCTTTTTGTAAGTTTCACCATGATTTGGCGTTTTCCCGCTAACTTTTTATTTCAGTTCGACCACGGTCACGCCGGTCTCGCCCTCGCCGTAGCGTCCCAGGCGGAAGCTTTTGACCGCCTTGTTCTTGCGCAGCATCTGCTGGACGGCGTTTCGCAGCGCGCCGGTGCCCTTGCCGTGGATGATCGTCACCTGGCTGAGCTTGGCCATCACGGCGCTGTCGATGTAGCGCTCGGCGATCAGCAGGGCCTCCGAGACCTCCATGCCGCGCAGGTCGACCTGCGGCTCGATGCTCATCATGCGCAGCTGCTGGCTGCTCTTGGTCGAGATCGCCTTCCTGTCCGGGGCCTGCTCGCCCTCAAGCAGCAGCACCTCGTCCTCGCGGGCGGTGACGTTCATAATCCCGGCGCGCAGGCTCAGCGTCCGGTCGGCGGAGATCGCCGTCACGTCGGCCTTGACGCCCATCGATTTGATCTCCACGCGGTCGCCCACGCGGATCGGGCGGGAGGACTTCTTTTCCTCCTGCGGCGCGGGCGCTGCGGGGCGCAGGCTCTCCTCCGCCAGATTCAGGCGGCGGCGCAGCTCGCTGCGGGCCTCGTTGACGCGCTGTGCGTCCTCTTCCTCGTTGACACGGCGGCGCATCTCGTCAAGCTCGGCGAAAGTCTCCTCCGCGGCCGCGCGGGCCTCGGCCAGAACGCGCTCGGCCTCGCGGCGGGCCTTCTGGTCGGCCTTTTCCAGGCGAACCTCCAGCTCCGCGCGCAGGAAGGCGGACTTTTTCGCGTTCTCCTCCGCCTCGCGCAGCTTTTTGGCCGCGGCGTCGCGGTCTTTCTCGAGCAGGAGGCGGGTCTGCTCCAGCTTCTCGATCGTGGCCTCGAAGCTCGCGCTCTCGGTGTTGACGCGGTTTTTCGCCTCGTCGATGATGTCCTCCCCCAGCCCGAGGCGGCGGGAGATCGCGAAGGCGTTGGACTTGCCCGGAATGCCCACCAGCAGGCGGTAGGTCGGGCGCAGGGTCTCGACGTCGAACTCGCAGGAGGCGTTCTGCACGCCCGGCTCGTTCGTCGCGTAGACCTTCAGCTCCGCGTAATGCGTCGTGGCGGCAATGACCGCGCCCTTCTGCCGCGCGTACTCGATGATCGCGATGGCCAGCGCCGCGCCCTCGGTCGGGTCGGTGCCGGCGCCGAGCTCGTCAAAGAGGAGCAGCGAGCGCTCGTCGCACTCCGATAATATGCTGACGATGTTGGTCATGTGCGCCGAGAAGGTGGACAGGCTCTGCTCGATGCTCTGCTCGTCGCCGATGTCGGCAAGGATGTGGCTGTAGACCGGCATGGCGCTGCCGTCGGCCGCGGGGATGTGCAGGCCGCACTGGTTCATCGCGGCAAGCAGCCCGATCGTCTTGAGCGAGACGGTCTTGCCGCCGGTGTTGGGGCCGGTGATGACCAGGGTGTCGAAGCTGCCGCCGAGCTCCACGTCGATGGGCACGGCCTTCGCCTGGTCGAGCAGCGGGTGCCGCGCCTTGCGCAGGACGATGCCCTCGGTCTCGAGGCTCGCCTCCTGGCAGTCCAGCTTGTAGGAGAGCTTTGCCTTGGCGAAGATCAGGTCGAGCTGCACCAACAGCTCATAGTCCGAGCTGATGTCGGCCCTGTGCTCGGCGCAGTCGGCTGAGAGCTCGGCAAGGATGCGCTCGATCTCCAGCCGCTCCTTGGCGGCCAGCTCCCGCAGCTCGTTGTTGGCCTTCACGGCCGCCATCGGCTCGATGAAGAGCGTCGCGCCGGAGGAGGAGATGTCGTGCACCAGGCCAGGAACCGCGCCCTTGTGCTCGGCCTTGACCGGCACGACGAAGCGGTCGGAGCGCATCGTGATGATCGGCTCCTGCAGGGCCTTCGAGTAGGAGGGCGAGGAGAGGATCTTCTGCAGGGCCTCGCGCGCCCGGGCGGCCGCCGCGCGCATCTGGCGGCGGATGTTGGCCAGCTCCGGCGAGGCGCCGTCGGCGATCTCGTCGTCGCCGATGATGGAGGTGTTGATCTTTTCCTCGAGGTATTTGTTGGCCTGCAGGGCGTGGAAGAGGTAGTCGATCGGCGTCTTTTCCTCGTTTTTGTCGCCGATATAGCCGTTGACGAGGCGCGCGGCCTGCAGCACGCGGGCCACGTCCAGCAATTCGCGGGTGTTCAGCGAGCCGCCGAGATCCGCGCGCTGCAGCGAGGCGCGGATGTCCCGCACGCCGGAGAATGAGGGGCTGCCGCGCAGAATCATCATTTTCTTCGCGGCGCCGGTCTCGGCCAGGCGGCGGCGCACCTCGGAGAGGTCGGCGGAGGGCGTCAGACCCAGGGCGAGCTCCTTGGCGCTGTCGCTCACCGCCTCGCGGGCGAGCATCTCCAGCACCGCCGGCAGCTCGAGGGTGTTCAGTGATTTTTCAAAAAAGCTCATGGTATGTATGTCCTTACGAATTATTTTCGAAGTTCCTTCGGATAGTAAAAATAATAGTCCAATTCTTCTTCCAGGTCGTTGATTTCATCCACTTCGTGGTCGTTATAGCTGGCATACAGAATCCTGTGCGCTTCATCGTCAAAGCCGATGAACAGATTATTTTTGACTCTTTCGCGCGGGTCCCCATCCTCGTTCAGCTGCACCGGCCGGACGAAAAAGCCGTTCCAGTCCGCATCGACGTCCCGGAAGTTCTCCGTCGTCTCCGTGAGAAATTCATATCGCTCCAGGATCGCTTCCTTCTGCCTTTCATAAGCGTCCGCGTCGTAATCCAGAAACAGGGCGTAGGCGTTGAAGGAAAACATGCTCCTGTGCCTTCTCACGGAGACTCTGCCTCCGCTGTATTCGCCGCAATCGGCCAGGGCCGGCATATTGTCTTTCCCGCCGTCGTCAAAGCGGTCGTCGATGTTCAGATAGGAGTCATACAGCGTCAGGTCGTCCGACGACTGGTTTTTTGTCAGGCCGTGAAACAGCAGAAAGAAGTACAGTCCGACAGCCAGAACGGCCAGCCCAAGCGCCGTGATCAGCACGATCTTGACGGTTTTCCATGTTATTTTCATCTTATGTTCTCCTTTTTTCATTTTGTTCGCCGGTTTTTCCCGACAGCAGTCTTCAACCATATAACGATTCAGACTGCCCCCGGGTTGCGGCCATAATAAAAAAAGATCGAAGCTGGTCTTTTCAGCCGGAGATTGGCAATTCTCCCCCTCTGATCTTTCGGGAGGGGCAAGCCCCTCCCATACGGATGGGAGGGCGGTTTTTCCCGCCGACAGAGCGGTTTTTACTTCATCCGCACCTGTTTGTAGTATTCCAGCGTGCCGAAGCGGCGCTCGGTCTGCCGCAGCAGAAAGGCCTCCGCCGCGTAGGCAAGCCGGTCGGCCGCCTCGCCCTCCAGCGAGAAGGAAAACAGCTTCTTCGGCGGCGCGGCAAGGATATAGCGCATCGCGGCGAGCGAGGCAGGGCAGAGCGGCGCCGTTTCGCCGCCGTGCGGACAGGTGCCGCAGACGACGCAGCCCTCCTTCAGGCTGAAGAGGGGCCTCACCGGCTCGTTCCCGCAGCTCGCGCATGCCGAGAGCTCCGGCTCGTAGCCCGCTAGGCTCATCAGACGCAGCTCGAAGGCGGCCTTGAGCTTCCAGGGCTCGTGCAGGCCGCGGCTGAGCGCGTACAGCGCGTTGAGCCCGAGCTGCAGCAGCGCCGGGTCGGGCTGATCCTCGACGGAGAGCGCCTCGAGGCACTCGGCAAAATACGCGCCGAGCGCGAAGGCCTCCAGATCGGCGCGCAACCCGTCGAAGCCCTCGACGACGATGGCCTCGTTGACCGTCCACTTGCCGCGGTTGCCGAAAAGCGTCATCTCCGACCAGGTCAGCTGCTGGGTCGCAGCGGCCGTGCGGCTCGATTTTCGCAGCGCGCCGCGTGCCTTGGCCGTGATCTTCCCTTCGCTCTCCGTCAGCAGCGTCAGGATCCGGTCGGCCTCCTTGTAGCGCACCTCGCGCAGCACCAATGCTTTTGTCGTGTTGAACATGTTGTTATGGAAACTATAATATGTTAATAATATTATGTCTTCTGTTTTATGTAACTTATCAGTCCAGAGGACGGGGCTGATCCTCCGTCCTCTGCTTCGTCTTTTCATTCATCTGACGCGGCTCCTGCTCCAGCCTTCTGGCCAACAGGTAGCATAGCGGGTCGCCGGTCTCGACAAAGCTGCGCCAGATCCCGCTGCTGTCCATGTCGATCACCTCTGGCTTTAGTATCTGCCAAACAGAGGCGATCTGACATAGCAAAAACAGGAATTGAACGCGTCAGTCCGCGTTCTCCCCGATCCCGTCCGGCTGGAAGAGCTCTTCCAGCAGCTCCTGCGCCTGCCTGAGTTTTTCTTCCGGGACGCATACCTTCAGGCGCTCCGGCGTACCGGTGCGCATCGAGAAGCCGGCGCCCACCACGGGCACGGCGGTGCAGAAAACGTCGTTATCCTTCAGCACCTCCATCAGCATCTCGGCCCACATGGCCTCTTTTTCCGTCAGGATCACAAATCCGCTGTCCATGGTTTACTCCTTTCTCCCAAGCACTGCGCACCAAGCATTACACTCACTCGTTTGTAAAACCGAAATTCCGCAGCAGGCCGACCGAATCGCGCCAGTTTTCCTTGACCTTGACCCAGGTCTGCAGATAGACCTTCGTGCCGAGGAAGGCCTCGATATCGGCGCGCGCCAGCTCCCCGATCTTTTTCAGCATCGCGCCATTCTTGCCGATGATGATGCCCTTGTGGCTGTCCTTCTCGCAGTAGATCGTGGCCTCCAGCTCGACGACACCGTCCTCGCGCTCGGTAAAGCGCGTCAGCTCCACGGCCGTGCCGTGCGGGATCTCCTTGTCCAGGCACTGCAGCAGCTTCTCGCGCAGCAGCTCCGCGCAGATCTGGCGCTCCGGCTGGTCGGTGATCATGTCGTCCGGGAAGAAGTGCGGGCCCTCGGCGGCAAGCTTGTCCATCTCGTCGAAGAGCTCGTCCAGGCCCTCGCCGGTCTTTGCCGAGACCGGGATGACGGCCTCGAAGTCGTAGAGCGGCGCGTAGGCGGCGATGACCTCGAGCAGACGGCTGCGCTCGACGGTGTCGATCTTGTTGATGACGAGGATCACAGGCGCGCCGCCCTCGCGCAGGCGCTCCAGCAGCGCCTCCTCCTGCGGCCCGACCGCCGCCACCGGCTCGACCAGCAGCAGCACGCCGTCCACGTCGGCCACGCTCTCGCGCACAACATTCACCATGTAATCGCCCAGCTTCGTACGGGGCCGGTGAAAACCCGGCGTGTCCATCAGCACGAACTGCGTCGCGCCGCGGCTGACGATGCCGGTGATGCGGCTGCGCGTGGTCTGGGGCTTGTTCGATACGATGGCGATCTTCTCACCCACCAGGGCGTTCGTCAGCGTCGATTTGCCGACGTTCGGCCGTCCGCAGACGGTGATCATCGCAGATTTCGTCGTTTCCATGTCAGTCCTTGTCCCCCATGATCTGTTTTTCTCTCGCGCGCATCTGCTTTTTCATCGCGCCTTCGTCCAGATGGTCGTAGCCGAGCAGATGCAGCACGGAATGGACGGTCAGATACTCGATCTCCCGCTCGTAGCCGTGGCCGAATTCCTCGCCCTGCGCCTCGCAGCGCGGCACGGAGATCATCATGTCCCCCAGCAGCGCAGCCCCGGTCTCGGGGTCTGTCTCGCAGTCGGCGGGATCGAAGGCGCCGGGCGTCAGCTCGTTGAGCGGAAAGCTCAGCACGTCGGTGGCGCTGTCGACGCCGCGGAACTCCCGGTTGACGCGGCGGATGCCCTCGTCGTCGGTTAACATAACGCTTATGATCGCCTTTTCCACGCCCTCGGCGCGCAGGGCCGCGGCCGCGGCCCGTTTGATGTGCGCGGCGGAATTGTTGTGCCCGAGATTTTTCTTCTCGCGGCTCACACAGATCTCATAGTTCATGGCGTTCAGCCTCTTTTGAATTTCTTCGGCGGCAGCTTCTTCGGCTGCGCCGGCTCGGGGTTCTTCTGCTCGAAGTCCTCGTAGGCCTCGATGATCTTCTGCACCAGGCGGTGGCGCACGACGTCCGCGCCGGTCAGCGTGCAGATCGCGATGTCCTCGATGCCGTCGAGCACGCGCATCGCGACCTTCAGGCCGCTGACCTTGTCCTCGGGCAGGTCGATCTGCGTGATGTCGCCGGTGATGACGACCTTCGAGCCGAAGCCGATGCGGGTCAGGAACATCTTCATCTGCTCGCGCGAGGTGTTCTGCGCCTCGTCGAGGATGATGAAGCTGTCGTCCAGCGTGCGGCCGCGCATGTAGGCCAGGGGCGCGACCTCGATGTTGCCGCGCTCGAGATATTTCTGATAGGTCTCCGCGCCGAGCATGTCGAACAGCGCGTCGTAGAGCGGGCGCAGATAGGGGTCGACCTTGCTCTGCAGGTCGCCCGGCAGGAAGCCCAGGCGCTCGCCGGCCTCGACCGCGGGGCGGGTCAGGATGATGCGGTTGACCTCCTCGGCGCGAAAGGCGGCCACCGCAGCCGCCACGGCGAGATAGGTCTTGCCCGTGCCGGCCGGGCCGATGCCCAGCGTGACGGTGTTCTTGCGGATGGCCTCGCAGTAGTCGCGCTGGCCGAGCGTTTTCGCCTTGATGGGCTTGCCCTTGGCCGTGATGCAGATCACGTCCCCCGCCAGCTCCTGGATCTTGGTCTCCTGTCCCTCGCTGACGAGCTTGAGGATGTAGCGCACGTTCTGCGCGTCGATGGCTTCGCCGCGGGCAGCCAGCGTCAGCAGGCCGTTGATGGCCTTCTCCGCCAGCATGACGTTCTCGGCCTCGCCGCAGATGTGGATCATGTCGTCCCGGTCGAGCACCTTGACGCTAAGCTCCTGCTCGATGATGCGCAGGTTCTGGTCAAAGGAGCCGAAAACCTGGATGACGTGCTCCATCCGTTCCACTTCGATCGTTTTCTCTATCATGTCGATCCCTTTCTGTTTCTGTAGGATTATTGTGTTATGTCAACCGGTTGGGCGATGTTTTCCAGGCAGTGCGCCCGCAGCGTGACGACGGTCACGCCGCCGAGCTCGGCTGTGCTGAGCTCCGCCGAGAGGATCTGTCCGTCGATCCGCTCCGCGAGCGAGGCGATCAGCCGCTGGCCGAGCTCCTCGGCGCCGCCGCGGCTTTCCTCCGTCCCGCCGTAAGGATGAAGCTCCTCGCGGACGAGCGTGAGCGGCAGGCGGAAGAGCCCATCAATCCCCAAGTTATATTCATGCACGATTTTATCACAGCCGTCAATAGCTTTTCCACCATTTTGATAAAAATTGATCCGCTTTTTCCCGATTTTGAGCGCCAGACGGCTGCCGGAGCCCTCCGGCGCGGTTTCCTTGCCCCGGATCGGGCAGACGGCGCTGAGCTCGTACCAGGTGTCGGCCCAGACCTCGCCCTGCGCGCGCAGCGTCCGCGGCGCAGCGGTGATGCTGTCCACCTTGCCCGCGACGAGCAGCTCCCCCTCGGTCACGGCCTGCCCCGGCTGCACCAGCGGCTGCCCGCTGAGCACCGAGACGCGCCGCACGATCCCCGTCCGAGAGGCGCGCAGATCGGCCGGAGCGCCGTCGGAGGCGAGCTCCGGCTTTTCGGCGCGGCGCAGCAGGCGCACCTCGGCCACCGAGCCGCGGACGTTCACCGCAAGCCACACGAGACGCTTTTCGCGCAGCAGCATCCGGTCGCGGATCGCCTCGGCGTCCAGCGCGGGGCGATAACAGCCCACGGAGAGGCCGCAGTCCTCCAGCTCGCGCAGCAGCTCCGCGCGGCTGAGGCCCTCCGCGCCGACCAGGCGGATCTCCCAGACGAAGAGCGAAGAAGTCCACAGCGCGGTCAGCATCAGCAGCCCGGCGATCAGAAGGCCGGATCTGCGGCGCAGCAGACGGCGGCCGCGGCTGCCCCCGCGGCGCGAGAGGATCTTCATCTCGCAGCCGCGCTTTTCCGCCAGCGCCTCCAGGCGCGGCAGGTCGCGCTCGAATACGCCGAGGCGCAGCGTGAAGGCGTCGACCCGCTGCGGCCGCAGCAGCGGCAGATCCGCCGCGAGGCAGGCGTTGAGCAGCGCCTCCGGCTCGGCGCAGTAAAGCTCGGCCTGTACCAGCCCGCGGACGCGCTCCTCGACCCTCATGCCCGCTCCCATACGAGGCTCCGCAGCCGCCCCGTGATCAGCAGCTCGCTGCGGTTCATCGCGCGCATCTGCAGCGCCTCGCCCCGCAGGACGAGTTGACCATATCCGGTCGATACCCGGATCTCCTCCGTCCCGTAGGCCAGCAAGCCCCGGTGCTTTTCGATCAGCAGCCGCCGGTCGTCCAGCGCCGTCAGCCTCAGCGCGTCCCCGACCGCCTCCGCCGGGAGCTCCAGCTTTTCGGCCAGATCCGCACACAGTCCCTTGATCTGTTTCATCTCACCGCCCCTTTCCGCGCAGTCTATTTTTATGAGCCGGCCCATAGCTTGATACCGGAGCGGAGGTGAGCGGATCTGAAACGGAAGCTGACGGCGGCCGCGGTCGGCGCGGCCTTTCTGGCGCTGTGCCTTTCGACCGGGGCGGTGCTCGACGCGGCGCGCGGTGCGCTCTCGCTCTGCGCATCGACGATCCTGCCCTCGCTCTTCCCCTTCTTCGTGCTGTCGATCCTGCTCAGCCGGCTCGGCATCCCACGCGCGCTCGGACGGAGGCTCGGCTTCGCGGCGCGCCTCTTCGGCGTCTCCGGCGCGGGGCTGACGGCGCTGCCGGTCGGGCTGCTCGGCGGCTATCCGATGGGCGCGGCCTGCGTGTCCGAGCTGCTCTCTCGCGGGGAGATCGACGAAAACGAGGCCGGGCGGCTGCTGCTTTTCTGCAACAATTCCGGCCCGGCCTTTCTGATCGGCGCGGTGGGGGCGGGCGCCTTCGGCTCGGCGCGCGCGGGCTTTCTGCTCTATGCCGCGCACGTGCTCGCGGCGCTGCTGACGGGGCTCGGCGCAGGGCTTTTCTGTCGCGGGCGGCCGGGCGTCGGCAACGCCGCCGCCCGTAAAAGAAAACCGGCCGAGCCCTTCGCAGCGGCCTTTCCGGCGGCGGTGCGGCAGGCGGTGAGCGCGGCGCTGACGGTCTGCGGCTTCGTCGTGTGCTTTTCGGTGCTGCTCGGCCTGCTGGAGGCCTGGGGGCTTCCGCCGCTGCTCGGGATCGTCACGCCGGAGCGGCACGCGCTGCTCTGCGGATTCTTCGAAATCGGCAGCGCCGTGGGCGCGCTGCGCGGCCTCGCGCCGAGCCCGACCCATCTCGCGCTTGCCGCCGAGATCCTCGGCTGGGGCGGACTGTCGGTGCACTGCCAGACGGCGGCGCTGTTCTGCGACTCGGAGATATCCCTCCGTACGCACACGCTGGGGCGGCTGTGCAGCGCGCTGCTTTCGGCCGCGATCGCCGGGGCGCTTGCCTCCCTGCTCTGAGCGTGATATAATAGTGACATACCAAAGAAAAACGACGGAGGATCGGACGATGGACGAGGCATACCGCTTCATCAGCTTCCGCGAGGCGCACGAGCTGCTGGAAAAGGAACCGGACGCGCGCTTTTTCGACGTGCGCGAGGAGGAGGAATACGAGGCCGGGCACGCCGCGGGCGCGGAGCTCTTCCCGCTCGGCACGATCGACGATGAGAGTGCGGCTGAGCGCATCCCGGAGCCCGATACGCCTGTGCTGCTCTACTGCCGCAGCGGCGCGCGCAGCTTTCAGGCGGCGCTGAAGCTCGTCTCCCTCGGCTATACGCGCGTGTATGATCTCGGCGGCCTTAACGGCTGGCCGTATGGGATAGACTTTAGTTTTTAGATTCTAGTTTTTAGTTTTTAGCAAAACGCATGTGAAAGCTTTTGCGCTTCCGTGCTGAAAAACAATCACAGAGCCGCCGGGGCAAAGCCCCGGCGGCTCTGTGATCTCTAAAAACTAAAAACTACAAACTAAATCTCATTCCGCGGTGGGATCGCCGATCGCGCCGAGGAAGAGGACGCTGTCGCGCCCTGTCACGGCGAAGAGGAAGGGACGGTCGAGCACGAAGTCCATCTCGGGGATCTCCTCGGGCTCCAGCATGGCGCCCTCCGCCACCATGATCACCGTGAAGGCCGCGGCCTCGCAGCCCTTCTCGTCGATCTTGACGCGCGCGGCGTGCTCGGCCTCGCTCACCGCCAGCGTTTTGTCGCTCAGCGGGGAGAAATCGGAAGCATTCGGATCAAAGACGTCCTTCACGCCCAGCGCCTGCAGCGCTTCGATCAGAGACATGTCGACCGAAACGTCGAACTTCGGCAGAGAGAGGTGAACGATGTACTTCTCCCGATCCCAGTCGCTGCGGCCGGACAGGAAAGCCGCGGCCTCGCCGCTGTCGATCAGCTCCTGCAGAGAAGTGCCCTCGTCGGGCAGGATCAGCCACATGCCGGCAGGCCCGTTCATCGACAGATACACCGCGCCGAAATGCTCGCCGCGATAGTAATACATCGTCCTGGTACCGCGCATGAAGTCGGCCTCTTTGTCGCCGGCCTCGGCATGGAAGGTCTCGCTCTCCGTCGCGGACTCGCTGAACTCGTCGCTCCAGGCGCCCTTGAAATAGAGGGTCGTCAGCAGCGCGATCACGGTATCGGAGCTCATCTTCAGCCCCTCGGCCTGCTCCTCGAGCAGGTGGTTCGTGCGCTCGTTGACCCAGTCGCGCAGCGCGCGGTTGTAGCTCTCGTCGCCCATCGGGCCGGAGAAGGCAGCGGCGTAAAAGTCCTCCGCCAGATGCTTCAGCGCATCCTGCTTATAGTCCTCTCCGTCGCGCAGCCACACGGAGGCCGCCGGCAGCACCGTCAGCAGCTCGTCGTCGCGGTACTCCGACTCCCAGATCGCCTTGACCTCGGCGCGGAGGGCCTCGATGTTATCGCTGCCGAGCAGCGCCAGGACCTGCTCCCGGCTCTCGCCGTCCGTGATCTCGGCCAGCATGCCGAGCGCCATATAGATGTTCAGCGGCGAATAGACCCGGTTCCCGCCGTTCAGCCCGGCCAGCATCACCGAAACGCTCTGCTCGGTGAAGTAGTCCGAGCCGCTGAGCCGCTCCTCGCTCCAGTGGCGCTCGGTCGGATAGACCGGCGCGGCCAGGGCCTTGATCTCGCCCGCGGGCTGCTGCGGCTTTGCGGTCTGCTCCGGCTGCGGCTGCGCGCCGCAGGCCGCGAGCGCGGCCAGCATCATCAGCGAAAGCACGAGGCAAATCATTTTCTTCATCTTTTTCATGTCACATACCGCCTTTCTCAGCGTTCTGACCGTTTGACGACGAACGCCGGAAAAAGTTCCGCCGTCGTCCATTTTTTACTGATTCGGGGTGTTCACCGCGCCGGTGAACAGAAGCTGGCCCTGGTCGCCGGTGACGGCGAAGAAGAAGGGACGGTCGCAGGTGAATTCGACCTCCTCGAGCGGGTCGGCGATGGCAGCGTTCTTGACGAAGATCGCCGTGAAGGCGGCGGCCTCGCAGCCCTCCTCGTCGATCTTGACGCGCGCAGCGTGCTCGATCTGACTGACGGAGAGCGGCAGCTCCTCCGTCAGCGGGCTGAAGTCGGCCGCGGAGGTGAACACGTCGGTCACGCCAAGCTTTTGCAGCGCCGGGATCAGATCCAGGTCGGAATCCACGTCGAAGCGCGGCAGGGAGATCCGGACGTGATAGCGGGTGCACTCGGCAGCCTCGGGGTCTGCCAGGAAGGCCGCGGCCTCGCCGCTGTCGATCAACTCCTGCAGGGAACTGTCCTCATCGGGCAGCAGCAGCCACATGCCCGCGCCGCCGTGCATCGACAGGCGGATCGCGGCAAAGCGCTCGCCGCGGTAATAGTTCATGTCCATGCCCTTGTGCATGAAGTCGGTCTGCAGATCGCCGGACAGGGCGTGGAAGACGTCCTGCGTCGTCTGCTCCTCGCTGAAGGCCTCGGCCCAGCGGCCCTTGAAATACAGGGTCGTCACCAGGGCCAGCACCGTCTGGGAATCGAGCGTGAGCTTCTCGGCCTGCTCCTCGAGCAGGTGGTTGGTGCGCTCGTTGATCCAGTCGTGCAGGGCGGCGGTATAGGCCGGGTCGCCCATCGTGCCGGAGAAGGCGGAGGCGAAGTAATACTCGGCCAGCGCCTGCAGCGCCCCGCTCTTGTAATTGCAGTCGTCCCTCATCCAGACGGAGGCGGCCGGCAGGGTCGTCAGCAGCTCCTCGTCGCGGTAGCTCGCTTCAAAAAGCGCCTTGACCTCAGTGCGCAGGGCATCCGTGTCCTTCTCGCCCAACAGCTCCAGCAGCTGCGCGCGGCTGTCGCCGTCGGTCACCTCGGCCAGCATGGCGAGGGCCATGTAGACGTTCAGCGGCGAATAGACCCGGTTCTCGCCGTTCAGATCGGCGAAGACGATCGGCAGGCTCTCCGCGGCGAAGGCGTCGAGGCCGCTTTTGTCGATCTCGGTATAGAGGCTCTCCTCCGGCAGCACGGGCGAGGCCAGCTCACCGGCGCGGGCGGCGGCCTGCTCCTGCGGGGCTTCGGTCTGTTCGGGCTCGGTCTCCGGCTCGGTCTGCGGCTGTGAACCGCAGGCGGCGAGGGCGGCAAGCATCAAAAGGCTCAGCAAAAGGCTGATCGTTCTTTTCATCTTCATCATCGGGTTCAACCCCCTTTCCGGGAGCTTAGACGCCCGGATCAAGAAAATGTTCCCCCCGGTCAGAGCCGGTATTTTTCGGTGTATTCGTTGTAGTAGACGTCGTAGTGATGCGCGCGCTGCTCGCGCAGACGGATCACGTAGTCGTGCGCGTCGTAGGCGTTCTCCTCCGTCTCGATCACGGCGATGGCGACGTTGGAGCAATGGTCGGCCACGCGCTCGAGATTCGTCAGCAGGTCGTTGTAGACGAAGCCGAGGTTGATCGAGCACTCGCCGGTCTGCAGGCGCTCGACGTGGTGCAGCTTCATCTCGTCGCAGAGCTCGTCAATGTGCTCCTCCAGCGGCTCGACGCGGTAGGCGAGGCTGGTGTCGCTGGCGGAGAAGGCGTTGAAGGAAAGGCGAAGGATCTCATAGACAGCCTGCAGCAGGATGTTCAGCTCGCGCTGACCTTCGGCGGAAAACACGATCTTCTTCTCGTGGATCTCCTGCGCGGTCTCGGCCAGGTTCATCGCGTGGTCGCCGATGCGCTCGAAATCGCTGAGCGTGTGCAGGATCTTCGATACCTCGGCGCCCTGCTCCCGGCTGAGCTCCATGGCGTTGAGCTTCACCAGGTAGCTGCCGATCTTGTCCTCGTACTGATCGATGCGGTCCTCGCGAGCCTCGACCGCGGCATAGCCCGCCTCACTGTAGTCGCCTAGCAGCGCAAGCGCCTCCATCAGATTCTGCCGCGCGTTCTCCAGCATGTCGACCGTCGTCAGGCGGCTCTGCTCGACGGCAAGCGGCGGATGCGCGAGGAAGCGCTCGTCCAGACGGTCGAAGGAGGCGTTGGCCTGGGCCTCGTCTTCGCTGGTCTTGATCAGGCGGCCGGAGAGGCGGATCATCGCCTTGTTGAAGGGCATCAGCATCGCGATGCTCAGCACGCGGAAGCCGGTGTTCGCCGCCGCGATGCTCACGGGGCTCATGACCATGCTGCCGAGGCCGAACCGGAAGATCGACTCCGCGCCGTAATAGAGCGCGGCAAAAACGATCACCGCGATCACCTCGATGATCAGATACAGCAGCGCCGAGCGGCGGCCGTCGGTCCTCGCGCCGATGGCGGACAGCAGCACGGGCACCGCGGAGCCGACGCCGATACCGAGGATCATCGGCCAGGCCACGGCGAAGCTGATCGCGCCGGTCATGCTCAGGGCCTGCAGGATACCGACGGCGGCCGACGCGCTCTGCAGGATCGCCGTGAACACCGCGCCGACCAGGATGCCGATCAGCGGGTTTGAAAACTCGGTCATCATCTCGATGAAGAGCGGGCTTTCCTTCAGCGGCTCCACCGCGCCGCTCATCGTTTTCATGCCGAACATCAGCACCGCGAAGCCCAGCATGATCTCGCCGACATGGCGGCGGATCTGCTTTTTGGAAAACATCCGCAGCACGATGCCTGCTACCGAGACCATCGCCGCCAGACTGGAAGCCGAAAGCAGCGACACCCAGCCCGCTCCCTGCAGGCTGGACAGACACAGGATCCAGCCGGTGATGCTGGTGCCGATCAGCGCGCCCTCGATGACCGAGATCGCCTGCGGCAGCTTCATCATGGAGGAGTTCACAAAGCCGACGACCATCGCCGAGGTCGCCGATGAGGACTGGATGATCGCAGTGACGCCGGTGCCAAGCAGCACGCCGCGCACCGGGGTGCCGGACAGGCGGTAGAGCACCATCTCCATCTTGTTACCGGCTACCTTTTTCAGCCCCTCGCCCATCAGCGACATGCCGAAGAGGAAGAGGGCCACGCCGCCGAGCAGCGTAATGATATCCGCAAATTCCATAGCTTGCTCCTATCTTATGTGTTATGTAAACCAAACAGCGTCCATGGCCAGGTCTCCGGCGGGAGCGCGGCATATTCCCGCAGCGTCCCTTCCGCCGGGTCGGGAAAGCGCAGCGCGCAGGCGAAGAGGGCGATATCGCCCCGGATCCGGCTGCCGTAGCGCGCGTCTCCGACCAGGGGCAGGCGGCGCGAGGCGAACTGTACCCGGATCTGGTGGCTGCGCCCGGTGTGCAGGCGGATGCGCAGGAGGCTGAGCGTCCCCTCCTCCGTCTCAACGGTTTCGAGCAGGCGGTAGTCGAGCGAGGCTTTTTTCACGCCCTTCCGCTCGCGCTGCACGACGTAGCTTTTGCCGCGCGCGGCATCGTGATACAGAAGGTCGTGCAGCTCGGCGCTATCCCGCTCCGGACGGCCGCAGACCACGGCGAGGTATTCCTTTTCCACGCGCTGCGCGGCGATCAGCGCCGACAGCGCCGCGGCCGCCTCGCGCGTGCGGGCGTATACCATCAGGCCGCCCACGTCCCGGTCGAGCCGGTGCACGGGCCAGACCCTTCCGCCGCACTGCGCTTCCAGCAGCTCGGGCAGGCCGCCGCGCTCTGACAGCACGCCGGCCGGCTTCACGCAGACGATCATCGACTCGTCCTCCCGCAGGATCGGGATCTGCACCGCACACCACCTCATATTATACTATACCCTATCTTTTTCCCCGCCGCAAGAGTCTTTTCTGCCGACGCAGCGAAAGGTGACGCGCGAAACCGCCCGCGAAGACGCAAAAATGCGCGCGCAGGGGCTTGTAAATGCCTTTGCAAAATGATATAGTGAATTTACTGAACAAGGCCGCTCTCATAGCGGCCGAGAGGGAGGAAACGATCATGAAATGCCCCCGCTGCGGCGCCGAAATGGTAGTGGACAGCCACCGGAAATACGATGCCTTGATGTGCTATGAGTGCGGCTATATGGAAGGCCGCAATCTCGGCGACAACATTCAGTCGAAAAAGATCACCAACTACGAACGCCTGCGCTCGATGAACTTCAACGAGATCGTCGCTTTCCTGTCCAAGGGGCTCGGCGTGAAGGAAGAAAAGCTGCGCGCCTGGCTGGACGACACCGAAAACTGAACGCAGAACAGATAAGGCCCGCAGCGCGGGCCTTTTGTTTTTCAGACGGCGCGCGATGCGCCGCCATGCGCGAAGGATTTCAAGGGAGGAACGTAACATGCGCTGGATCGAGGTATGCCTGGACACTCCGGCCGGGGAGATCGACGCGCGCTGCGAGGCGCTCGCCGCACTCGGCGCGGAGGGCTTCATCATCGAGAATGAGGCCGATTTTCAGGAATTTTTGGAAAACAACCGCCAGTACTGGGACTATGTGGACAGGGAGCTGGAGGAGAGATTCGCCGGCGTCAGCCGCATCAAGTGCTACCTGGCCGACGACGAGGACGGCCGCGGCATCCTGCGGGCCATGCGCGCGGCTTATCCGGAGCTGACGGTCTCCTATGTGGCCGACAGCGACTGGGAGAACAACTGGCGCGAATACTATAAGCCGATCGAGGTCGGCGATAAGCTGGTGGTCGTGCCGGAATGGGAGGAGGTCCCGGAAAGCGGGCGCGTGCCGCTGAGGCTGGACCCGGGGCTGATCTTCGGCACCGGCAGCCACGCCACGACGCGGATGTGCCTCGCCGCGCTCGAGCGCTTCGCCGGGCCGGGGCTGCGGGTGCTCGACCTCGGCTGCGGCAGCGGCATCCTCGGCATCGGCGCGCTGGTGCTGGGCTCCGACCGCTGCGTCGGCTGCGACATCGATCCGAAGGCGCCGGACGTGGCGATGGCCAACGCCGCGCTCAACGGCATCGGCCCGGAGCGCTTCACGGTCCATGCCGGGGACATTCTCTCCGACCGCGGCCTGCGCCGCTCGCTCGGCACGGGCTACGGCCTGGTGCTGGCCAACATCGTCTCCGACGTCATCATCCCCCTCTCGGCCTTCGTCCGCGGCTTCATGGCGGAGGGCGGCCATTTCATCTGCTCCGGCGTCATCGAGGGCCGGCAGGACGAGGTGCGCGCCGCGCTGGTGAAGAACGGCTTTACCGTGGAGGAGCATTTCTGCGAGGAGGAGTGGCACTGCTTCCTCTGCCGCTGACGCGAGTCAATAAAAAACAGAAAAAAGACCTTCGGGCGTTTGCCCGAAGGTCTTTTTCATACGCTTGTCAGCCGTAGACGTCGTTGGTGTCGACCAGCGCCACGGAGAGCTCGAAGATCTCGCCGTCGCGCCAGAGCTTGAACAGCAGCTCGTCGCCGACGCCGAACTGATCCTTGATCTCCGCCACCTCCTTGGTCGCCGTGACGGGCTGGCCGTTGACCTCCATCAGGATGTCGCCGATCTGCACACCCTTCTTTGCGGCGTCCGAACCGGGGACCACGTCCGCGATATACAGGCCCTCCGGAAGACCGTAGGTCTCCGCGGCCTCGTCCGGGATCGGGCCGATCGTGATGCCGATGGAGACCCGGCCGACCACCTTGCCGCTCTCGAGGATGCCGTTGACCACCGTGAGCACCGTGCTCGTCGGGATCGCAAAACCGATGCCCTCGATGCTGGAGACGCTGGACATCATCTTCATGTTGGTGATGCCGATCACCTGGCCGTACATGTTGAACAGCGGTCCGCCGGAATTGCCCTCGTTGAGCGCGGCGTTGGTCTGCATCAGGGTCATCGTGCGGCCGTTGTAGTTGATGTCGCGCGAAATGGCCGAAATGATGCCGTCGGTCATTGTCATGCGGAACTGTTCGCCGAGCGGGTTGCCGATCGCAGCGACCTTCTGTCCGACGTAGATGGCGCCGCTGTCTCCGAAATCGGCGGCAGGCAGGCCCTCCGCCTCGATCTTCAGCACGGCGAGGTCGCTGATCGTGTCGTAGCCGATCAGCACGGCCTCATACTCCGAGTCGTCATAGAGCGTGACCGTCGCCCGGTCGGAGCCGTCGACGACGTGGGTGTTCGTGAGGATCAGGCCGTCCGCGCTCAGGATCACGCCGCTGCCCCAGCTGTAGCCGACCGCGCCTTCCGCGTAGGCGGAGATGCCGACGACCGAAGGCGAGCAGCGCTCGTAGAGCTGCTGGAGGCTCTGCTCCCGCCCCTCGGTGGGCAGAAGCTCAAGGCGGAACGACGTGTCCGCCTTGCCGCGCTGGATGCCGATCGAGCTGCTCTGCGTCTCCTCGCGGGGGTAAAGCTCGTCGAAGTACTCGCGGTAGCTCGGCGTTTTGTTTTTGCCCCCGGGCAGCTCCCTGCCCGGTTTTTCCGTGGGCTGCGCATCGGAGCCGGGCGTTTTGCCGGAAGGCGCTTCCGTTTTCGTATCGCTGTCGCCGGCGGTATGCGGCAAGGGCAGCTTGAACTCGCCCGAGCTGCCGGATGGGTCGCGCAGGGCCAGAGACAGGCCGATCACGATGATCAGGAGCAGCAGCGCGCCGCCCAGGACGCGGGGCCACATCTTCTTTTTCTTCGGCTCCGTCGCCGCTTCCTTTCGGGAGGGAGCAGGCTCCGGCTCCCGCTGCAGCGGCTCATACCAGCTTCCGTTTTCGTACCAGTTCTCGTTGCTCATTGTCTCTCTTGCCTCTCTTTATCCCTGCGCCAGGCTCAGCGTAAAGACGAATTCCGTCACGCCGTCGGCGCTTTTTACCGCGATATCCTCGTCGTGGCTGTTGATGATGGCCTTGACCAGATACAGACCCAGGCCGACCCCGTCCTTGTCCAGGCTGCGCGAGCGGTCGGACTTGTGGAAGCGGTCGAAAATAAAGGGCAGATCCTCCGGCGGGATGGTCTCGCCCTCGTCCCTGACCGAGACATAGGCCTTGCCGTCTTCCTTGTACAGCCGGATGACGATGCAGCTGCCCTCCCGGGCAAATTTCACGGCGTTGTCGATCAGATTGTAGACGACCTGGGTGATCGCGTCCCGGTCGGCGACGACCATGATCGGGTCGTCCGGGAGCTGCGGATCGACGTCCAGGTTCTTTTTGCCGGCGCGCTCCTCGAAGGAGAGCATCGTCTGACAGATCAGCTCCGTCAGATCGAAGACCTGCCGCCGCGCCGGATCGGACAGGCGGCTCTTCATCTGGGACAGATCCAGCATCTCGCGCACGAGGCGGCTCAGACGGCGGGTCTCGTCCCGGATCGAGCGCAGGTACTTGTCCTCCTCCTCGTGCGGGATCGTCCCGTCCAGGATACCGTCGGCAAAGCCGGCGATCGTCGTCATCGGGGTGCGCAGTTCGTGGGAGATGTTGGCGATGAACTCGCTGCGGCGCGCCTCGGCGCTCTCCAGCGAGTCTGCCATTTTGTTGAAGGACTCGATCAGCGCGCCCATCTCGTCGGTCGGATCGTCCTCCTGTTTGACGCGGACGGAAAAATCGCCGCGGGCAAACTTGCGCGAGGCCTCGGCCATGGCGTCGAGCGGCCTGGACATGCGCTTGGAATACAGAAGGCTCATCACAAGCGCGATGATCAGCACCAGCAGCGCGACGGCCGCCGTCATGCTCAGGAAGGTCGACCAGGCGTCATAGATCTTGTCCATCGCGTAGCTGACGAAAACAAAGCCCCGGCGCTCGCCGTCCTGCGCGGTAATCGTCCGCGCCACGACAAAGCGGTCCTTGGCGTAAAAGCCGCCCAGGTCGCTGAGCCCTTCGGCCTGTCCCTCCTGCTGCAGCTGTTCAAAAAACTCGCCGCACACCGACTGACCGATGTGCTCGCAGCGCATGGCGCGGTCGGAGCAGGAGACGACGAGGCCCTCCGCGTCCGTCAGAAAGACGTGATTGCCGGTGCTGCTGCCCAGGGTGCTCAGGTTCATCCGCATCGTCCAGCCGGACAACTCCTCCTTCTGGGAGATCGCTTCGGCCGCGCGGGCGGCCTCGTCTGCGCAGCTCTCCATTCTCGTCTTGTATTCCTCAATGACTAAGGATCTGCCGATCCCGAAAATAGAGAAGCCGATCACCAGAAAGCAGATAGTGACCAGCGCCGCCGTAACGGCAAAATTTCGAAGATAGATACTTTTCATGCCGAAACCTTCGACCTTGTTCGTTGATTGCTCTGTTCGTTGATTGCTCTGATTGTAACATAGGGGCCGAAGGCGCTTCAAGACATTTTTGTGAACAATGCGCGGCGCAGGGGGACGCGTCCGTCCCCCTGTCCGTGGCCCGGCCGCTCAGTCGACGCTCTTGACCTCGTAGTCCTGGGCCTCGACGGCGGCGCGCAGAGTCTCGCCTTCCACGGGCGCGTTCAGCGTGACGACCGCCGTGCCGCTCACATGGCTGACTTCGGCGCTCTCCACACCGGGAACGGCCTCCAGCGCCTTTCTCACGCGGGCCTCGCAGTGCGGGCACATCATGCCCTCGATCTTCATGGTCTTCGTCATGGTTTTTTCCTCCTTGTTATCTGAAAATTTTGCTTTTTTCCGTATCATGCGGTCGCGGGACGGATCGTGGATGCGCAGCAGGTTCAGACGCAGGGCGTTCGAGACCACGCAGAAGCTCGACAGGCTCATCGCCGCCGCGCCGAGCATGGGGCTGAGCGTCAGTCCAAGGCCGCTGAACACGCCCGCCGCGATCGGAATGCCGATGCTGTTGTAAATGAAAGCCCAGAACAGGTTCTCGTGGATGTTGCGCAGCACGGCGCGGCCCAGTCGGATGGCCGCCGGCACGTCGCTGAGGCGGCTGTTGACCAGCACCACGTCCGCCGCGTCGATCGCCACGTCCGTCCCCGCGCCGATGGCGACTCCGAGCTCGGCCCGCGTCAGCGCCGGGGCGTCGTTGATGCCGTCGCCGACCATCGCGGTCCGTCCTTCCCC
This sequence comes from Oscillospiraceae bacterium, assembly GCA_017552325.1. GTDB lineage: Bacteria > Bacillota > Clostridia > Oscillospirales > Oscillospiraceae > Limivicinus. The sequence continues at coordinate 76,925 of JAFZQE010000047.1, forward strand.
GGACAGGCGGCGGATCACGCTCTCCTTCCCCTCCGGCAGCACGCCGGCGATCACCTCGTCCACGCCCGCCTGCGCGCCGATGGCTCGGGCGGTGCGCTCGTTGTCGCCGGTCAGCAGTACGACGCGGACGCCCATGTTCTTCAGCTCGCGGATCGCCTCCGGGCTCTCGGTCTTGAGCGTGTCTGCCACGGCGATGCAGCCCCTGTAGACCCCGTCCTCGGCGAAGCAGAGCGGGGTTTTACCCTGTTCGGCCAGGGCTTCTGCCGCTTTGAACGCCTCGGGCGGGATCGCCGCCTGCTGCGAGACGAAGCGCAGGCTGCCGCCGATCAGACGACGGCCGCCGAGCTCGGCGCTCAGCCCCTGTCCCGGCAGGGCGGTGAATCCGGCCGCCTCCGGGGCTTCGATCCGGCGCTCCGCGGCCAGCTCCATCACGGCGCGGGCCAGCGGGTGCTCGCTCTTGCTCTCGAGCGCCGCGGCCAGGCGCAGGAAGCTCTCCTCGCTCTCCCCCTCAGCGGGCAGCAGATCGGTCACGCGCGGCCGCCCTTCGGTCACGGTGCCGGTCTTGTCAAGGGCGACGGTCTCGATCCGGCCGGCGGCCTCGAGCGAGGCGGCGGTCTTGAAGAGGACGCCATGTTTCGCGCCGACGCCGCTGCCGACCATGATGGCGACGGGCGTCGCCAGGCCGAGCGCGCAGGGGCAGCTGATGACGAGGACCGAGATCCCGCGGCCGAGCGCAAAGCCGAGCTCGCGGCCTAGCAGCAGCCAGATCACGGTCGTCACAAACGCGATGGCGATCACGGTCGGGACGAAGATCCCGGAGACCTTGTCGGCGACCTTGGCGATCGGCGCCTTGGTAGCGGCCGCCTCGCTGACCATACGGACGATCTGGCTGAGGGTCGTGTCCTCGCCGACGCGCGTCGCCTCGCAGCGCAGGAAGCCGTTCTGATTGACCGTGGCCGCGGAGACCGCGTCGCCCTGCGCCTTGTCGACCGGAATGCTCTCGCCGGTCAGCGCGGACTCGTCCACCGCGCTGCTGCCCTCGAGCACGGTCCCGTCCACCGGGATGCGCTCGCCGGGATGGACGATGAACACGTCGCCCTTACGGATCTCGGCCGCGGGAACGACGGTCTCGACGCCGCCGCGCAGCACGGTCGCCGTATCGGGCGCGAGCTTCATCAGGCTTTTGAGCGCGTCGGTCGTTTTGCCCTTGGCGCGAGCCTCGAGCATTTTGCCGACGGTGATCAGCGTGAGGATCATCGCCGCGGACTCGAAGTAAAACTCGTTCATCCAGGGGGCTGCGGCCTCGCTCCCGCCCTCGAGCTGCGCCGCGCTCATCGCAAAGAGCGCGTAGACGCTGTAAATGAAAGCGGCGGCCGAGCCCATCGAGACCAGCGTGTCCATATTGGGCGCGCCGTGGAGCGCAGCGCGCGTGCCGCTGATGAAAAAGCGCTGGTTGACGACCATGACGACGGCCGACAGCAGCAGCTGCGCCATGCCCATGGCGACGTGATCCCGCGCCAGGAAGCCCGGCAGCGGCCAGCCCCACATGTGGTGCCCCATCGAGATATACATCAGAACGAGCAGAAAGCCGAGCGAGGCGAGCAGCCTTCGGCGCAGGCGGGGCGTTTCGCGGTCCTCGAGAGCATCTTCCTCCCGGAAAGCCGGGCCCTTTTCCGCGCCCTTGACGGACGCGCCGTAGCCTGCGGCCTCGACCGCGGCGATCACAGCCTCCGGCGAAGCCGTACCCTCGACGCTCATCGAATTGGTCAGCAGGCTGACGGCGCATTCGTTCACGCCGGGCACTGCGCCGACCGCCTTTTCCACGCGCGCCGAACAGGCCGCGCAGCTCATGCCCGTCACAAGATACTGTTCCATGCCGCACCTCCTCAGCGCAGGAGCTTCTGCAGGGTGTCCAGCAGCTCGTCCACGGTCTCGTCCTTCCCGGCGCGGATATCCTCCACGACGCAGCTGCGGACATGGCTGGCCAGGAGCTCGCGCCCGAAGGCGTTGAGCGCGGCGGTCGCGGCGGCCGTCTGCGCCAGGATATCCGGGCAGTAGGCGTCGCGCTCGAGCATGCCGCGCAGGCCGCGGATCTGCCCCTCGATGCGGTTGAGGCGGTTGGTCAGCGAGCGGTATTCCTCCTCGCTGCGTTTTTTGATGCGTGCGCCGCAGCAGTCCGGCATACGATCATCTCCTTTTCATCTGCAGAATATACCCCCTGGGGGTATTTTGTCAAGAAGAAAAAGCTCCGTCTGAAAAGACGGAGCTCACATCTGTTGACAGCTTGAGCTGCTGAAAGGAAATTTCCGCGGAAAGTATCCTTTCAGCAAAGATTGAACGCGAGAGGGGCCTCCCCGTCCCCTTTCGGGTCTTCCCTTCGCCGCATGACTTTTTCTTCTGTACAAAAAAGCTCCGTCCTTATCGGACGGAGCTTTTTTGTCAGGATTTTACTCAGGCCTTGTCCTTGCTGCCCTTGCGGATCATCACGAAGGTGATGACGCCGAGCGTCAGGGCCGCCAGCATGATGACGAGGTACAGGGTCTGATTCTCACCAAAGCCGGTGGTCGGGGTCACGGGAGTCTTGGTCGGGGCCGGGGTGGGAGTCGGCTCGGGAGTCGGCTCGGGAGTCGGTTCCGCAGTAGGCTGCGGCTCGTCAGTGGGCTGCGGCTCGTCGGTCGGCTGCGGCTCGTCGGTCGGCTGCGGCTCGTCGGTCGGCTGCGGCTCGTCGGTCGGCTGCGGCTCGTCGGTCGGCTGCGGCTCGTCGGTCGGCTGCGGCTCGTCGGTCGGCT
>JAFZQE010000048.1 GCA_017552325.1 Oscillospiraceae bacterium
CGCGCCGCAGCGCGCCGAGACCGAGCGCGCCCGCACCGCAGCGCACGGAGGCCGACGGCCCCGGCGCCGACCCGGATTTTGAGGATCGTCTGAAGAAGTTCCTGCAGGAAGCGGACAGCCGCATCGCGGACAACCGCCTCTATGCGGAACGCCGCTCCCGCGGCCGCAGACGCTGAATAAGCGACTCCCCGGATCGTTCGATCCGGGGAGTCGGCGTTTCTTAACACTTTTTAAGACCTGCCGCGCTTGTCAAGGGTGCTGCCGTATGGTATACTATCTAGGCAAATCTGTGTTTGGAGAACGGGAATGATCGACTGGCTGACCGAAACGGTCTTCGGAAAGTTCATAAGCACCTTCGCGATCTCCATGGTCCCGGTGGTGGAGCTGCGCCTGGGCCTGCCCTACGGCATCGCGCAGGGCCTGGCCTACCCGCTGGCGCTGACCGCCGCGATCCTGGGGAACATGTTCCCAACCCCCTTCATCATCGTCTACATCCGCCGGATCTTCGCCTGGCTGCGGAGGCATTGGGCCGCGATGGACGGCTTTATCACAAGGATGGAGAGGAAGGCGGACACCAAGGGCGAGACCGTGCGCCGCTACGGCTTCTGGGGGCTGATCATCCTGGTGGCGATCCCGCTGCCCGGGACCGGCGCCTGGACCGGGGCGCTGGTGGCGGCCTTTCTGAACCTGCGCCTGAGAGATGCGATCCCCGCCATCTTCATCGGCGTCTGCATCGCCGCGGCCATCATAACCGGCGTGACCTTCGGCGTCATCCACGCCTTTTGAAAGAGAAAACGAAAAACGATCGCCCGGGAGAGTCCTCCCGGGCGATTATCATATTCGATAGAGTCAATAGATTCGATCAGCCGAGACCCTGCACGGCGGAGACCAGCGCCTCGTCGCCGCGGACGAACCAGCCGCCGCTGTAGATGAGCTGCAGCGTCAGCTCATGGTCGGCGTAGAAATCCGAGATCCTGCCCAGCAGCTCGGCCGTGGCCGCGTCGCAGGCCTCCTGCACGACGGCGGGCAGGTAGTAGCCGTTCTCGTCGCAGAGCTCCTGATACGCGCGCTCGGAGGCGATCTGCTCCAGATGCGCCCGCGCGCTCTCCTGCAGGGCCTTCTCGACCGCCTTGAGATCAAGCGAGCGCAGATACACGTCCTGCTCGGCCAGATCGCCGCTGACACGGCTCTCGCCCTCCAAACGGTAGGAGTAGCTGTCGCGCAGCGCGCCGAGCACCATGCGGCCGGCTGCGTCCTCCGGCCTGTCCTCCAGGCCGAGGCTGCTGTAGCCGTCGAGCAGCGAGTAGAACTTCTCGTAATCCTGCAGCTCCAGCGCGTCGAAAAAGGCCATCACGGTCTCCTGCGGATCGGGGTGGGAGAAGAGTGAGATCGCTGGCGCCATCGGCTCTGTCGCGCCCTCCGTCCCGACGCGGGCGGGGGGAGAACGGTCGACGGCGGCGACGGCGATCGCGGTCAGCGCGAGAGGAACGGACATGAGGAAGGCAAAGACCCGCTTCCGGGTTCGAAAGCCGTAGTGCCGCCCGACGGCGCAGAGCAGGAACAACCCGCCGCCCAACAGGGCCAGCGCCGCAAACAGCAGCGGAGAGATACGCGCCGGTGCCTCCTCGGGCTCGGGGGCAGGCTCCGGCGTGGGCGCAGGGTCGGGTGTCGCCTCCGGCTCGGGCAGGGCCTCCTCCCGCTGCCGCGCGAAGGCGGGCAGAGCCAGATCGGCCAGCGCCGCGTCCAGCGCGCCCTCGGCCGCCTCGCGGTGGGCGGTGGTGTACTGCGCGTAGTCGCACATCAGCGTGCAGTACTGGGCCAGCACGTCGTAGGCGTTGAACTGCCCGGTCGTGAAGCAGACGATCAGGATCGGCTCGTCCGTCCAGACGATGGCGCAGTCGTTCATATGCAATCCGGCGGCGTCCTCCAGAAAGCCGTATTTGTGGGCGATCTCGAAGCGGTTCTCGCTGCGGCGGAAATACTCGTGCGGCTCGGCCTTCTTCATGCAGTCGATGACGCCGGGGTAGCGCTCGGAATTGGTATAGAGCTCGTTGAGGCAGCAGATCATCTGCCGCGAAGTCGTGAAGTTGTTCTCGTAGAACTTGGGATCCACGGTATCCGGATCCTCGCCCATGAGCGGGGCGATGATGCGCCGGTAGGTACGGTAGGCGCCGTTTCCGACATGCTGCCAGAGGATCCTGGCGTAGTCGTTGTCGGAGTGGATGATGCTGCCCTCCTGCAGCTTTTTGTAGGTGTAGCCGCCGAATTGGGTATCCCAGTCGATCTCGCCGTTGTAGACCTGTTCGGCCACGACCATGTTCAGCGGGACCTTGTACATGCTGCCGGAGACCATATAGGTGTCGCCGTTGTAGAAGTGCTCCTCGCCGGTGACGGTGTTGCGGTAGCCGTAGGTCACGTTCTGCGGCCGGATCGACAGGCGCTCGTTGAATTCCTCCACGACCTCCAGCCAGCTCTTGCCGTCAAAGCGCTCGTCAGCCTCCAGGGCGGAGGCGGCGGGCAGCACGCTCAGCAGCAGGCAGAGGACGATCGCGGCGGACAGTGCGGTTTTCAGCAGCTTCATGGCACTCTCTCCCGGAACAAAGATCTGCGGGGAACACTTTCATTCTACCACGCTTCGACCGTTTTGCAAGAGCCAGCCGCGTGCCGCGGCAAAGTTTTGCGCCTTGCGGGAAGGCGCGGCTTGTGCTATACTCAAACCACCGAATGAAAAGAACGGAGGAAGAACCTATGGATCCCAAAACCATTCTGCCGCGGGACCAGGTGCCCGAGGAATTCACCTGGAATCTGGGCGACATCTTTGAAAGCGACGAGGCCTGGCTCAAGGAGTATGAGGCGCTCAAGGCGCTGCCGGAGCGCGTGCTGGCCTTCCGCGGCCGCCTCGGCGAGAGCGCGGAGAGCCTGCTGGCCTTCTTCCGCCTGCAGGACGAGATGGAAGTGCGCCTGGAGAATCTCTACTGTTACGCCTCCTGCAAGAACGATCAGGACACCGCCAACGGCGTCTATCAGGATCTGCGCGGCAAGGCGATGTCCACCGTCGTGGCCGTCTCCAGCGCCGCGGCCTTTGCCGCCCCGGAGATCATGGCGATCGACGACGACCGGCTGAACCTCTTCTATATCGCCCAGCCGGAGCTCGAGACCTACCGCCGCCCCCTGTACGAGATCCGCCGCCGCAAGGCCCACATTCTGTCTCCCGCCGAGGAGAAGCTGCTGGCCGCCGCCGGCGAGATGGCTCAGGGTCCCGACAACATCAGCGGCATCCTGCGCGACGCCGATCTCCAGTTCCCCGACGCGGTGGACAAGGACGGCGTCAGCCACGCGCTGACCGACGGCTCCTTCATCCCGCTGATGGAGAGCAGCGACCGTGTCCTGCGCCGCAGTGCCTTTGAGCAGTATTACAAGGTGCTGGGCGGCGTCCGCAACACACTCGCCGCCACGCTGGACGCCCAGTTCAAGCAGCTGCGCTTCTTCTCCGAGGCCCGCGGCTATCAGAGCACGCTGGAGGCCGCGCTGGACGGCAACGAGGTCCCCGTGGCGGTCTATACCAATCTGATCGAGGCCGTGCACGGCAATCTCGACAAGATGTACCGCTATGTCGCGCTGCGCAAGAAGCTCCTCAGCGTGGATGAGCTGCACATGTACGACGTGTACACGCCCATCATCGCCGACGCGGCGAAGACCATCCCCTATGAGGAGGCCAAAAAGACCGTGCTCGAGGCGCTGGCCGTCCTGGGAGAGGACTATACCGCCCTGCTGCGCGAGGGCTTCGAA